>CAZURG010000011.1:0-34071 GCA_964623645.1 uncultured Gammaproteobacteria bacterium | reverse complement strand
AGCGGACCGGGCGAGATTCATTCGGGGAACTGCCAGCGGTCTTGGGTTCCGACAGCCCGACAATGGAGCGCGGAAGCCGGTCCATCGTAGAGGACGCGGCCTCCAGCGAGTTCCGTGAGACGCCAGGAAGCGCCCCTGACCGGCGTGCAGCGCGCCGGAACGTTCGCGACGGTCCCGATTTGGCCAGAATCACCCCAATCGGGATGATCCGGCAGGAAGGAGGAGCCATCGAATAGCGCGAGCCGAGAGGCCTCGCAGCGCACCCACCCGTCCGAAGTGACAGTGGGCTCGTTGGAACCGGTATTGTGACAGGTGATGGGTCGCCACCACACGTCACGCAACCGATAGGGACGTGTGACGCGAAGCTCGGAATCGATCCGAAATTCATAACGGATGAGCGTTTCCGTCGAAATAGGCTCACGATCAGACGGCGCATCCGCACGAATCATGCTCCCGCCGTCCATCCCGGCATCAGCCGGCGTAGCAGGCGTCGTCCGGTCCATAACCGTCGCGTCACGCAGCGGAGGCGGAGACGCATCCATCTCCACACCCGACTGTTCTGAAACGACAGGAAGATCCGCCCTGACCGCCGCCTCAAGCGGGCGATCAGCAACGGATGCCCGATCCACCGATACCGTCGCATCCGTTCTGGCCGATCCGTCCGGCATCGACGGGCCGTGGTCGAATGCTTGACGCAGACGCGAAAAAACGTCTTGCGGGTCAGCGAACCAGCCCTTCTGCGAAGGTGTCGTGTCATATCCCCGAAACCAGGCCATCGAATCGACGCGTTGTGCGGCCTCGGCCGTCTGCAGACGGATCCCGAAATGGAGATGCTCATCGCCGTCCCCATTGAGCGAACGGTGCTGCACATAGCCGATGACCGTACGGGCCGTCACGACGGCTCCGGGACGCAGGTCGAGCGCCGTCCCGATTCCCCCACGATCCGGAGTAGGCCGAAGATGCCCGTAGATCGAGAGGAACCGGTCGACGAACACGCGCTCGCCGTTACCGTTCAGCAGACTGAGACCCGCCGCAAGCCGATGCTCGATCACGACGACGAACGTCCCGTACCCTCGAGCGGCCCGCGCGATCCGGACGATCCCGCAGCCGATGGGCATGATCGGCCGCCCTTCCGGGAGGCCGACATCCAGACCGAGGTGCGTCCCTTCTGCCAGGAAGCCGCGCGCCGGCGCAACTCCGCGCAGATCCGTCCCCCAGGGCTCCTGGAAGCTCTCCAGGGCGCAGCCGGGCGCCGTCTCGCTCTCTCCCTCGACGATCCCCATGGGAAAATCACAGGCCGTGAACAGCGTCCCAAGGGCCACCAGGGCCCACAGCACGATCATGCCATACCAGAACCGATCTGCGTGCCGCATTTTTTTCCTCCTTGACCTCTTGCGGAACCCTCTATCCGACGAGAAAAGCTCGCCCCACCGCCGACAAGGCGCGAAAGCACTTCTCAGCAAACGGACGAGCCTTCCTTTTCTCCCCGAAAGAACGACCATCCGAACCAGAACTATCTTGCGGCACAAGGCCATTGAACGGACACCGATTCACCACCTTCACATTCGAACTGAGTTCGCAGGCGAAGGTCGTGGGAGGAAAACCTTGGTTTTACTCTTGGGGCCCATCAATCCCGACAGTTCTCTTCCGTCCCCGAAGGTAAACGAGTCCAATGCGGATCAAGAAAGCGCGGACGCCTTCCTTACCCACACCAAACGCGTTCATGTCCAGGAACGGCCTGATCCACACACTCATCGTTCGCCGTCATCACCGCGAACGCGAGCCATCCTCAAGCCGAGTTCTCAAGAGGCGCTCGTCGACCACATCCTGTGCGGATACTTCCAGCATAGGGACGAACGTTTCACGCAACAAATCGGGGTTCGCGTCGAGAAAGAAAGGCAGCCAACGCGCGTTCCACAGCAACCGCATCCCGATCCAGAGCGTCGACCTGTCGACGAGCGACGACGCCAGACGTCGCCAATGGCGCATCCGTTTGTGGATAAGCTGAATGATCAGGACGGCATACGCCGCCGACATCAACCAAAAGGCTTGGCGTGGTGCCATCGTCAGTGGATACGAAAACGGACTCGCCCAATCGACGACGACCCAAAGGTAGGAAAGGCAGAGCTGCAAAGGCATCGCCAAAACACGCACCGGAATCAGCCAAGCCAATAGCGCCAATGCCTGAATCCACGGAACGATGAACAGGACGAGGACGTTCGCCAACAATCCCAACCATGACACGCTTCCGAAAAACCACAGCTGGTAAGGTGCCGTCCAAATCCACGTATACCAACTCCCCCGCACCGAAAAACGCTCCAAGAGATCCTGCGCCTGACCGCGTTCAGATGCATGTAACAAGCCGATGCACGCCAAGAACGAGAGATGGAATCCCGCATCAAACAACAGCCTTCGCGGCTCGACGAACACCAGCAGGAATCCCGCCAACAGCAGGATGCGTCCAAACATCGGCCGCCGTCCGTACAGACGCGCCCCGCCGAATAGCACAAGCATCAACCCACCGCGCACGACCGAAGTCGACGCCCCCGTCAGGACAACGATCGCAATAATCCCGATAACATCGGCAAGAAATCGCCCATGAGCAGCACGAATGACCCGCCGCCAGACCAAGCGAAACATCAATAAAAGAAAGAGAATGTTCGCCCCTGACACGGCCACGAGATGCGACAATCCCACCGCCCGAACCTTCGCACGATCCACCGCCGAAAAGTTCGCGTCCCCATACAGCATCGCCGCCGCCAAGATCGCCTCACGCGGCGGCAGGACGAGGGCAAAGCGGGCGCGACCCTCATCCCGTAACGCTTCTGCCCACGTGCTTACGACAAGCTCCATCCGCGGAGTTAACCGTTCTACGCGTACGCTATACGACCGCACGGACAGGTTTCGCCATTGTGGCGGCAAAAAATACGCCCCAAAGATCGACCCGAACAGACAACCCATCCAACACACACGTAGGAACTGTTGCTCAAGAGAAACGGCACCGATCGCCCAAACCAGCGCCCTCCCCTCCATAAAGGAAGCGAGGGCGATCCCGAAAAACCATGGCCACACGAAGAGCCACGGATACGCAGCAAAGAAGCGGAACATCCTCTCACCCCGTTCCGGAAAAGCCCTCCTTCCGCAAGACCAAAAAAAACGAGCGCCTAAGCGTTCGTTTTCCTCTTGATCCTAGGCGTTCACCCGGAAATAACAGACGTCGCCATCTTGCACCGTATATTCTTTGCCTTCAATGCGCGTCAGCGCCTTCGCCCGACACGCCGCTTCCCCGCCTTCACGGAGATAGTCGCCACAGGGCGTCACCTCGACGCGGATGAAGGCCTTTTCAAAGTCGGTATGGATCTTCCCCGCGGCTTGCGGGGCTTTTGTGCCGCGCGTGATCGTCCAGGCTCGTGCTTCATCAGCTCCGCTCGTGAAGAAGGTAAGCAGTCCCAGCAATTCATAGGAAGCGCGGATCAATTCATCCAAACCTGACAACGCCAGCCCGACCGACGCCAGATATTCCCGCTTCTCCTCCCCCACCAAACCTGCCAATTCCGATTCCATCTTGATGCAGACGGGCACCGTAAGCCCTTTCAACCCAGAAACCCGCTCTTTCCAGCTTCCATCCTGAATCTGCGTCTCGCTCACGTTCGCGACGTAGAGCATCGGTTTCATCGTCAGGAGATGGAGGCCGCGCAAGATCAACCGCTCATCCTCGGTCCAAGCCTCATCACGCAACATCTGACCTCCGTTCAACAGTTTTTGCGCCTTCTCGACGACATCCTTCTCTTGCTGCAAGACCTTCGTCGCTCCCGAACGCAACTGCTTGTCGATATTCTGCAGACGCTTCCCGAGCACATCCAAATCCGCCAGCGCAAGCTCCGTATTGATCGTATCCGCATCACGCATCGGATTGATCGACCCATCCACATGGATCACGTTCGTATCATCAAACGCGCGCACGACCTGTGCGATCGCGTCGGTTTCACGGATGTTCGCCAAAAATTGGTTGCCCAGCCCCTGCCCTTCCGAAGCCCCCTTGACCAACCCCGCAATATCCACGAACTCAATCACCGTTGGCACGATTTTCGCGCTCTGGTCGAGCTTAGCGAGGGCTTCCAGCCGCTCATCCGGCACCTCAACCACGCCCACGTTGGGATCAATCGTGCAAAATGGATAATTCGCACAATCCACCTGTTTCTTGGTGATCGCCGCGAATAACGTCGATTTGCCGACGTTGGGAAGGCCGACGATGCCGATTTGGAGAGCCATATGGAGCGGATGGTACTTAGATTAGCCATATTTGGCAAGCGACAACCCCTTTCCGATCGTCCAAATCCTGGGTTTGACGCCTCCTCCATTTTTCCCTATCCTCCAGGCCTATGCCCGCCATCACCACGACCCGCCTGACCGGCTCCGAAATCAAGCTCGAGATCACTGTTGAAGCTCACGAATACGCCGCTTACCTCGAAGAAGGCTTGAAAAACCTCTCCGAACAACGCCCCCTCTCCGGCTTCCGCCCGGGCCACGTGCCGATGAGCGAAGGCAAGCGCGTCTATGGCGACATGGCGATCATGGAAGCCTCCCTCGAACGCATCATCCGCGCCTTCTACGTGAAGGCCTTATTGAGCGAAAATATCGCCGCCATCGGCTCGCCGAGCATCAACGTCGATAAGCTTGTTCCGGGCGAAGCCTTCCAGTTCCACTGCGTCGTCCCCGTCGAACCGGCCGTGAAGCGTGTTGCCGAACTGAAAGACTGCAAGGTTGAGCAAAAAAACAAGCCCGCCACCGATGACCAGGTCACCGAGGCGCTCGAGCAGATGCGCAAGATGCGCCGCACCGAAAGCCCCGTCGACCGCGCCGCCGGCAAGGAAGACGTCCTCACCATCGACGTCGAAATGAAAAAGGACGGCGTGATCGTCGAAGGCGGCACCGGTTCGGATTACAAGGTCTACCTCAACGAGGCCCACTACCTCCCCTCCTTCGCCGAACAGCTCCTCGGGATGAAAGTCGGCGAACAGAAGACGATCGAGGTCATCTTCCCTGCTGAACACTACCAAAAGCATCTCGCCAACCAACCGGTCCAGGTCGACGTGAAGGCTAAGGCCGTGCATGAATTGACCCTCCCGGTCGTGGATGACGAGTTTGCTAAGGGCGTCGGCCTCAGCAGCGCCGAAGAGCTCAAGAGCAAGCTGCGCGAGAACCTCACCCTCGAGGCCGAACAACGCGCCAACGAGGCCGCCGAGATCGAGATGCTGACCAAACTCGTCGACGGCTCCGACATCGAGGACGCCCCGGAACCCCTCGTCAACGAGGAAGTCCGCCGCATGCTCGCGGAATTGCGCCAAGGCATCGAAGACCAGGGCGGCGCCTGGGACCAATACCTCGCCACCATCAAGAAGACGATGGATGACCTCCGCCTCGAGATGGTCCCGCAAGCCATCCGCCGCATCAAGACCGCCGTCCTGATCAAGCATCTCGCCAAAGAACAGGGCGTCGAACCGACCACCGAAGAGGTCGACACCGAAATCGACCGCATCCTCGGCACCCTCCGCCCGGACGACAAGGATTCGCGCGAACAGGTCGCCTCCGCCGAATACCGCGACTACGTCCACACCATGCTCCGCAATCGTAAGACCATCGAATGGCTCAAGAAGGAATGCATTTCCAAAACCGCATAACGCGGTTTTTGGTTTCTGTGGTATCATCGCCCCATGAAAAAGGCCGCTCCTTCGCATACGCAACCATTTTATTTGGCGTTGGTTCTTTTGCTGCTCGTGGCATTAGCAATGAGCCTGCGCCCGCATCGGTCCATACCGACGATGCAGTCCGTGCAGAGCGGACGGCCCCTCCAAGCAAGTGAGTCAGACGATTTTGAGACCGTGAAACAACGATTTTCTGAAACAGAATACACGTATCGCAACCTGCTCCTCGAACGCGCGTCCAGCTCCTCGTTCGTCGTGGCAAGCTCCACGTCACCAGATGGAGAACACACGTTCTTCGTCATGAGCGATAAAAATCTCGATGGGATGGCCTCAACGTCCGTTCGTGATCGTTGCATCTTCAATTGTTCCTATTTCATGAGGGAACGGATAAATGACATCATCTGGACCAAGGTGCCCACACCGATCCGCGGAGACGTCCTCCCGCTCATCGCCCCGATCTGGATCTCAAATGATGAGGTTTTGCTAGGCTATCAGGACGGAGGCAACGGGCCGGTCTCCTTAGAAAAGTTTTTCGTCGTGGATAAGGATGGCTATACACGCAGAATCGGCGAACAGGGCCTCGTTTTCGAGAGGGATGATTTGAGCGATCCGTCGAATCGTCAGCAGATGCAATTTTTCTTCAATCCTCCAAGACCAGAAGACCCGTACACCTTCATCCGATGGTCCGAGCCACGCCAACACTGGCTCGCAGAAGCGATCACGATGAGAAACGACAAGATGACGACCCTCTCCAGTCTCACGCTCCCCAATCCGCCCACACCCACGAGTACGGCGGCCGGATCGGTCCGGCTCGAACCGCTCATCATGGCCCGCGGCGAAGCCGACGTCGCTTTCTCCTGGTTCGGAAAGACCTACGTCCTCAACGGACAACGCCTGCAAGAAAAGAAATGACCCGCCAAAAGCGGGTCATTTCTTTAGAGGCGAGTATGATAATCGCCCCCATTCCCCGCTACCGTCCCCCCGCACCTCGAAAGGAGCCCGTCATGATCCCTGGCACCCTCTGGCGTCCCTACCAGCTCGCCCCCTTCCCCAAGGCCGAAGAACGCACACGCGAGGGCCTCCGACGCTGGGTCTGGGCCGGTTCCGACTGTGTGAACACACCCTACCTGGTCGGCCACATCGGCATTCCTCAGCCAACCTCGGAACGAGTGAAAGAAGGGGCGGCTTCCGTCAAAGGACGATCCGAAACGCGGTACATCACCACGTACCCCGCCTTCGCCGCAGACCCCCAAGAAGTCCTCGCCTGCACGCTCGTGACCTGGGCGAATGGCGGGGCACCCGGGCATTCCGTGTACGCCACCATCCCCGTCCGGACGCGTGAGCAGGTGGCGACGAGATCGATCCACGTAGATCGTTCCAGCGGACTGGGAGCGATCCCGCTCCGGGCCGTCGAGGTCGTATCTACCGAACGTCTCCGCCTGCTGATCCGCCTCCCAGGAAAGGCGTTTGATGGGGCCCTCGTCTCCGTTCCCGAGGGGACGCTGGGACCCATCGAGGGGGATACGCCCGACTTCCTCAGACAGATTCTCTCTTCGAGCTCCGTAGATGGCGGCACGATAACGCGATGCGGCTCAGGCCACCTCCTCATCGGCAACGGCGAACGCGTCCAACTCACCTCCGAGGGCGTGACCGTCATCCTGATCGTCGAAAACGGCGAACTCCACATCTTCACTCCCGCCTTCGCCAAGCGCTGGCTGCGCTGATCCCCAGGTCGGGATCTTTTTTTCGCTTCCGGACACCGACATCTTGACAAAAAGCCATATTTCCGATATTTTGCGCACGAAGGAGCCCCTCATGACCGAACGCAGCGCCGAACAATTCGCCCACGTCGTCGTCCGCCTGGCGACCGCCGAAGACGAACGTCCCCACGATGATAGCCCGCACCCGAAACCCCGCAACTGGGACAAGCGGGCTGCAGGCATTCTCAAGAGCTTCGACGACTCGATCGATCCGGAACGCCAAGCCAAACTCGCCGCCCTCCTCAAGTCCCTCTACGACACCGAGAAGTCCCGGCTCGCGAACGTCCGCGAGGAAATCAATCCCATCGCCCAAGCCGTCTGGATCGAGATCAAGGCCCGCGACCTCGCCGAACTCGCCAACACGCTCTACAACGTCGGGGACCCCGACCTTGTCCACAATCGCATCACCCGCAAGGGAATGAGCGGGCACGAGACCAGACAGCATCACGTCCGCGCGAGCCTCTGCGAGGAATCCGTGAGCGCCGACTACATCCGCACCGGCCACTGCCCGCAACTCCTGCCTCCTCGAGATACGCACGACTCGTTCGACCTCAGCATCCTGCTGGACGATCTCTGCTATCGAGGATACCTGGCCCCGGGCAACTATCTCATCAGCACCTATTAACCCGACCAACACGGTCGGTTTTTCCATCCCGATTTGTCACTTCCGCCACACGTGCTAAAGTCTCCCCATATGCATATCGGCTGCCACGTCTCCGTCGCCGGAGGGATCGCCAATGCCCCACAGAACGCCGCCGACCTCGGCTGCGAAGTTTTTCAATTCTTCTCGCGCTCCCCCCAAGGCGGCCCCGCACCTGCCCTGACGGAAGAAGCCATCAGCCTCTTCTTGCAGCGCTGCAAGGAATTCGACCTCAAGCAGTGGGTCATCCACGCCCCCTATTACATCAACTTCGCCAGCGCCGAAGGCCGCA
Source organism: uncultured Gammaproteobacteria bacterium (assembly GCA_964623645.1). Lineage (GTDB taxonomy): Bacteria > Patescibacteriota > Patescibacteriia > 2-12-FULL-60-25 > 2-12-FULL-60-25 > JAGOUA01. Next base: position 25,674 of record CAZURG010000011.1, on the reverse strand, counting down.
CCCGCGGCAATTCCATCCGCATCATCCGCGAAGAGCTCGAACGCGGCACCCAACTCCATGCCGCCTACGTCATGTTCCATCCCGGCAGCGCCAAGGACGCGGGCCGCGAGGAGGGCTTGAAGCACGTTTCCGAAGGCCTCAAGAAAGTCCTCGACGGCTACACTGGAACAACGAAACTTCTCGTTGAAATTTCCGCAGGGGCCGGCCAAGTCATCGGCGACACCTTCGAGGAGGTCGCCGAAATCCTCCGCCAGGTCGACCATCCCGAGCTCGGCGTCTGCTTCGACACCGCCCACGCCTTCGCCTCCGGCTACGACCTCCGCAACAAAGCCACCGTCCACGAGACGTTCAAAACATTTGACCAAACCGTTGGCCTCAAAAAGCTTAAGATCAGCCACTGCAACGACTCCAAAGTCGACCTCGGCGCCCGCAAGGACCGCCACGAACATATCGGAAGCGGCTTTATTGGCCGCGCCGGCTTCGAAGCGATGCTAAATGAGCCACTCATCAGCCATCTCAACTGGTATCTCGAGACGGAGCATGACACCGTAACAGAAGACATCGCGATCCTGAAAGAGATCCGCGGGAAGGTATGACAACCCTGACGGTCCACGTGACGGTAAACGCCCGTAACATCCAACAAACCGCCCACTGGGACGGGCAGCGCCTACACGTCCGCCTCGCCGCCGCCCCGCGTGAAAACGCGGCAAACATAGCCCTTATCGAGCTACTGGCAGAACTGCTGTCCATTCCAAAGACCACGATCCATTTGAAACGAGGGCACCATTCAAGAGAGAAACAAGTGACCATTCCCCTAGCGGAACACGTACTCTTACAGGTCCTCGAACAAAACCGGTAGGCGGAACGGCCTACCGGTTTTTGATTTCATCCACCCCTCCTTCTGCCCATGGATGGCAGTGCAAAATCCGCTTCCCCGCCAACAAGCCCCCTTTCACCACCCCGAAGCGTTCGAATGCCTGAATCGCATACATCGAACAGGTCGGATGAAACTTACATTGCCCATACGGTCGCAAAAACCGGAACGGCCCATGATCCAACGAAAGAGTTCGTTGATAGAATCGGATCAAGGCAATGAGACCGCGCACAAGGATACGCATAATGCAAAAGCAGGCTAAGCCTGCTCACGGTAGATCACGGACGTTTTCTTCCGCGCCTTCATCTTCTTCGGCTTCACCGGCTGGGTCAGCGCCTCCGGGATCTTCTCAAAGACCCGCAAGACGGCCGTTTTCAGCTCCGCATACGGCAACGTCAGCGTTTCCGGGCGAAGGATGAATAACAGGTCCATTTTCTCCGGCCATTGCGGCTGAACCTCGCGGAGGAGGGCCCGCAGCCGACGCTTGGCCCGGTTCCGCTTATTTGCCCGCCGAAACAGCTTATTCGAGGCCACGAACCCCACCTTGGTCGCCTCTTGGCTTTGCCGAAAACGCAACGTAAAACTAGCCGAAAACACGGGACGGCCCCGTTGGGACAGCAGCGCGAAATCGCGCATGCGCCGTAATCGTTGGGGTTTGGCCAGCATAATGCGGAAATGCGTTAAAAAAGAGCGCGAGGCGCTCTTTTTCGCTTACGGGTTGCGCATCGTGACAGCGATGCGGCGGCGGCCCTTGGCACGGCGGCGCGACAACACTTCACGCCCGCCCCGGGTGCTCATGCGTGAGCGAAACCCGTGCACGCGCACGCGACGCAGTTTCTTCCGCTGGTAGGTTCGTTTGGTAGCCATATGAGTAGAATGGGCAGAGCTTAGCAAAACCCGATTATTTTGGCAAGGATGGGCCGGGAAACGGGAGCCTGTGGATAAATCCCAAGGAAATCCACAGGGATTTGGGAGGTTTGACAAGCCCAACCGAGGCTGAAAGGATCGACCTATCTATGGACGCGCAAGCCCTCTGGCAAGCCGCGCTTGGCGAGCTTGAATTGAGCCTCCCGAAGTCTCATTTCATGACCTGGTTCAAGCATACCTTCATCGGCTCCATCGATGACGGGCGCGTCTGCGTTTGCGTCCCGAACGACTACACCAAGACCTGGTTGCAGAGCAAATACCACGACATGATCCTCAAGGTCCTCCGCAACGCCAGCCAAGGCGGCGTCCGCGAGGTCACCTACCGCAAGGAAGCGAAGAACACCCTCGTCATGGACGCCCTCGCCGCCGTGAGCGTCACGACCGCCGCCGACGTCCTCCGCGCGCAACAGGAGCCCCTCAGCACCCAGCTCCGCACCCCGACCGCCGCCGACACTTCGACAGGCGGGGCGGACATCGGGCTCAACCCGCGCTACCAATTCGACGCCTTCGTGGTCGGCAAAAACAACGAGCTCGCACATGCCGCCTCTATCGCGGTCGCTGGACGCCCTGGAGAGACCTACAATCCCCTCTTCATCTATGGGGGTGCAGGCATGGGCAAGACCCACCTTCTCCAAGCGATCGGCCATCATGTGCTGCGGGAACGACCCAATGCCAAAGTCCGCTACGTCACGTCGGAGCGTTTCACGAACGAGTTCATCGCCTCCGTCCGCAGCGGCCACGGGTCCGACTTCAAGGACGCCTATCGCACTGTCGACGTGCTTCTTATCGACGACATCCAATTCTTGACGGAAAAAGAGCGCACGCAAGAGGAATTCTTCCACACCTTTAACGCCCTCCATCAAGCCAACAAGCAGATCGTCATCGCTTCGGACCGCGCGCCGAAGGAGCTCCACTCCCTCGAAAGCCGGCTCATTTCCCGCTTCGAATGGGGCATGATGGCCGACATCTCACGGCCAGACTTCGAGACGCGGGTCGCCATTCTCGATAATAAGGTCCGTGAGCGGAATTACACGATCGGGGTCGACCTCCTCCACATCATCGCCGGGGCCGTGCAATCGAACATCCGTGAACTAGAGGGCATCTTGAATAAGGTCATCGCCTACCACCAATTCAAGAACATCCAGCCCAGCCTCCAAACGCTCGAGCCGATCCTGCAAGGATTCCTTCCTCAAAGCGCCAAGCGGACGCTCACGCCGCGCGTCCTGATCGAGGTCATCACGAAATATTACGATGTCGCCCTGGATGATTTGCTAGGTAAAAGCCGCGAACGGCGGTTCGCCCTCCCCCGCCAAGTCGCCATGTACCTCCTCCGGGAAGAATTAAAATGCTCCTTTCCCGCCATCGGCGATCATCTTGGGTCCCGTGACCACACGACAGCCATGCACGCCTGCGACAAGATCAACACGCTCTCGCAGAACGACCAGCAGATGAAGCAAGATCTCATCCGATTACGCGAACATCTCTATAACCATCAGGTAAATGCCTAGGTATCCACAAATCATCCACCGTTTTCCCCAAACATCCTCAAGCAAGCGCTTGAGGATGTTTTTTCGCTTCTCCCCCACCCATCCCCAGGGATAACCTCACGACAACTCCGTGGACGGAGCTGTGCATGAACCGTTGATTCCTCTCGCCCCTCCCTTTTATCCACGTCGCGCCACAGGCGTCCCCCAACTTGTTCCAAGGTTCATGGGGACGGAATACGGCGTATTCTTCTCTCAAGTTAGCCTAATCCTTCTCTTATCCACGCTACACACAGGGCTTATGATTGTTATTGCCTTTCTTTTACCTATCCATTAAAACAAAGACGTATGAGATTCGCCTGCACGCAAGAGAACCTGCTCCAAGGGTTATCCCTCGTCGGACACACGGCTGGAAAGAGTGCGAACCTGCCAATCCTAAGCCACGTCCTCCTGAAAACGGAAGACGGGAACTTGAAGCTCTCCACCACGAACCTAGAAATGGCCGTTTCAGCGTTGGTGCGCGGACGCGTCGAACAGGAAGGAGCTTGGACCGTCCCGGCGAAGCTGTTGCAAGATTACATTTCCCTGCTATCAGCGGGAAAGATCGAACTCGCGCTCGAAGGCGACGCACTTGAAATTCGCGCGGACGGCAAGACGACACGCATGAAAGGATTGCCCGCCTCCGAATTTCCGTTTATCCCCAAGCTAGCCACGGAAGGGGGATATTCCCTCGATGCGAGTGCGTTGAAAGAGGCGATCGGGCAAGTCGCGTTTGCCGTCTCCTCCTCAGAATCCCGGCCAGAGTTGGCGGGTGTCGCCTGTTTTTTTCAGGGGGAAATGAGCGGGCATGATCGCTGTGTCTTCGCGGCGACCGATTCCTACCGTCTTTCGGAGCGCGTTATCGCCCTTCAGGCGGGTTCGGGGACGCATGCGGGCAAGTGCATCGTCCCGGCGCGAGCCATGAACGAGGTTGGGCGCCTCTTGGGCGCTTATAAAGATGAGGTCGGCGTTCCGGAAAAGGCTGATTGGCTGATGGCGGAGAGCCAGTTCGTCGTGAGCTATGGCAACGTCGAGCTGGTCTCGCGGCTCATTGATGGATCCTTCCCGGATTATCGCCAGATTATCCCCACGCAGTTTAAAACGGTTGCAACCGTCTCACGGCAAGAGGTCGCTAAGGCAATCCGTGCCGCATCCTTGTTCTCTCGTCAAGGTCTGTACGATGTCCATCTCGAAATCAAGGCCGGATCGCTCGTGGTGACGTCTTCCGACTCCGGGACAGGTACGCATACGGCGGAATTGGCGGCGGAGGTCACGGGCGAGCCGAACAAGACGCTCCTTAACTACAAGTACGTGATGGATGGGCTGAACGTGATGGGGACCGACCGCGTCGCAATCCACCTGATTGATGCGATGAATCCGGTCGTTCTCAAGCCAGCGGATGGGAACGTGGGGTTCCAGTACATTGTGATGCCGATTCGGCAATAGGAAAGCGAGGAACGATCGGCGAAGCAAAGCGGTCGTTTTTTTGTCGGTGGTCCATAGCATGGATCATGGAAAGTGTCTCCTGCGAAGCGCGGACGGAGCTGGTATAGTGGAAGCGATTATGTCTGCAGAGCGTTTCGTCGGATCCGGTGTAGAGCGTGCCGCCTCAGCACGGAAGGTGGATCCGTTTATGACTGCACGCGCCTCTTTGGAGGTGATTCATGACGTGGGATACCGAACTTACCTGGAACGGATGATCGCGGAAAAGGAGCGTGTCGCGCAGGGCGCCGCGGAGCGGTTGGCATACCTCGATACGGTCGAGGTGGAGCCAATTTTTTCAGCGAAGGATCGGGCAGATTTGGCGGATTTGGATCGACGCGAGGGGGAGATCGCCCACCATCTGAAGGATGACGAAGCGGCCTCAACGGAAACGGGTTCCGATGCCCAACGGTTGCATCGCCTCGTCCAGCGGTCGGAGCAGGCAAATCGGGCGCGAACGATCCTGCTTTCCCTCGTGGAGGAACGTAAACAGATCTTTCTGGATGCGGAGGAGGCGGCGCGAGAGCCTTTGCGTGCGGAGGCGAAGGCACGGCTGGAGGAGATGGTGGCCGCGGTCCGGTCGATACAGCGAGAGGCGTTGGCGGCTGTGGAAAAGCAGCGGCAGTTTCGCCAAGAGATCCAAGAAAAGCGGCAAGCCGCACACGAACGGATCCGTGGCAGTGTTGCGATGGCCGTAGATTTTTTTGCGGCGACGCAGATCGAGCGGCCTTCACGCGAAGAGCTGCTCAAGAATCCCTTGCCTGTATATGACGATGAAGTCCCGCTTGATCGCCTAAAAGAATTGGCGGGGCAATTACCCCAGCCGACGGACGGCGTCTTTACCGCCGAACAATGTGAACAAGCAAAGCGTTTATTTAACGAGATCGATCAGACGTATCCGCTCGCGTCGATCCATGCGTGGGATCAGGGAAGCATTGAGGCGCAGCCGCGTTTTGCGGGTCTGTTCAAGCGGTATGAGGCTCTAACTCAAGAGCGGGATGCCTTACGGCGAGAGGCGGATCGGCTCTCGGCCGATCTTGAGAAGCGCGGCGTCACTCAGGAAGAAATCGAGCATCATCCAGAGGGGATGGCGCTTTTGAAGCGATTACAGGATTGTGATCAGAGCCTGCGAAGTCTGAATGACGAGGCGGAGGCTGATCTCGCTCCGCTCAAGGAGCGCAGGTCGGATCTGATGCATGAGGTCAGCTATCCGCTGGAACGGGTGCGGGCCGCGATCGCGCGGACGCCGGTGGCGCTGGCGATCAACGAATATGCCGCCCTACGTGAACGCTGCCTACGGGATGACGTGGTCGACTTAGGAAAGAATGCCCTGCTTGGGGAGTCCGTACGGGCCCGAGGCGAGCATCGCGACCGCTTGTTCAATGGACGGTATCTTGGATTCGACGGAACCCCTTCAGCAAAGGAGGTGGCAAACGAGCTGGATTCGACGCTGTCTCCCCTGCTCTTGCAAGACCTTTGGCGTGAAGTTGGGCGTGGTCTACGGGCGGAAGAGGTCGGTCCGGGGCGTGTGACTGCACAAACGGAGCTGTGTGGATATTATGCGCACCTCGAGTTGACGGAGGAACAGATGGAGACCCTTGGAGGGGAGCGTAGCTCGGCCGCATGGTTTTTTAAGCAGAATAAGCGACAGGATGACTACGGGGATCCGCGCTTCGCGGAGCTGGCCGAGGGTAAGACGAGTCTCTATTTCAATCCCTTCCACCAGATCGGGATGAGCTTGGTGAATGGAGCGATTGGATTTGACGCGGTGGCCGATCCGGAGCTGGCCAATGTCCTAGCCGGTTACCAACGGGTTACGGAAGCGGGCGGATCGCTCGCCTTTTATCAGCAGTACGCCGACGAGATGCAGTATGACGCGAAGAAGCTGAATGGAATCGAGGCGATCGCCATTGAGTTGGCGCATGTGAAGAACGCCGCCAACGTCCTCGAGCGCGTCCGGTACGCAGCGCCGCAGATGCACGACCATGATCTGCAGATCGTCGCCGATCTTCTACGGGAACCGTCCCCGGCCTCGGAGCGCATCCTTGAGGAGTATCTTTTGAGTATTTGTTATGAAGGGGTTCCGGACGCAGGGCAGGCGAAGGAGCGGGTCACGCGCTTAAAGGCGTTGGATTTACCCCTGGAATATGGATGGAATGGCTATTTTTCTGACTCCACAGGAGTCGAGGGTGTATATGTGAATGCGGTTTTAGCCTTCGACACGCCAACGCAACAGCGTTGGGCGGCGGTCATGCGTGATCTCACGCTGACGAAAACGCTACGCGAAGCCGTCTTATGGTGTCGGCGCTTGCCGAACCAAGGGCTCGACTATCTCGAGAGGGTCGTTTCCATGCAGAAAGAGGCAAAAGCGGCCAAGGATCCGGCACTTGCCCTGGAGTTCTTTGTCGAGTGTACGAGGGTTGTTAAGGATGGTCTTCAGGTCGAAACGACCCCGGATGCGGATTCGGCCGAGACCGTGAAGCGCATCAGTGTTGTCTTGGAAGGGCTCTCGCCGGACGCGGCGAAGGTCATCCAGAATAACCAGAATTTGTATCGTGGTTCCGTCGATCGCTTGGAGGAGATGGCGAAGATTTTGGCGGGGCAAGAAAAAGAGGTGCTTGCGTTCGTTGATCTTTCCGCGTCATACGCTTGTCGGTCCTTAGATGACGTGCGGCGTCTTGTCGCTGTCTTGGAGGGGGTCCGAACGGCAATTCCGGATCAAGCGCAGCGTCGACAGGTCATGGGGACGGTGGAAGACCTCTCCTATCGAATGGGCGGCGATGCCCGCCTCGGTCGCACGCCGGAGGACGTCGCGACGATGGCACGCATCCTAACGGGGGTTCCTGCGCCCGTCTTGTCGCGCGTGAACACCTTCAATCATTTATTTACCGAGAATCTTGGCGCATTTGAAGAAGTCGTCACGATCTTGCGGCCCCTATCTCCAAAAACCTTGATGGCCCTCAGTGGGGCCGACAACTACGAGGGTCTTTGGTTCGCGCATCTCGTGAAGGGGACGACGGAGGGCCTCAGGCAGGTGGCGTCCGTTTTAGAGGAGGCGATTAAGGTACCCATCTGGAACGAGATAGATCGAAAATTGCAGCAGGAATCCCTGCTCGCCCTTGCGGACCTACCCCGCGAACGGTGGGGATCATATCTTGGCTTGTTGCGTCGCTTGGATCAGGCGCCTTCGCAGGCAATCCAACGCGTAAAAGTTGAACTTGCCCGCGAGATCAGCGCCACTGCAGACCCGGAAGCCGTCTACGAACGGGTTGTCGATGTCTTCATTCGGAATAACCTGCCGACCGTGGGCAAGGTCTTCCGCGTCTTTGAAATCCTGCATCCAGATGAGATCCTTTCGAAAAAGCTCGAACAGACGAACCTAAGTCCGACCTTGCGGGTTTCCGGACCACGCGAGCGGATGACGTTGATCGCGAACGACCTGTTCCGCATCCATCTAGAGAGCGGAAACGAAGACTTGCGCCAGTATCTCCAAGTCATGGCCGCTGGCGAACGCCTTCCGACCATCCAGACCGAAGCGGATCTCGCCGCGCTCAGCCCAGAAGAGCGAAAGAACTGGGAAGGGTTTGTAAAAAAACTAAGGACGCTCATCGAATCCTCTACGTATGGGGATCGCGTAGAGACTCAGGAGAACGCGCGTGCCGAGGCCGGTACGCGTACGGGCGAGCTGCTCCAGGATTTCCTCGCCTGGAAACAGGATCTGGGGATGCGTCCCGGTCAATCCATTAAGGAACGCCTCGAAGAGATGTTCCTTCGTCCGGTGGGTCTGGGTACCGTGGAAGAGGCGCTAGCCTTCATGGACGCCAGCAAACAGCGCGCCGACCAACGGAATCGCGCGCTCGTCGAAGCCTCTGGCGGGAAGATCGACTTACGTGCCGGCGACCTCTTGAAGGGCTTTGATGATCAGTACTTCGGAAGCATCCTCCAAAACGGTTCCGTCGCGAAAGAATTCTTGGGCGCGAGTTCCGATTCGGATGCGACTCCCCTCGATACGGACCTGAGCAACGTCCTCGAAAAAGACTTACGGAAAGGCATCCCTAGCGCCATCGAGGCCTCCCTCGCCAAGGATTACGGCCGTGTCCTCATGGTCTTCCGTCGGGACGAGGCCTGGCGCGCCACGACCTCGGCCATGGATCGGGTCTCGCTGCAGCAGGCAGCTCGAACGCGCCAGAACGCCCCGATCGAACTCTTCCAGACGGCCCAACTCGGAGAACGGCATTACGGTGTCCGCACCGGCTTGGCCATGACGCACGTCAACATGATGATCGTCCGTGGCGAGCCGATCGCAGCCGAGCTCCTCCGGAATTTGAAGATGGAGATCGTCCAAAATAACGCGTATATCCCCCTCGTTGATACGAATGGCAAGATTCTCTTCACTCCCGCCGACTTCGACGCCTATCGCGAACGTTTTTCCGCGGGGACGCGTCGCTCCGGCCTCCCAGAATTCGAATACCGCCCCGCAACCGAGATTCAAACGGATATCGCCAGCATCCGCAATGAAATCCGCACCGCTGAGCCCCGAATGGAGCGGATGCGCCTGGGGCTGCGGCAGAAGATCAAGGGGGTCTTGGAAAGGCTGGGAGTCTTGCGCGACGACACGCCGTTAGACCTTACGGATACAGGATCATCCGGCCGCATGACGGGTGACCCTGCCTCCACAGTGGATTTTGACTTCCGTTTACGGATCGATCCCGTATCATTCCGGCGCATTCAGGAGATCCGGGCCCAGATCGCGAACGAATTAGGTGGGAGCTCGAATCCAAAACCAAGCTCAGAAACGACGGTACGCCTCATCGAGGTACCGAGCGGAAGCGAGCGGATCGAAGTAGACCTCACCTTCCTCCCACAAACGGAAGTGCCAGCTTACGAAAGCTCGCGCGCCGTGGAAGACCGTCTCTCCTCGATCGAGCGTCGGAGCGGCAAAGACGCGCGCGAGGAGGTTGCTGCAAATATCGTCTACGCAAAACGGTTCCTAAAGGCCGCGCATGCCTACAAGATCGTCGAGGAGGGCGGCCTAGGCGGGATCGGGGTCGAAAACTGGATCCTCTCCCATCACGGTAGCTTCACAGAAGCAGCTCAAGCCTTTCTCGCAGCGGCGACAGACCAGGACGGGAATATTCGTTCGTATGACGCGTTCCGCAAGCGCTACGAGCTCCTGGATGCGGGAGTAAATGCAAAAACAAATGAGCATCGCGACTTCCTCGACTACCTGAGGCCTACGACATACAGCCAAATGGTCGAGGCTCTCCGCGCCCGCCCAACTGAAACCACCCCAATCTCAGAACCCCCAACTGAAACACCGCCCACATAGGCGGTGTTTTTCTTAGAACGAGAACGTGCTGGTGGTTATCGGCGCCAGGATCCCCTCCAGGAAGCTCGGTCCGCTGTCTTCGGCTTGGAGCTGCAAATGGATGGTCACCGTTTGGCTCGTGCTGTTTCCAATGTCGTCCTTAGCGGTCAAAACGAGGTCGTAGAAGCCGTCGGGGAGGTCTTCTGGGATCGTGACCCCAAAACTCGTCGAAGGCCCCTGTACGGTCCCCAGGTCGCGATCCCCAAGACGGATCTGAACGTTCGCCACCCCCCGCGGCGCGCTCATCTCCACCCGGATCGGGATGAAGCGGCTCGTGACGGCGCTCTGGTTGGCCGGTTCCAGGATCGTGAGCTGCGGCGCGAAGGCGGGGCCGTACTGGTCGCTCGAGACCGTCGGCGCCTGGGCCGTCGTTGTCGCATTCGTTCGGCTGATCCAATTCTGTACCCCCGCTTCCCAGGCCGAGAACTGCGGATCATTTGCGGGATTGGTCGGCGGATTCCCCAACGGGTCATCCCGATCGACGAAATACAGGATGTCATGCGGTTCGAAGTAGGTCCGTTCCTCAACCTGGTTCGCCGGCGTGAATTCGGTCGCGAGCAACCCCGTATTCTTGTCGATCCGCAACCGTTTCACGAGCGCCCCTCCTTTGATGGCGGGTTTCGTCTCCACCGACGGTTCCGGTTCCGCGAATGTCTCTTTCGGCAGGTTCTTGGTCGCTTCCTTCATGAATGCCTGCCAGATCGGGGCCGCGACCGTCGAGCTGTCCGATCCCCGCTTCATCGGCACGTATTTCGTATTGCCGACCCAGACGGCCGTCAGGAAGTTCGGGGTATATCCGACCGTCCAGGCGTCATAATAGTTGTTCGTCGTCCCTGTCTTCGTAGCGACCTGCCGATCCGGCAAGGTCAGGCTGTTCCGTGACCCGAACACGTAGGTCCGCGCCTCATTGTCGGTCAAAACGTCATTCAGGATCCGGGTCGTTTGCTGGTCCACGACGCGCGTCCCCGGGCTCGCCTGCCATTCGCTCAAGACCTTCCCGTTCGCCTCCACTCGAAGGATCGGCGCGACCGGCATCTGTATCCCATCGTTCGCGAAGGCGGAATAGGCGTGGGCATGTTCCAGTGGCGTCACCTCTCCCCCGCCTAACACCAACGACAGGCCAAAGCGCGAACGGTCTTTTAAGGTCGTGTATCCCAACTGGTCTGCGAAATCGAGCACCGGCCCAACGCCCACCAGGTAAAGCAGCTTCACGGCTGGGATGTTGAGCGAGCCTTGCAGGGCTTTCCGCAAGGTCACGGGCCCGTTGTCGCGAAGGTTGTAGTTCCGCGGCTCATAGTTCGGCCCGTCCGTTTTGAAACTGGTAAACGTGTCGTACAGTTCGGTTGTTGGAAGATACCCCTTCGCGAACGCCGCCGCGTACACGATCGGCTTGAAGCTTGATCCCGGTTGGCGGGCGCTCAAGGTTACGTTCACCTGCCCATCGATCTCTTTCTTGAAGAAGTCCGCCGATCCGACCATGGTCAGGAGCTGCCCCGTCTTCGGATCTAAAGAAACTAGGGCGGCGTTATTGAATTGGTACGTCTTCCCATTCTTTTCCACGAACTCGCTCACGATCCGTTGCGCGCTCTGCTGCTTCTCCCAATCGAGGGTCGTGATGACGCGTAACCCGCCTTGCTCCACGTACTTGAGCCCCCCTTCCGCTTCGAACTGGTCCGCGAGGAGCGACCGGATATACATCACGAAGTGCGGCGCCTTGATGTTCCCGATGTTCTGCGGCTTGAGCTTGGCCAGCGTATCGATCTTCTTGGCTTCTTCGGCTTGTTCTGGCGTGATGAATCCCTGTTCGGCCATCTTTTCGATGACGAGGCGCTGCCGTTGTACGAGTTGCGGCCGGTTGTCGCCGCGGACGCCCGTACCATATGGGGAGAGCCGGTCCGGAGCCTGGGGAATCGAGGCTAGGAGCGCGGCCTCATCGAGCGTCAGGTCCCGCGTCGGCTTGCCGAAATAGTTCTGTGCGGCTGATTCGACGCCGTAAATCGTGTTTCCATACGGGATCTCGTTCAAATACATCTGCAAGATCTGGTCCTTCGAGAAATTCCGTTCGATCTGGAGCGACAGGATCATCTCTTTCAGCTTACGGAGGTATCCCGACGTGTTCTCGATGATGGTGTTGCGGACGAGCTGCTGTGTCAGGGTCGACGTCCCACGTGGTCCCTGGCCCCGGATGGCATTGCGGACGACGGCACGTACCAGCCCCACCCAATCCACCCCATGATGCTCATAAAACTTACGGTCCTCGATGGCCACGGTCGCCTGTCGCATGATCGGTGGGATCTGGTCGATGGGGATCAGCGTCCGGTTCTCATCCCCGTGGATCTCATACAGGAGGACGGTGCCCGTCCGATCAAAAATCTTGGTCGATTGGGCCACCTGGAGGCTATTGAGGCTGTTCGGATCGGGCAAATCCTTGCTGACCCACGCCGCGAACACGATCAGGGCCACGAATCCGAAGAGCGCACCACCTACGGCGAGCCCCACGAACCAGCGAACCCAGGCTTTTTGCCAAAGTCCGCGTATCCAAGCGAAACGGCCCTTATGTGTCGCGAAACGTTTGTCCATAAAGTAGCAATATTTCTCTTATTTTAGCCAAAATATCGAGTAATTCCCTTGACAAAACCGCCTATTTTTGGTATACTATATTCCTACGACTGACGCTCTTTCTTCGCGGTCCCCCGCGATCTAAGGCGTCAGTTTTATCTCTTATGACTTCACTCTCTATCTCTACCCATATTCAACGCATTACCCTCCTGGCATTGTCCCTCGTTCTGAGCCTTACGTCCATCCCGACCGCCTTCGCGGCCGAGGATACGTCTTCCAAAACGCCGGTCTCCGCTGCCTCTGACAGTGAAGAGTCGGTTTTGGACCTGAAAGAAGCCGCTCGTCCGATCCGGACCCAGAAGGTCGATGTTACGAATTACACCTCCGCGGTGGATGAGTGTGACGCCGATCCCTTTATCACGGCCGATGGGACGGACCTTGAAAAGCGCTCCCACGACGACGTGGAGGGCGTGATCGCCACCAACTTCTTGCCGTTCGGCACGAAGGTGCGCATCCCGTCGCTGTTCGGCGACAAGGTCTTCGTGGTCCACGACCGCATGAATAAGCGCTATTTCTACCGCATCGACATTTGGGTCAAGGACAAGAAGTCGGCTCGCCAGTTCGGTTTGCACCGCAACGTGACGGTTGAGATCGTCCAGATGGGCGACGGCAAGACCCAGTGGGCGAAACGTGCCGAAGAGCTGCGCCTGGCCCGCCTCCAGAAATTGGAAAAGGCCAAGGTTGAAAAGCAGTTGGCCGACGCCAAGACGAAATAAACGAAGACCGGCCATTTGGCCGGTCTTCTTGCATGGTCGGCCATCCCCTTCCCGTTTTCTGGGCCATTTGCTAGGCTTAGGCGGCTCGGCGTGGTCGCCAAGTGGTAAGGCAGGGGTCTGCAAAACCCCTATGCGTGGGTTCGATTCCCACTCACGCCTCCAAAAGAAGCATCTCCCATCGGGAGATGCTTCTTTTGTTTAAGGGAAAACGCGCGGCGTGCAAAAACCCTAGCCATCGGTTAGGCTTCATCGCATATGCAACCCCGTCTGTTCATCTTGGATGCGAACGCGCTTCTACATCGCGCGTGGCATGCCTTGCCGCCCCTCACGGCCCCGGATGGGACGATCGTCAATGCCGTCTACGGCGTGCTGATGGCCGTCTTGAAGGTCCTGGAGCGTGACCGTCCCGAAGCGTTCGTCGCCTGTTGGGATACGGCAGCCCCAACTTTTCGGCATGAGGCGTTCGAGGCGTATAAGGCCCAGCGCGAACGCCAGGCGGATGAGCTTTATGCGCAAATTCCGTTGCTACAGGAAGGGTTGGGCTTGTTGGGCGTCCCGTCGCTCGAGCAGGATGGGTTCGAGGCCGATGACCTGATTGGGACCCTCGCCAAGCAGGCCGCTGCGCAAGATTGGGCGGTGACCATCTTCACGGGTGACCGCGATTTGTTGCAGACGATCACTCCGGATGTCACGGTCCAGCTCTTCAAGAAAGGGATGACCGACCTCCAGGCGGTGACGCCGGAAACGATGAAGATCCTGTTCGGTCTCACACCGGCGCAGATGATCGATTACAAGATCTTGCGCGGTGATACGTCCGATAATATTCCCGGCGTGAAAGGGATCGGGGAAAAGGGGGCGAAAGAGTTGCTCGAACGGTTCGGGACGGTAGAGGGTTTGTTAGCAGCCGCGCATGATCCAAGCACCGAGATGACCAAGCGCCAGCGCGAATGCCTGCTTGCGGGCGAGGCCGAGATTCCGAAGTGGCGCAACCTCGTGACCATTTCGACCGACGCTCCCCTGAAATGGATGTTGGCCCCGACGCCCCTGACGCCATTTGCCGAGCCGTTCGTGGAATTCTTGCAGAAATACGGCTTCCGTTCGCTTCTCCCGAAGACGAAAGGGGTAACGCTCGAAGGAGCGAAGGAAAAGAGCCCCATGGCCCGCACGGCTACTCACTCGGCGGGGATTGGCGCCGTCGTGGCGCAAACACTCGTCCCGCTGCCGACGCCGGAGACCGAAGAGGCCGTCACGTGCGCGGAATTTGAAAATTGGCTCGCACGTCACCCGGGGTCGCTCGCCTTGGAGGTGATCGATTCGGGCGGCGATATGCTTGCGCCGGACCTTTGGGTGGGTTCAGAAGACGGCATTCTTCACCTGCACGAAAAGATTTGGCGCGAAAAGACGTTTAAGGAGGTCTGCAAAAAAGCCGTTCAGGCCCGTGCCAACGATTTCGTGATGCACGCGGCGAAAGACCGGTTCCATGTGCTCGCCCGTCACGGGATCGAGCTGGATGACGTCGGATTCGACACGCAGATCGGCGCCTATCTCTTGGAGGCGAACATCGCTGCCCCGACGTTGGAAGATCTGGCGGCCCGTTATTTGGGCCATGCGCCTCCCCTTTTGCCCGCCGTCACCACGATGGTCTTGTTGATGTTGGCGAAGCTCTTGCGGACGGAGCTCGAAGGCAAGGGCTTGCTGGCGCTTTACGATCGCTTCGAACGCCCCCTCGTGCCCGTCCTTTTCAAGATGGAGCAGGAAGGGATCATGATCGACCTGCCCTATCTCGCAAGCCTCGCGAAAGAGTTCCAGGCCGAACAGACGCGCCTGGAGCAGGAGATGCGTACGAGTGCGGGGCATGCTTTCAATCCTGCCTCCCCTGCCCAGTTGGCGCAGGTGTTGTTTGGAGATCTGAAGCTCCCCTCTCAGAACATCAAGAAGGGCAAGACCGGCTTTTCGACTGCTTCCAGCGAGTTAGAGAAATTGCGCGGCCAACATCCGATCATCGAGCAGATCGAGGCCTATCGTGAGGTCGCAAAACTCCTTTCGACATACATCCAACCCCTCCCGCTCCTCGCGGATACGCGCGGACGCGTCCATACAACGTTTCACCAGACGATCGCTGCGACGGGGCGTCTATCCTCAACGGACCCGAACCTACAGAATATTCCGATTCGGACGGAGTATGGCCGCCGCATCCGGAAAGCCTTCATCGCGCCGCCCGGCCGCTCGCTCCTCTCGTGCGACTATGCGCAGATCGAATTGCGTTTGGCCGCCGCCTTGGCTCAAGACAAGGCTCTGTTGAAGGCATTCGCGGATGGGAAAGACATTCATAAGACGACGGCCGCAGCTATGTGGAACGTGCCGCTCGAGGACGTGACTGCCGATCAGCGCCGCGCTGCGAAGACTGTGAACTTCGGGGTCCTGTACGGCCAAGGGGCGTTCGGCCTCTCGAGTGGCGCCGGTGTTTCGATGGCTGAAGCCAAAGAATTCATCGAGCGGTATTTCGCTGCATATAAGGATTTGCGTCGCTATCTGGAGGCTACCAAGGCATCCGCTCGCGAGTATGGGTATGTCGAGACGGCCTTCGGACGCCGTCGCCAAGTGCCGGACGTCCATTCGCCACTCGCGATGATCCGTGCGCGCGCCGAGCGCATGGCGATCAACATGCCCATTCAAGGCACCGAAGCCGACCTCCTCAAGCTCGCGATGATCGAGGTCGAAAAGGAGTTGCCGAAATGGTCGAAAACAGCGAGGTTATTGTTGCAGGTACACGACGAATTGGTGTTCGAGGTCGATGCGGGCGAAGAAAAAGCTTTGGCGGCGAAGCTCTGCACGCTCATGGAGAATGTGGCGGATGTCGGCGTCCCGCTTGTCGTGGACGCGAAATTTGGCCAGAACTGGGGAGAGATGACGGGCCTGAAGCCTTAGGAAAATGCCGCGGCGCGGAAGGAGGGGGCGTCGTGGTAGGCGTGCGTTGCGAACCCGAAGGCTTGTGCCGCGGCGAGGTTCTTCTCCTCATGATCGACGAACAGAACGGATCCCTTTTCAAGAGGGATTTTTTCTTGGGCGTTGATTTTATCGTAGGCGGCAGCGAAAAATTGGACCATGTCTTTGGTATAGCCGAGTTCTGCCGACACGAGCAGCCCATCAAAGACCGTCTCCAGGCCGACGGTCGTCCGCAGGAAATCCGCCCGATACCGCTCTTGATTCGTGGCGAGAAAGCACTTTATTCCTCGTGTGCGAAGGTCGTTTGCGGCCTGAATGATCTCCGGATTCGGCGTGCTGCCGATGCGGAACCAATAGGTGATGAGCGCTTCAACGGATTCCGTCCAGCGCCAATCCGTCAGGACCTTGGCAAGCTCTTCTTTTAAGTCGGCCTTGCCCAGCTTGCATTGTTGAAAGGGTCCCGCGAAAAAAGGTTGGAGATGGTCCCACGAAATGCCATAATCTTTCTGAAACTGGTCGGAAAATCGCTGCGCCTGCAGGGTCATGCCATCCGCATCAAACAAAACGGCTCGATAATTCATGGGAATAGCCTAGCGTAGGCGCGCGATGTCCGTCTAATCCCGGTTTTTCGCGGGATTTGCCGAGCGCCGCTCCCCTCTCTATAGTCGATCCATGTTACTGGTCTGCACGGGTCCAGATTCCTTCCGGGCGCTCCGCAAGGCGCAGGAGTTAGAGCGTGCCTATCGTGAAAAACATGACCCGAGCGGCCTCTCCATCGAACGGCTGACGGTGACCGCCAAATCCGTTGAGACGATCGCTGAACGGGTAGGAGCTATGGGGTTGTTCGCGCAACGCCGCTGCCTGCGCGCCACGGGCCTGGTCGCTAGCTGGAAGAGGTCGGACTGGGAACGAGCCGGCAAGCTGTTCCAACGCGATCCCGAACAGAGCATCGTGATTTCAGTTGAGGAAGAGCTTGCACCAGAAGCCGAGCGGGCCATCACGGCGTGGGAGCGCTCGCGCGTGTACCGTCATCCGATTTTAGCCGGTGCCGATTTCCAAAAATTTGCCGGTCAATTGGCGCAGGAACAGGATGTCGCCTTTGATGTGGGCTTACAGAAATTCGCACAACAGCTTGAGGGCGACAGCTGGGCCTTCTGGAACGCGTTGCCCCGCTGGAAAGCCACGAAAACCCTCCCCGATCTTGCTTCGCCCGACGTTTCCCCTTTCCTGAAGAGCGATGAGGCTCTGCTTGGTTCTGATGTGGTCGCCGTGACGGCCTTTTCCGAAGACGAGGACCTGCTTCCCCTCTTGCTGCAGCAGGCCCGGCAAGGCTTGCGCGTGGTGGCTCAGCAGCCTGATCCACGTATGCCTTCCTTTGCGCAAAAAAAATGGCAACGCCTACCGCCTGAGCGCCAGGCGCGTCTATTGGCGCGCGTCCAACGGGCCATTGAAGCGACGGTAGCGCAGCGGATGGGCGCGGCCGATGCGAGCGCGTTCGCCTTGCTGATGCGGGACGGGGCCTAACGGTCGTACGTGAAACGAAAAAAGAAGCGGAGGCTTCTTTTTTGTGGTCGTTATTTGACGGCCTTCTTCAAGGCGCGTTGTGCGGAGGACAGGCGACGCGACGCCTTGTTGGCATGGATGACCGCGTTCTTCGCAGCCTTACCGAGAGCCTGCTGGAACTTCTGGAGGAGTTCCTGGGCATCCTTGGTTTTGCCGTCCTTCAAGAACGCCTGGAAATGGCGGTCGAGGGCTTTGAGGTGGGTCTTCATGCGGGCATTGCGGGCCGCGCGGCGCTCGTTCTTGCGCAAATCTTTGATGGCTGCGTGTTTATTCGGCATAGAGAATGGTCGAAGTATACGGAAGCATGGGGGATGCGTCAAGTGCGAGAGTGTTGCGTTGACAGGCGGGAGAGGGCCCGTTAAACTCGCGAAGCCCGTCTCCATAGTTCAACGGATAGAACGAGGGACTCCTAAGCCCTAGACAGTGGTTCAATTCCACTTGGAGACACCATGCACGATATTATGCGACACATATATTGTGCGACACATAAAAAGGTGCTAAGATTAGCGAAGTACATTTTATAAATAGACGAATGTTTCACGTGAAACGTTTCTCTATTTTGAAAAAGAGAACAAGAGCGGGCCGATAGCTCAGTTGGTAGAGCGCTGCATTCGCATTGCAGAGGTCAGGGGTTCGACTCCCCTTCGGTCCACCAACAAAAGATCCCTGTTTAGGCAGGGATCTTTTGTTTGAGGAGGTGCTTTGATAGCGGATGAAGATATTGCTGTCATGACGAGCGGAGCGAATGTTATATGACGACGCTAGAGCCGTACCGAAGCGTATGGCCTGGATGCGACATCCGGAGGCGCAGCTACACTCCGTGTTGCTATGAAAGCAGTGCAATGTATTTCGAGACCACACGTAAGTTCTACGAAGCCTGTTCTCAGGCTTGTTCACGAGCTTTCAGGTGGGATATTCGTATAGAGCGTATGAGTATATGGGCGTATCAAGGATAATTGAAGGTTTAATGACCATTGTAAGGCGCTAGCAAGGAGGGGTTTGTCTGCTGATTGGGTGCAGGGAGTTCGTGGTGAGATTTACCGCCGAATGAGAAGCGGCCAGGATGAGCCTAGGCGCGGCATCGATACCGGCGGACAAGGAAAATTGAAGGTGTTTGGATGTGCCCATCGCGCCTACCGTTTCTGATTAGGTAAAACGTGTACAATAGTTATCCACAAATAAATTTGGATCATCTATCTTTGATAAAAATAAGAAATGTTTCACGTGAAACATTTCTTATTTTTGCAAAACGATTGTTAAAGTAAAGCAATTTTGTTAAAAGTTTTACTTTTGAGAAATGTTTCACGTGAAACATAGACAAGATTAGTTTAGAAAAAGAGATAAGTTATCAACATGGCCGATCGATTTTTTGTGGAAAACTCAATCCCGCTATTTAGGGATCGAACAGGCGTCACCCCTGTCGAGTGGATAGGGGGAAGGAAGAATTGAGTGTTCTATCGGAATGGAAAATTTTATCTATGTTTCACGTGAAACATAGATAAAAAAATGTTCGCTACAATGCGGCTATTGGGGGGGTGGTTGTATTGATTAATCATTACCAGGGATTCGGAAGGAAATAAGGGCTGCTGGCCCTGGAAGGTCGAAATCGTTTTTTTGAAAGGGTTGCCGACGTACCGATTTTAGGGTCGGCCACCCCCCCCACGGCCTCGTCTACGCGTCCGTGTGTGATCGGCTAACTAAGTGAATAAACTCGAATGCGGCAAGGTTGCTGGGGTTGAAGGTGGTACAAATGATTTAACGCGGTAATTGACCTGATTCCGGCCTGTTTTTAGAAAAAAGTGCGTCCGTGCATTTTTTTTCTTCGATAAACATTGAACGAAGTTGATGTCACCCTATAAAAATTCTGAGAAAACCGCAAAATGTTTCACGTGAAACATTTTTCGAATTTATTGTACGACACTTAATATTTTGGCTGAAAATAGGTATATAATACAGTGAGATCGGGTATTTGCATTATATTGTACGACGCATATCTGTTAAATGGGCTTTAGAGCAAGTTACAGGTATTGGGGGGAGTTGGTTTTTGAATTCGACGGGAGGGGGAGCTTGCTTTTGGGTGTAAAGAGTTTTCCGGAAAAAAGTGAGGCTGCTCGGTTCATTTCTCAGCTGATGCGTGAACAAGCGCGACGGGATGAGCGATGGGTGGCGCGCGCCAATCGTAAAATGCTTTCTTCTCCGCGCGTAAGAAGGAATTCGATACAGGGGGCAAAAACATCTCAAGGATGGAAAAATGCGCTATACTGGTCCCATGTTTCGTTTACGCGTGGCGGGACTCGTATTAGGTGGCATTGCTTTGGTTTTGGCTGGGCCATCGGCGTATGCAGAAACCATGAATAGCACGAATTACGCGATCCCATGGGATGCCTGGAGCTCGGGGGGTGGCGAACAGGGGACGAGTACGACGTACACGATCGATGACACGATCGGCGGGATCGGCGTGGGAACGAGCACGAGCGCTAGCTATACGCTACGTGCGGGATATCGATTAGGCGATGAATTACCCCTGGCGTTTTCGGTGGCGATGGCGCCGGTTGGTGCGACGAGCGGGGCGTATTCGGGCCTAAGTATCGCCGAAAGGACGGTGACGTTGAGCGGGTCTTCCAACCCCTTTAGCGCCGGGCAGTCCATTGCCGTCATCGAGAGTCCGGGGATCTCGCAGAAAACGGTGGTTGGGAAAATCGTTTCAATATCTGGAATGACGATCACCGTCGATCGTTTTGACGGCCAAACGGGAACGATGAGTGCTGCGCCCGCCACAGGGAGCGTGGTTGCCTTGAGCGGCGGAGATATCGCGTTCGGCGCGGTGTCTGTCTCGACGGCCTCAGTCGCGACGGGGATGATCAGTGTCCACGCGCCGACCGCGGATGGGTATAGCGTATTTGCGCAGGCGGCGGCGGTCTTGGCGTCGAGTGGGCATACGTTTACGGTGGTTTCGGATGGGGCCGTGACGACTGGGTCAGAGGAATACGGGATCATTACCCACGGGACGCGAGCGGCGTTAGCGTCGGATATGGCGGTGACGACGACCGCGCTCACTGTTCAAGAATCGAGTGATCCGAGCCTTCAAGCGGGCGATCGAACGGCTTTCCTCTATAAGTTAGCGATCAGTTCAGCGACGCCTTCTGGTTCCTATAGCCAGGCGGTCTATTTTACCCTGACGCCGAACTATTGATATGACGCCGCGACTTGCGCTCATTGGATCCGCCCTTCTCTTTCTCCTTGCGGGTTTTTCTGGCCCACAAGGAGCGGAGGCGTTCGAGATTCGGCCGGCGATCGTGGACCTTGATCTACCGAGCGGATCCTCGACCGTACGCGAACTGAAGGTTCGGAATACGGATGCGGAGCCATTGGAGGTGTTTTTCACGATCCAAAAGTTTATCCCCGCGGGAGGTGGACAGCCGCGGTTCTTAGACCCGACCGATGTGGGCGGATTGCCGAGCTGGGTCCGACTGTCGGAGCGTGGGTTGCGTTTGGCGCCGGGAGAGGAGCGAACCGTGCGTGTACAGATTGATGTCCCAGCAGGGACGGAGGCGGGCGGGTCCTATGCGGGTCTATTTACGACCGAGAAGCTGGCCCTGGAGAGCCCCGTGGGGATCGGGCGTCGAATCGCTACCTTATTATTAGTTTCTGTGGATGGGGCTAAGCGCCCTGCGCGCATTCAGTTCGACAAGAGTGAGTTAAAACGGGAGGAGGAGGGCGAGTCCTATGAGGTGGGTTGGAAGAATGATGGGTCGTCGCACGGGTTGGCTGGGGTGCGATTGGTGGCGCGTCGAATGACGTTATTTGGACCGAAGCAATCCATGGAGGACGCGTCTCTGCGCCTGTTGCCGGGTGAAGCGCGGACCGTCCGCCTGGCTTGGGATGATGGCGCGCCCGTATCGTGGGTGCAGGCGCGTGCGTTTATTGACGGGAAGCTGGTCGAGGGGTCAGAGCGGTCGTTGATTCGGGTGCATCCTGGGGCGATCGGCGTGTTCGCGGGCATCTTTTTCTTCATAGGAGTGAGTGTCTGGTGGCGAAAGCGGCGTCATGCTGGGAAGGGGTTTTTGCGCGCGGGATGAGTGCCTTTGGAGCGAGGCTTGTTTTGCGAGGCGGGCAACGCTTTACGCGCGGGAGATCGTGTTTGGCCGCGCGTGCGTTTCCGGGTATGATGGGAAGGTGAAACGTGGCCTTTTGTGTCTCTGGGCGGTGCTGTCGTGGCTCTTTGGGTCGTCCGTGGCCCAGGCCGCGGAGATTTCGGCGTTGACGGTGAGGATGACGAGGCAGGGCATAAGCGCGGCATCCGATCATCAGGTGCGGTTTACGGTCGCGAATGGAGTCGCGACACCGACTGACACGATCACCCTAACGTACTCCAGCGGCTTCTCGTTGGCGGCGTTAACTGTTTCGGACATCGACCTGTTCCACGGACCGACAACCGGATTAGAGACCCAGGAGACGTTGGCCTCATCAGCGGCGCTTGGGGGAATTTGGGGGGTTTCGATTACAGGCAACGTCATCACGTTCAGTCCACCAATGGACGCTGTATTTAATGAAATCGCGACGGGAGAAGTGGTGATCGTGCGGATTGGGACGAATGCTGGCGGGACGAATCAGATCACCAATCCGGGAACGGCGGGAACGTATGGACTTCAGATCGGTGGGGTGTTTGGTGGGAGTGGATTGGCGCGGATCCCGATCGTGGCGACGGCTAGGAGCGGTTTTGGGGTGTCATTTACGGTTCCCGCGGCATCGGCGGGAGGTGGTGGTGACGGCGGTGGCGGTGGTGGTGGGGTGGGTGCCGTAACGCCTCCGCCACCCGTGGTGCCGCCGGTAGAACCCATGCGACCGATCGTCATCTTGAATGTGGAGGTTCCCGTCATCACGGAACGAGCGGCACAGGTGAAATGGGAGACGGATCGTCCGGCGGCGACGACGTTTTCTCTGCGTGGGCCGGATGGGATCCGGTCACTCACCCCACGAGACGAGGGGACGCGTCATGTGATCGATTTAAGTGGCCTGACGCCGGGGACCGAATATTTCTTTAAGATTGGAGCCTCCGCGGCCGGCGCCTTGTCTTCGGAAACAGCGGAAGTGAGCTTCCGTACCTTGCCGGAGTCGCTTGAGAATGTATCCGGATTCTCCGCCCAGAGAACGATTACCGATCCGCAGAACGCGCGCCTTACCTGGATCTGGCCACCCGCCTTGCGTGGGACGGGAGCGGAGGTGGTGATTGTCGCGCGTGCAGACCGGTTCCCCTCGAGTATTACGGATGGGCGTGAAGTCTATCGCGGGACCGGAAGCGAAACGACCGATCGGCCGGGTAGCGGAATGGTTTTTTATGTTGCCTACGCGCGTAGTGGCGCTCGCGTCTCGAGCGGGGCAGTGGCACAGTTGGCTGCGATCGTGGTGACACCACCAATTCCGCCTCCGGTGCCTGCGCGGCCAACGCCCGAACCGACCCTGCCCGTCCCCCCTGCGCCTACGCCTGTTTCGCCGACGGGGCCGACATCTCCGCCAAGCGTTCCTCCGGCCGTCCCTGGTTCGGTGGGGAGCCCCACGGTCCCTCCGGGGCCCGCAGGGGGAACTGTGGAACCGTCGCCCGGCGTGACGCCCGTCATCCCGACCGCTCCGGACGCCGTGCTTCCACCGACGAGCGGGGCAGGTCTGCCTACCTCAATCGGTGAAATGCCGACCCCAAATTCTGGAACGGCAGAAGGGATCCTGACATGGGAATGGCGGACGTCAGGTGGGTTGATCTTGGCTCGCGGCAGCGATATCCCTCGGGTGTTGACGGGCGATAGTGTTGAATTGGTCGTGAGCGCGACGCGGGAAGTGTTGTCCGGCATCGTTGAGGTCGACGGGTCGCGATACGCCCTTGCAAGAACGGGTGAGCGTCGCTATGCCGTGGCGTTTGTGCCGTCGGAACGGGTAGGAGGAGTCGGTGTCCAGCTGGTTGCGCGTTTTGCGGATGGAACGGAGCGCCGTCTATCAGGACGGGTGCAGGCCGTGGGTGCTGTCGCTGTGCTTGAGCGCGATGAGGAGGAGCGGCCGGCGATCGGAGCGCAAGCGGAGCTATTTGCGCGCCGTGGAAGCGCCTGGGTGGCAATTGACGGTAGTCGCCGCACGTTAGGGGCGGATGGTGTGTATCGACAATACCTGGAGACGGGCTTATACCGTCTTGAGGTGAGTAAAGAGGGGTGGCGGACCCTTCGGAAGGAGGTCCGCTTAGCGGCCGCTGGGCCGTTGCAGGATCGTGTGGTGTTGGAAAAGGGGCCGCAAAATCCCCTCGCGGCGATTGATCCGGAGGCGGGTCTCGCACAAAACGTCGCGAACGTCGCCGAAGCGACCGTTGAAAGCGTTGCCCAGACGATTGAGCAGGTGCGGACACCAGAAAGCCAGGCGGTGGCCCAGATTGTGGCTCCGGCGGCTGTCGCCGCCGCCGCGACCGTGACGGTCGCGGCCGCTTCGTCCTTCAACGCGATCGCGTATGCGCGCTTTTTCTTCTTGCAGCCCTTCCTTCTGTGGCGTCGGCGTCGGCGCGAGAAGTGGGGACTCGTCTATAACGCGTTGACGAAGCAGCCGATCGACTTGGCGATCGTGCGGCTCCTGGACACAAAGACCAATCAGGTCCGCCAGACCCGCATTACCGATGCCCAGGGCCGGTTTGCCTTTTTGGCGACGCCAGGATCGTACAAGATCCAGGTCGTCAAGCCGGGTTTCACGTTTCCGACCAGCGTTCTCGCGAGTGAAAAGATAGACGTCGATCTCGTCGACCTCTATCACGGTGAGGCGATTGACGCCCAAGCCAGCGTGACCCTGACGCCGAATATCCCCATCGACCCGATCGAGAAGGTAGAGGTCCCGCAGGCCGTCATCCATCGCAAGCGTTTACGGATGGTCCAGCGAGGCCTGACGGTCGGAGGCATGGTCGTCTCGATCGTCGCCTTGATCATCCAACCGACCTGGTTGATGGCGGGCTTTACGATCGCGCAATTTGTCGCCTATGCCTTATTCCGTCGCCTAGCCGTGCCGCCAAAACCAAAGAACTGGGGGATCGTCTACGATAAGGTCTCGCGAAAACCGTTGGGACGGGTCATCGTGCGTATTTTTGATAAGAAATATAATAAGCTGTTGGAGACGCAGGTTACGGATCGTGACGGGAAATACGCGTTTTTTGCAGGCAAGAATATTTATTACGTGACAGCAGATCATCAGGGATACGAACGGTTTGTTTCGCGTGAATTGGACTTGCGTCAGGAAGCGATGGGGGTCGTACGCGAGCCGTTGGGACTGCAGGCGAAGGGAGGCGCCCCCGCGCAGGCTGCCTAGTGTGATATACTGCGGGTGACATGTCCCGTTGGCGCTCTCTACGCAGTATCATCACGCAAGCGATTTTTCTGATCGTGGCTGTTTCAGGATCGGTGTTTGCGTTTGCGTACCCTGCGGCGGCAAGCATTAATTCGCAGATAACATATCAGGCTCGCCTATGGACGGCGGCCGGGGCTCCGGTGGCCGATGGAACCTATTCGCTGAAGATTTCCCTCTACAATTCGCCGATCGGCGGTACGCCTATTTGGACGGCGGCCGGAACGACGGGGGCTCCGACGGCGATTTCGGTGTCGGTGGTCAATGGCGGATTCACGGTAAATCTAGGGG
>CAZURG010000010.1:0-34283 GCA_964623645.1 uncultured Gammaproteobacteria bacterium | reverse complement strand
CGACAAGAAGGCCTCCATCTTCTTTGCGGAAGCGGGGGTGGAATTGCCTGAAGAGGAGGGCGAAGCCGGTGTCCTCAGTACGTTCGCCGCCGTCGCCCCCGAAGACCAGCCCGTCTCCGACGTCACGCATTACGCGCTCAAGCGCCGCTTCAGCTTCACCCAGCTCGCCGCCTTCCGGAAATGCCCCCTCCAGTACAAGCTGGAACACATTTACCGCATCCCTAAGCTCGGAAAATACCAAAAAAGCTTCGGGCAATCGGTCCACCGGGCCTTCCAGAACATCCTCGGCCTGCATCACCAACGTACGGCCGAACGGCAAGCCTCCTTGTTTGAGGCGAAAGCGCCGACTCCGGATGGGTTTTCCGTCTCCACGGACGAGGGTATCGAGCTCTTGCGCGAGGCCTGGGACGACCAGTGGTATCCCAGCCGCGAGACCCACGACGAATACGTCGCCCACGGCAAGCAGGCCGTCCGCAACTTCATCCGCGAATGTGAGGCCCACCCGCCTCAGGTATACGCCGTCGAAAAGCCGTTCACGCTGATCCTGGGCCCGCATTCCATTAAGGGGCAGATCGACCGCATCGACCGCCTGCCCGACGGCACGGTCCGCGTCCTCGACTACAAGACCGGCCGCGCCAAGGAAGAGCTGGAGGCCGAAGAGAAGGAGCAGCTCCACCTCTACCAGCTCGCGCTTGAGGGGCAAGGGCTGATGGTTTCGTCGTTGGCGTACGTGTACGTGCTCGATTGGGTGATCACCGAGGTCGACCCGCTCACCGGTCCCAAGCGCCAGGCCTTCCTCGACAAGCTGCAAGGCCGCATGGACGCGATCCTGGTTTCGGATTTCGCTCCGACGCCAGACCGGTTCACCTGCAAGTACTGTGATTTCAACAAGATTTGCGAGTTCCGCAAGCTCTCCTGACCTATGGCCTTCAATACAATGGGGAATGCGCTTTCTCAGTTCAGCCGGACCATGCCGGAAGGTCAGCTCCTCACGGCCCGAGTCTTCTATATTGCGCAAGAAATCATTAAGAATTTGTGGTCCGCTGAACAGGCTGCGTACGTGCGCGTCGACTCCTTTTCGGGGGGAAAGCTCGTTTTCATGGCCTCCGTCGGTGCAGCCGCGCAAGCCGTGAAGCTCCAGGCAAACGCGATCCAAAACGCGATCAACCACAAGATGGGCGCCAAGATCGTCCTCGCGATCGAGGTCCGGCAAGGTCCGCTGAACTAATGGGGGAGGCGGTCAGAATTTGCTATACTGCCCCCATGACCTTCCGTGTATACCTTGCCCTCATGGCTGCCGCCACCGCCCTCGCCTGGGCCGGTTGGTTCGTGGTCCTGTTGCGTCTTAACCCAGACCAAGCCGGGACCGCCGGAACGGCTCTCTTTTTCCTGACCCTCTTTTTTTCGCTCGTCGGAACCTTCGCAACGGCAAGCATGAGCTACCGCGTCCTCAAGCTTCAGCGTCCCGTTATCTCCCGCGAGGCCCGCATCGCGTTCCGGCATGCGATTTTGCTTGGGTTTGCGGCCTGTCTGCTGCTCTTCCTTGCGTCGCAGGATTGGTTGGGGGTTTGGACGTTTTTGGCCGTATTCGTGGGGTTTGGGATCGTTGAGTTTTGTGCGTTGTGGGTGGATCGGAGCCAGCGGGCGTAGGCAATAAAAATCCGCAAGGCCCATGGGGGAGCCTTGCGGTCAGCTTCGTGTCAGTCCTTCTGCCCCAGGTTGTGCAGCGAGATCGGGGGTCCGCCCGCCCAGGTGAGCACGGCGTTTCGCACCTCGGTCATCTCGCCGTTGCTCGGGCTGCGCACGCCCAGCCTCTCCAGCGTCAGCCGCAGCGTGGGGCCGCCATCGATCTCGATCACCAGGGCGCCTTGGTCGACGTGCGCGCCGCGGATGGTCTTCCCGGCGACGGCGGCGACGAAGGGCTCCATGACCTGCCTCGTGAACTCGGCCCGCTGTTGCTCCGCCTCCGCCTGACGGGCACGCTCCGCCGCCTGCTCGCGCTGGACGTGGGCGGCGCGCGCGGCCTCCATCTTCTGCGTCCGCTCGGCGTACCTGTCGGCGTGGATGAACATCGCGACGGGTCGCGCTGCCTCCACCAGCTCGCCCCCGCTCTGGCAGTGGCTGATGGGGTTGACCTCCATTGGGGCGTAGCTTGGTGCCAGCTCGAACACGATCAGCTCCTGCTCGTTCGGCGGGGTCTTGTAATCGCGGGTCCAGGCCCGCAGCTGGTAGCCGGCGCTGCTCTCGTAGGTCGCGCCGTCCTCCGTTCGGATGCGCACGTTGTGGCCGCCTTGCGGCATCTCCGCCTCGACCACCCGCGACCCCGTTCGCAGTTCGGTCCACCGGCCCATCTCGGCCTTGATGGTCGCGACGAGTTCCGGGTACCCGATGGACGGGGCGCGACCCTGGTGCCGGTCGAACCCGTCCTTGTACTGCTTGCTCGTTGCGTAGAAGTTCGTTTTCGTCATGAGGCCTCCGCTTCGTCTTTTGGCACAACATGTGCTCGATTGACGCGCGTATGCTTGCATATTCCGCGGATCCTGTCAACCCTCCGGCGGTGACCCTTCCTACGGATGAGCGGGTGGGCGCCCTCGGCTAAGCTAGCCCTGCCCGTGCGCGCGTTCCTCTGTCGCTGATCAAGTTGGCCAAAATAAGCCCGTTATCCTCCAAGCGACGGCTCCGCGCGGGAAGCGGGGATCTTTCGTCGGCGATCCCGGAAAAACCGTTGTTCCCTTTTCCCAGGGAATTCCCTATGATGCTCTCCGTATGTTCGGCTCCCTCCTCCAGCGGTTCACCAAGCGCATCGGCATCGACCTAGGAACCTCGACCACCCTGGTCCACGTCCAAGGCCGCGGCGTCGTCGTGTATGAATCTTCGGTCGTCGCGATCAACCGCCGCAACGGCCAGGTCATGGCCGTCGGCGAGGAGGCTCGCGTGATGCTCGGCAAGACCCCGCCGCACATCTTGGTGAGCAAGCCCCTGCAACGGGGGATCATCGCCGACTTCGAGGTCGCCGAGAAGATGCTCCGCTACTTCTTCGACCGTGTCCACGACGAGAGCGCCCTTATCATCCCACGCCCAAAAGTGATTATCTCCGTACCACTCGAGGTGACCGAAGTCGAGCGCAAGGCGGTGGGGGACGCCGCCATGAGTGCCGGAGCCCGCGAAGTCCTGGTTGTCGAGGAGCCGGTCGCGGCCGCCATCGGGGCCGGTCTGCCCATTTCCGAGCCCGTCGGGAGCATGGTCGTCAATATCGGTGGTGGGACGACCGAGATCGCCGTCATTTCTTTGAATGGGATCGTCACGGCCAAGAGTATCCCCGTCGCGGGCGATGAGCTCAACCGCAACATCATCCAGTACGCTCGTGACGTCTTTAACCTTTTGCTCGGCGAACGCGTGGCCGAAGACATCAAGCTTCAATGCGGATCGGCCGTCGAGCAGGCCACGCCCCTGCAAGTCTCCATGCGCGGCCGCGACCTCGTGAGCGGCTTGCCGCGCGAGATCATGGTCAATGACACCCAAATCCGTGAGGCGATGGCCCGTTCGATCAAGTTCATCGTCGATAACGTGAAATCGATCCTGGAAGTCACGCCTCCCGAGCTCGTCGCCGACATCTACCAGCGCGGCATCATCCTGACGGGTGGCGGGGCCTTGTTGCGCGGTCTCGATGAGCTGATCCATCGCGCCACGGGCCTGCCGGTGCGGGTCGCCGATGATCCGATTACCGCCGTGGTGCGCGGGACCGGCATCCTGCTCGACCGTCCGGACCTCGAGCGCGACGTGGCCTTTCCAGCTACGGATCGTGTTATGGGATAGGGGATCCGCCGTTTCGTTTTTCAAATAAGCCAACCGTCCGTTTTTCCTCCACATGCCTTCTTCTTGGGACCGACCGAAGCGTTCGTGGGCCTGGTGGGCCGTGCTTTTCGCGTTGGGGTTGGTCCTTGTGATCCCGCCGGTGCGGGGGGTGGCCCAAGGCCTGGTCGCGAAGGTTGGGGCGCCGCTCGTGAGCCTGATCCAGCGCATCCGTGCCCGACCGCAAGAAACGATCGAGGGCGAGCGCCAACGCTGGCAAGAGCAAATCGCAAGCCTTGCCGTCGACCAGGCGCGCATCCGTGCCCTCGAAGAGGAGAATGAGCTCCTTCGCCAACAGGCTCGCGTCGCCCTGGATTCCGGGTTCGAAGGGGTCGGGGCCCAAGTCTTGTCGCGTACGATGACTCCCGACCGCGCCGCGATTGTGATTGATCGTGGCCAGCGCGACACCCTCGAGCTTGGCCAGGCCGTCCTCGCGGGGGATGGCCTCCTCATTGGCAAGATCTCGGCGCTAAGCTATCGAACGGCGACCGTTGAGCTTCTTACTGATCCGCGTAGCCGTATTGCTGCTACCCTGAGCGGAGAGCGTCGGGTCTTGGGGGTCGTCGAAGGCCGCGGCAACGGGGCCGCACGCATGACCTACATTCCCGCCTCGCAAGTCATCAAGAAGGACCAGATCATCGTCACGTCCGGGACAGAAGAGAAGATTCCGCCCCACCTGCCGCTCGGACTCGTGAACGCCGTCGAAGGAAAGAAGACCGACCCGTTTGTCGACGCGATCCTAGAGCCGCTCCTGCCGCTTGACCGTTTAAGCTTTGTCACGGTCCTCCGGCCTCAACAAGGCACGGGCGGTTCCTGATATGCTGGCGATCCTGTTTGGAGGGCTCTCCTTCCTGCTGGCGGCGGTCTGGGAGGCGCATGTCGTCGCGTTCCTGCCGTCTTGGGCGGGATGGATGCCACTTTGGCCCTGTGTCGTGATCGCTCTCTGTCTCGAGGCCCGCTTGGCGCGCATTGCCGTTGCCCTAGGATGCGCACTCACGTGGAGACAGCTAGCCTTGCCGGTGGGGACGCCGCCCTTGTTTTGGGTCTGGCTGCCGCTCTTGTTTGTTGCATTCTGGCTCTTACGCGTGTGGTTGTCGCACCGCTCGTTGTGGAGCGCGCTCGTTCTCGTCTTTTTGGGGCGTTTGGTCTGGGTGGGCTTGCGCCTGTTCGATCTTTCCTATTTTTCCTCGGAAACCCCCGTTTGGCAGCTTGAGCTGTGGGGCTGGGGCGTGCTGTTTGCCTGGGACGCGGCCTGTGTCATGATTGGATTGCCGCTCGCCCTGGCACTTGGTCGTCGCCTCTCCCCCTATCTCCCACGGTTGATGCCGCGTGATCGCCTCTGATGCGTATTTCGATTCGGTCTTTTTTCTTATGAATCTCAGCGAACGCTTCTTCCCGCGTCGCATCCGTACCGAGCGTCACCTGGAGGTGGCCTTCGACACGGGCGAAGACGTCCAGCACGAGCGTCTCTACGAATCCGAACAGAATCGGGTCGAGGGGCGGCCGTTGTTTTTAGGGTTCGCCTTTTCTCGCCGCCGTTTTTTCTGGATGGGGATCTTCATGGGGGCCCTCTTCGCGGTCCTGATCGGTCGCGCCGCCTGGATGCAGGGACGGAACGGGAGCGTGTATCACGCCCTTGCCGAGCAAAACCGCCTCCGCGTCGTGCCCGTTTGGCCGCATCGGGGCGTCATTCGCGATCGGAACGGTGTCGTCTTGGCGGAAAACGCTCCGCGTTTCCAGGTCACCCTCGTCCCACGCGACCTTCCGCTTGAGGATGAGGCGCGCAATCTTACGCTCTCTGAGGCCGGTCGCCTGCTCGGGCTTTCGATCAAGGATCTCGAGCCCTTCGCTGCCGTCACCGGAACGCGGATGGATGAGCCTGTTCTCGTCGCCGACGCCGTTTCCTATGATCAGGCGATGGCTTTCGCCGTTCGCCTACCCCACCTCTCCGGGTTCAGCCTCGACGCGCGCCCGAAACGCGCCTATCCGCGCACGTCCCAAGTTCCGAGCGTGGCGCATCTTTTAGGGTATGTCGGGAAGATTTCCGAAGAGGAGCTGACCACCCGCCGTTCGCAGGGCTACTACCGTGTCGACGAGCTCGGCAAGATCGGCCTCGAACGCCGCTATGAGGGCGAATTGCGTGGGACCGTCGGATCGCGGACGTATGAAGTCGATGCGCGCGGCCGGGTGAAGGGGACGGTCCACGAACAAGCGCCCATCGATGGCCAAGATGTCACCCTTACGATCGACTTCCGCTTACAGCAAGAGGCCGAACGCCTCCTGCGCGACCGTCTCACTCTCGACCATTTTGCGCGCGGAGCCGTCGTCGCGATGGATCCGCGGAATGGGGATGTCTTGGCGCTTGTTTCCTGGCCGTCATACGACAATAATGCCTTTTCCGGAGGCGTCTCCTCGACCGTCTATCGCGCCTTAGCGAGCGATCCTGACCAGCCGCTCTTCAACCGGGCCCTTTCCGGGGTCTATCCCTCCGGTTCGACGGTCAAGGTCGTCGTTTCCGTTGCAGCCCTCGTCGAACAGGTCATTACTGCGCAGACCAAAATCCTGTCGACCGGCGGCATTCGCCTCGGTCAATGGTTTTTCCCCGATTGGCAAGCCGGTGGACATGGGATGACCGACGTCCGTCGTGCCATCGCCTGGTCCGTGAACACGTTTTATTACCTCTCCGGCGGAGGCGGCGAACAGGGGATCGCGGGCCTCGGTCCCGATCGTCTCGCACGTTGGCTGCAGGTGTTCGGCCTTGGCCGTCGTACGGGCATTGACCTTCCCGGCGAAGCGACCGGCTTCGTCCCGACGCGCGCCTGGAAAGAGGACGTCCGCAAGCAGCCCTGGTACATCGGCGACACGTATAACCTCTCGATCGGCCAAGGCGACCTCCTCGTCACCCCGCTCCAGGTCGCCGTCTACACCGCCGCCATCGCCAACGGTGGCAAGCTTGTCCAACCCCACCTTGCCCAAACCGAGACGCCAACCATCGGCCAACCCCTCGCCGATGCCCCCACGATCGAGGTGGTCCGCTTAGGCATGCGCGACGCCGTCACGTACGGCTCCGCCCGCAGCCTCTCCACGCTCCCGTTCACCTCTGCCGCGAAAACCGGTACCGCCCAATGGAACAAGAATCGCAACACGCACGCCTGGTTCACGTCATTCGCGCCGTTTGAGGTGCCGGAAATCGTCGTCACGGTCCTTGTCGAAGAAGGAGGGGAGGGTTCACGTACGGCCGCCCCGATCGCGAGGGGGATTTTGGAGGCATGGAATCGGTTGAAGGCGGAAGATGCAAAAAAATAACAACCAAAACAACCGCGCTTGGCGCGGTTGCTTTGTTGATTGAATGCGCTGCCGGGCTGCGCACGCAAGAGGGGATCTTGCGCCACGGGACCGGCTCTCTACGCAGGAAAGGGCGAGCCTCACAGAGCGCCAACCCCCTGTATTTGACAACCTTTTAAAGGTTGCTTACGCTTAAGGTTGTACGGTCCTGCTCAAAAGACCGGCTTTCTTTTTTCTATTTCAACGGTTATGTCCATCTCGTATCTCACCACCCAAGGCCTCGAAAAACTCCGCGAAGAGCTTGCGCTTTTGAAGACCCAGAAGCGTCCAGACGCCATCAAGCGCATCGAGGAGGCCAAGGCGATGGGAGACCTCTCCGAGAACGCTGAGTACGACGACGCGAAGGAGGCACAGGACATGATCGAGCAACGGATCTTTCAGCTCGAGGAGATGCTCAAGAGCTACCAGCTCATCGACGATGTCACCGACAGCAAGAAGGTGCGCGTCGGCTCGACGGTCGTCGTCGAGGTCAACGGCAAGGAAAAGACCTACGTCATTGTCGGTTCGAACGAGGCTGATCCGGTCACCGGCAAGATCTCGAACGAATCCCCGCTTGGCCAGGCCTTGTTGAGCTTGACCCCGGGCAAGACCGTCTCCGTCAAGACCCCCGCCGGCGAGACCATGTACAAGGTCGTGAGCATCTCGTAAGCTCCTGCGCGTATGTCCCTCGACGAGCGCCAGGTGCGCTTGGAAAAGATGGAACGCCTGCGGGCGCTCGGGCTCTTGCCGTACGCGGTCGAGCCAAGGCGGAGCGCATCATGCGCAGAAGCAGTTGCTTCGTTTGAGGTTTGGTCGACCAGTGCGCATCCCGTCACCCTAGCGGGCCGCCTCCTCACCATCCGTGTGCACGGAGGCATGATGTTCGCGGACCTGATGGACGATTCGGGCAAGATGCAGATCGCGTTCAAGCAAGACGAGATCGGGGAAGAGCGCTTCGCTTCCTTCCGCGACCTTATGGACCCGGGCGATATTGTCGAAGTCCAAGGCGTCCTCTTCTTGACGCGTCGCGGCGAGAAGAGTCTGTCCGTTTCGGCCTGGCGTCCGCTTACGAAAGCCTTGCTGCCGCTGCCGGAAAAATGGCATGGCCTCCAGGATGTCGAGACCCGCTACCGTGCGCGCGAATTGGATCTTCTGAGCAATCCTGAAGTCCGCTCGCATTTTCTGGTTCGTTCCAAGCTTGTTTCGGCGTTGCGTCGCTTCTTGGACGAGGACGGCTTTCTCGAAGTCGAGACGCCCATGCTCCATCCGATTCCGGGCGGGGCGAACGCGCGGCCGTTTATCACTCATCACAACGCGCTTGATGCCGATTTCTATCTGCGGATCGCTCCTGAGTTGTATCTGAAGCGCCTCGTTGTCGGCGGGTTCGAACGCGTCTACGAGATCGGTCGCTGTTTCCGCAATGAGGGGATCGACCACACCCACAACCCGGAATTCACGATGCTCGAGCTCTACTGGGCGTATGCCCAGCGCGAGCCGTTCATGCGGTTCTTGGAGGCGATGATCTGCACCATGGTCGAAGCAGCCATTGGATCCACCGCCGTCGAGCTTCAGGGAACGACGCTCTCATTCCAGGCTCCGTTTCCACGCAAGACCTTCCGTGCGGCAATCCTCGAAGCGACCGCCATCGACATCGATGCCTGCGAAACCGAAGAGGCTCTCCGTGCCGCCATCGAACGCGCGGGCCTCCGCCTGGATCTCGGCGGGTGCCACGGTCGCAGCGAATGTCTCGACGAGCTCTACAAGAAGACGGCCCGCGCCGCGATCATCCAACCAACCTGGATCATGGATTATCCGGCCGACATGAAGCCGCTCGCGAACGTCTCACCCGAGGATCCGACCAAGAGCGCGTGCGCCCAGCTGGTCGTGTGTGGAGCGGAAGTTGTCAATGCCTACTATCACGAGCTCCACGATCCTCTAATCCAACGCGACCGTCTCGAGGCCCAAGAACGTCTCGCCACGGCCGGAAGCGAAGAGGCTCAGCGTCTCGACGAGGCCTTTCTGAAGGCGCTCGAGCACGGTCTGCCGCCCACAAGCGGCGTCGGTATCGGTATAGACCGGTTCGTCTCACTCATCACGGGTGCCGGGATCCTCAAGGAAGTGATCCTGTTCCCGACGCTCCGGCCGCAATCTTAGGAGAAACGATCCAGGTCGTTCCTCCGAACGGCATTGACCGCATTCCTGTAAAAAGTCCAAAAAACCGTCTTCTCCCCCTTGTATGCTTGACCCGCGCTTTATCCGCGAGCATGTCGCCGAAGTCAAAGAGAACGTCCGTCGCCGTCGCCTGTCCGTCGACGTGGACGCCTACCTCGCGGCCGATGAGGCGCGTTTGGCGTGCCTGCAGGAAGTCGAGACGCTTCGCCGCGAACGCAACGAGACGGCCCAGCGCATCTCCCAGGTGTCAGCAGAGGAGCGTCCGGCCCTCATCGAACAGGGTAAGCGGATCAAGGAGGCGTTGAATGGCAAGGAGGCCGAACTCGTGGGCTACGAGGCACAGGTCAAGGATCTCGTCGTCCAGATCCCGAACATGACACATCCCGACGTCCCGGAGGGCGGCTCGGATGCGGAAAATAAGGAGATCGCTCGAGTAGGCGAAATCCGCCCTCAAACCGCGCCCAAATCGCACACGGAGCTCGCCCAGGCGCATGACCTGCTCGATTTCGAGCGTGCCGCCAAGGTTACGGGCGCCAAGTTTTATTATGTGAAGCGTGATCTGGTCCTTCTTGAGCAGGCGCTCATCTTGTGGGCACTCCAAGAGCTCCGTGCGGACGGCTTCATCCCCCTCGAGACGCCCGACCTCGCCAAAGACGAGGTCCTGCTCGGGACCGGCTACCAGCCGCGCGGGGACGAGACGCAGATCTACTCGATCGAAGGGACGGACCTCTCGCTCGTCGGGACGGCTGAAATCACCATCGGTGGCTACCACAAGGACGAGATCCTCAACGAGGACCAGCTTCCGCTCAAGTACGTGGGCCTTTCGCACTGTTTCCGTACCGAAGCGGGTTCCTATGGTCGCGAATCGTACGGTCTCTATCGCGTCCACCAGTTCAACAAAGTGGAAATGTTCGTGTTTTGCGCACCCTGGCAATCCGAAGCCGTCCATGCGGAGCTGCGCCGACTGGAGGAACGTCTCTTCACGAAGCTGCAGATCCCGTTCCGCGTGCTCGACATCTGCACGGCCGATCTCGGTGGTCCCGCATATCGTAAGTACGACCTTGAAGCCTGGATGTGGGGCAAAAAAGAAGGAAAAGGGGATTGGGGAGAGGTCACGAGCGCCTCGAACTGCACGGACTATCAGGCCCGCCGCCTCAATATTCGCGTCCGCAAGAAGGATGGGAGTCTCGAGTATGCGCATACGCTGAACGGCACGGCGATCGCCCTGTCGCGCGCACTCATCGCGATCCTCGAGAACTATCAGCAGGCGGATGGTTCGATCCTCGTCCCGGATGTCTTGCGTCCGTTGTGCGGATTTGACGTCATCAAATAACCTATGCGCCCCGCCGCGGCCAGGAGTTGGGTAGAGGTTTCGGCGTGGGCGTTACGAGAGAATCTCCGGACGGTTCAGGAATTCGCTGAGCCGCTTGAGGTGATCCCGGTCCTCAAGGCCGACGCGTATGGTCATGGGCTCGCTCTCGTCATGGAAGCGTTGAAGGGGAGCGAGGTTCCATTTTTTGCCGTTGATAGCGTTGAGGAGGCCGAGGCGCTTGCGGCCGTGCTACCGCAGGCGCCTCTTTTGATTCTTGGGTATGTTCCCCGCGTTTCGTTGAGGCAGGCGGTTCAGCGGGGCTGGTCATTCGTGTGCTCGAAAGCGGAGATGGCACAGGCGCTTGCAGATTTGCCCGCGGACCTGCCCCCGGCCCGTATCCATCTTGAGGTCGAGACGGGACTCTATCGTCAAGGTGCGGATGCAAACGAATTAGCTGATCTCCTGCGGATCATTGATCGGTCCCCGAGCCGTTTTCATGTCGAGGGGATTTCAAGCCATTTCGCGAATGTCGAGGACGTTGCATCGGAAAATGCCTATCCAGCCGAACAGGAGAGACGTTTTTTTGATGCGCTGAAGCAGATCGAGGCCGCCGGACATCATCCGCGTTGGCGGCATCTGGCTTGCAGTGCCGCGGCCTGGGTCCGTCCTGGAAATGGGTTTTCTGCCCTCAGATTGGGGATTTCGCTCTATGGGATTTGGTCTTCGTCTGACGTGCGCGCCTTCATGGAGGCACGGTATCCGGATATTCGGCTGCATCCGGCACTCACTTGGAAAACGCTCATCGCCGAACGAAAAACCGTCCCGGCGGGCGCTTCCGTCGGATATGGATTAAGCGAACGGGTGGCGCGTGAGACGGAACTCGCCGTGCTTCCCATCGGCTATTATGACGGTTTCGACCGCCGCCTGTCTCAACGCGGCGAAGTGCTCGTTCGTGGTCGACGCTGCCGTATTTTGGGGCGCGTTTGCATGAATATGTGCATGGTCGATGTCACGGACGTGCCTGAGGCCGCGTTAGAAGAGGAAGTAGTGATCTTTGGCATGCAAGGGGATCAGCGGTTAGGTCCCGATGATTGGGAGCGTTGGGTGCCGGGACTGATCGCCTACGAGGCGGTTGCGCGCTTGCGGGCGGGCTTGCCGCGGACGTTGGTGGCGGGCGGTGCATCGTGATACACTGGCTCCGTATGCCAGCTACTGCGTATCCACCCGTTCGCCTCGTGAAGGGAGCCGTCCTCTTAGGCCTTGTGACCGCCCTCTTGGGGGCTCTGGCCGTCGTGAAGCTTTCGACGACGCGTCAGGATGAGCTCTTGCGCTATCAGGCCTGCGCCAATGGGACGCGACAGGATTGCGAACCCTCACTCTTTTGGGTTATGGCGGGGCTCGCGACGGCGGATGAAGATGGGACGTTGCAGACGGACCTGCCTGCAGATGGGATGAACTCGGGCAAGCGAGTCGTGAAGACATCCGAACAGGCGCCTCTCCTCACTTCCCTTAAACCGGATGGATTTATCTCTGATGGCTCTGCCGGCTATCAGGTGACCCTTGGATCGAAAGTGACCTTGCTTGCCACGATCGAACGGGCTGGCCGTGTTGAGGCTCGCTTGCGCCTTCCGGGGGCCGCGTCGACCACGCTCTTGCAGGTCATGAAACCCGTCGCCGGTGCGGAAGACCGGTATGAGGCGTCTTTTACGTGGAATGAGCGTCAGGGTGGGGATCTGGAGATTTTCGCCTCAGAGGCGACCGTTCCTGCCGAAACGGCGACGCTCATCATTCCGCTGCGCGTGGTCGAGGTTGCCAGTGGGACGTAAATCTGGTTGATTAGGAGGGTTCGTGGTGGGGGTTTGACAGAACGGGCGCTCGCGCTCGTTTTCCGGCCATTTTTTCAGCATTTTTTGCGTCTCTTATGTCTCGTCTTCTCGTGCAGGAAACGGTGGGTCGGACGGGGGAGGTGGTGACGGTCAAGGGCTGGGTCCATGTCCGCCGCGACATGGGCAAGCTCGTCTTTTTCGACCTCCGCGACCGCACGGGGCTTTTGCAGATCGTTTGCGTTCCCAGTCAGCTGGATGTGGATTCCAAGGAGCGCGTCAAAGGCTTGCGCTCGGAATATTGCGTCGCCGTTACGGGAACGATCCAGGCGCGCCAGCCCGGTCAAGAGAACGCCGACCTACCGACCGGATCGATCGAGATCCTCGCGCAGACGGTCGAGGTTTTGAACGCCGCCAAGACGCCGCCGTTCGAGGTCAACCAGGACACGACGCCCGTCAACGAGGAGTTGCGTTTGAAGTACCGCTATCTCGACCTCCGCTCAGCTCGTATGCAGCGGAACATCCGTTTGCGGGATCAAGTCATCACCTTTTTCCGTGACTATCTCCACCGTGAAGGGTTCGTCGAGATCGAGACGCCGTATCTTACGAAGGGCACGCCCGAGGGCGCGCGCGAATTCCTGGTCCCGAGCCGCATCCATGCCGGAAATTTTTACGTGCTCCCGCAATCGCCGCAGCAATTCAAGCAATTGCTGATGGTTGGTGGGATGGAACGGTACTTCCAGATCGCTCGTTGCTTCCGTGACGAGGAC
Organism: uncultured Gammaproteobacteria bacterium; assembly: GCA_964623645.1. GTDB lineage: Bacteria > Patescibacteriota > Patescibacteriia > 2-12-FULL-60-25 > 2-12-FULL-60-25 > JAGOUA01. The sequence goes on along the minus strand of CAZURG010000010.1, from coordinate 21,030 downwards.
CAGCGCGGCGACCGCCAGCCCGAATTCACCCAGCTCGACCTCGAGATGTCGTTTGTCGAGCAGGAAGATGTCCTCACGCTCATCGAAACGATGATGATCAAGCTGGTGCAGGCCGTGACCCCGGAAAAGCGCATCCAGCAGGTCCCATTCCCGCGCCTCTCATACCAGGAGGCGATGGAAAAATACCATTCCGACAAGCCGGACTTGCGTGAGGATAAAAATGATCCGAACCTGCTCGCGTTCTGCTGGGTCCTGGACTTCCCGTTCTTCGAGAAGACCGACGAGGGGGGCTGGACCTTCACGCACAACCCGTTCTCGGCCGCAAAACCTGAGCATCGCGAGTGGCTGATGAAGAAGGAGCATATTGGTGAGATCCTGACGACGCAATATGACATCGTCTTGAACGGGTATGAGGCGGGAGGCGGTTCGATCCGCAACCATGAGCCCGAGGCCTTGCGCCGCGTGCTTGAGATCATGGGTCTCAGCGCCGAAGAGATCGAAGCCCAGTTCGGCCACATGCTCGAGGCGTTCGAATACGGAGCCCCACCGCACGGAGGCATCGCGCCGGGCATCGATCGTATCGTGATGATCCTCGCGAACGAGCCGAATATCCGTGAGGTGATCCCCATTCCCAAGACCGGCGATGCGCGTGACCTGATGATGGGTGCGCCGAGCCCACTCCCCGAGGCGCGCCTGCGTGACGTACACATCAAGGGCGTGTAGATTGGAGGCATGGCCTATACCGTTCGTCTGGAGGCATTCGAAGGTCCACTCGACCTTCTTTTGCAGCTCGTCGAAGCGGAAAAGCTCGACATCAGCGAGATCGCGCTCGCGCGTGTCACGGAGCCTTTCGTGGAAGCGATTCGTGCCCGTGCCCAGGATGAGCGGTATCCGTTAGAGGACCTCGCGCATTTTCTGGTGATCGCGGCCAAGCTCGTCGCGCTCAAGGCGCGCCTGCTGATCCCGACGCCGACAGCCGAAGATGAGGAGGCGTCGCTGGTTGAGCGGCTGCGCGCCTACCAAGCCTTCGTGCAGGCGGGGGAGTGGTTGCGGCAACGGAGCGACGGCGGTGCCTTGCTCTTCGCGCGCGGGCCGCGTGAGGAGACGGTTGAGGGGGTCTTGCCCGTCGTGCCGAGCCTTTCGCGGCTAGCGGAGTTGTTTCGCGGCATCCTGCAGCGGCGCGAACGCCCCGTCCCGCCGACCCGCACCGCGATCCTGCAACGGCTCGTCACGCTCGAGGAGCGGATGCAGGCCCTCCGGGATCGCATTGCCCATGGCGGAACGTTCATCTTTTCCTCCTGGATCGGGCCGGAAGCCCCACGCGAGGTCGCGGTCGTCTCATTTTTGGCTCTTCTCGAGCTGCTCAAGGCGGGGACGGTCACCGTCACTCAGCCCGACCTGTTCGCTGAACTCACTATTTCTTCCGTATGATCTCGCCTGCTGCTCAATTAGAGGCGCTTCTCTTCGCCCATGGCGCCCCGCTCGATGAGGCTCGCATCCGCACGCTCTGCGGATGGGATGAGCCGACTTTCGCGGCTGCCGTTTCGGCGTTGCGGATGGGGTTGGAAGGTCGTGGGCTGGCCCTGCAGGCTTGGCGTGACCGCTATGAGCTCGTCACCGTGCCCGAGGTCGCTCCATTGATCCGACAGTTTCGTGAAGAGGAGGCGCGCGGTGAGCTGAGTAAGTCCGCCCTCGAAACGCTAGCGATCTTGCTGTATCGTGGGGCCCTCACGCGTCCCGAGCTTGAGGAAATCCGCGGCATCCATTCGCACCAGATGATCCGCAGCCTGTCGCTGCGCGGTCTCATCACGGAACAGCCGCAGACGCGCTTGGGACAGCCGGTCTATGAGGTGACACCACTTTGCCTACAATGGCTGGGTCTTACGGGGCGGCAGGATTTACCGGATTTCGGGAAATTTTCATCTGGTTCGTCGGCGTCCGTCGAGGTCGATTCTGGTGTGGAGCCCGTCGCGTTATAGGGGCTTGTAACATGTTTATTTGGGAAGAAAAATGGGGAGATGTCCGGATCCGTCCGTCATCGCCCTATTTTTCTTTGGTCGTAGGCACGAAGTGTGTTAATATCCTAGGCATGCTTGCCGAATCCCTGCTTGTCGCCCTTGGAATATTGAGTTTTCGCGCTCCGGAAACCGCGGCTGCCGCGTCGGCTCGCTTGCCGCTGGCCCGTTACGTTGCGCCCCTGCATCGCGCGCCCCTGCGCCGTCCGTCGCTCATCGCGGGCGTGGCCACGACGGGGAAATCGGTGGTCCTCATGGACGCCAAGAGCGGAGCGGTCCTGTTTTCCCGTGGTGGCGAGACGGCCTATCCAATCGCGAGCCTCACCAAGCTCATGACGGCGATGATAATTTTGGATGCGGGCCTGCCGCTGGATGAGGAGATCCTCCTCGTGGACGCGGATGAGCCTTCCGAGGGGCGGGCGGTGCTGGAGGGTGGCGAGACGTTCACGCGCGGCGAGCTCATGCGCGCCTTGCTGATCGGTTCCGTCAATACGGCAGGAAGCGCGCTCGCGCGGACTTTCCCCGGTGGGCAACCCGCTTTCATCGAGGCCATGAACAAGAAGGGTCAGGAAATAGGCCTCACCTCTGCGGTCTTTACCGATCCGACAGGGTTGGCGCGCGATAACGTCGCTTCGGCGGAAGACGTGGCGCATATGCTCCAACGGGCGCTTTTCTATAACGACATCCGCCAGATCACGGAGCAATCGGCCATCGAGATCAAGTCCCAGACGGGTCGGACCTTCCGGATCCCCAGCACGAACCTGCTGCTGGACTCCTTTTTGAACAAGAAGCCCTATCGCATCATCGCCGCGAAAACGGGTTCGTTGCCGGAAGCGGGCTTCTGCCTCGCCCAGGCGACGCAAGATGAAAAAGGGAACGAGTTGATTGCTGTCACGCTCGGCAGCGACAACCATTTTTCACGCTTTCAGGACGTGAAGGCGCTGACCGCGTGGGGATTTGAGGGGTTTGAGTGGAGATAAGCGCTTCCGTCTGATTTAAGGATCTTTCTCGAAAAAAAGTCCAAGCGCAAGGCTTGGAGGTGGGGAACCCTTCTAGGTCAGCGCGATCCCCGTCGCATACCGCAGTCGATCATCGTTGGTATCGAACCCCATCCCGCCGATGCTGAACTCGTTGTTGAAGCGCGAGACCGTCGGGACCGCCTCATACTCGGACGTCTCGCCGCCCCAAACGCCGCTGTGACGGACCAGACGGTTGTCGCCGAGGCAGAGGAGTTCGAGGCCCTCCGACTCGTCGGCCAGCCCTCCGTGTGTGATCAGGAGGCAGAGGACGGTGAAGAGGTCGAGGCCGAACTCGTCGCTTTCCAGGGCAGTCCGGGCTTCCTGAGGCGTATGGTTCTCGAAACGTGTCCCGATCTGCGCCTGGATGACGAAGACGGTGCGTCCTTGTTGCCGCTCCATGATCTTCGCGAAAGCTCCTCTTGTGCGCTTGCTCTGGCGGAACTCGGGCTTCTGCGACGAATCGGGTTCCCGAGCTTCCGGCAGCGCGACTACCATCCGCGTGTTCGTTGAGCTTTGACGGAAGGCGCGTGCCAGTCCCAATTGCGCGTATATGATGGCCTGCTCGTAGCTCTTGCCGACCTGTCGCCAGTCCGGGACCGCGAGCGCCCCCATCATCCCCGGGGCCAGGGGTCGACGCGCGAGATCGTGGTCGTAGTCCGGCTTGATCCGGAGATGCCGTTCGAGGAGCTCGCATTGGGTTGCGATGGGCTTGATCGCCCCGTCTCCCAGCATGATCTGCGGCTGTGCGGGTTCCTTGGCCGCGAGCCTGGTCGCGACGGCCTTGAGGAAGGCGGGCAGGCTTGCCGTGACGACCTCGTCATGGCGCAGGAGTCGGCTGACGTCGTCTCGGCTCAGCCCAAGCGGGTTGTCGACGCTTGGAAAGCCGGCCTGGAGACGGTCGCGGAGATATCGGAGCTGTTCTTCCGTAGGTGAGAGCGGGCGCTTGTTGGTCATCGGGCGTTCCTTTGTTGCGCATGGGGATGCGGGGGGAGTGTGCCTGTTTTTCAAAAAAAATCAAGGAGTCTCCCCTTATAAGCACAAAAAAACACCTCCGAACGTTCGGAGGTGTTTTTTTGGTAGCGGGGGCCGGATTCGAACCGGCGACCTCGGGCTTATGAGTCCCACGCTCTAACCAACTGAGCTACCCCGCCAAAAAAGCCTTGTGAGGGTAGCATGCCGGGCGTGGGGGTGCAAGATCGGTGGAGCCGCCTCTTTCCGAGGATTTCCCTTAAGAAGGGGAAAGATTCGCGAGCCAGATATTCTATTTTACGACGCAAGATTTTCTTCGCATCGACAAAGGGCTGGGAACCTGCTATGCTCGCCAGCAACTATGATGCTTGTGACGCATGTCATGGTGGGCGCGACGTTAGCCCTCACCCTGGCCCCGGACCGCCCGTGGCTGGCGTTTTTGTTGGGGTTCGTCTCGCACCTGCTCATCGACGTCATCCCGCATGGGGATGCGGACATGCGTACCAAGTACCACAATGGGCAACAGGTCCGCTTGGCCCTGGCCTATAGCGCCATCGATGCCGTGGTCGCGATCGTCCTGATCGGGATCGTGCTTAACCTTCCATTAGGGGAGATGTCGCGCGGGATCGCCACCCTAGGGATCTTCGGGGGCGTCTTGCCGGACCTTCTGGCCGGCCTCCGCGAGATCATGAAGTCCCGTTTCCTCGAAGCCTTCAACCGCGTCCACTTCTTTTTCCATGATGGCGTGGCGAAGCGGTGGGGCGATGTTCCGCTATGGTTAGGGATCGGCGCGCAGGCGATCGTGATCGCCGCCCTGTTCCCTCTTTTCCGCTAAGCGCCTTTCCAAGAAAAAACACTCGTTTGAACGAGTGTTTTTTCTTGGTTGCGGGGGTTGGATTCGAACCAACGACCTCCGGGTTATGGGCCCGGCGAGCTGCCTGGCTGCTCTACCCCGCTACGTGATTTGTAGGGGGATGGTACGCGATGGGGGGAGGGGCGTCAAGGGGCCTTCGGGGCAAACAAAAGCCCCCTCGTCGAAACGAAGGGGTTCTTGGTGCCGGGAGAGAGAATCGAACTCTCATGACCTTGCGATCGCAGGATTTTGAGTCCTGTGCGTCTACCAATTCCGCCATCCCGGCAGGCCAGGGGTAGACTACGCAACGGGCACGGGTTCGTCAACTGGGATGGGATCCTTATTCGGCGGCTTTTTTCTTGCGCGCACGCGTCTTCTTGGGGGCGCCTTCGCGCGCGGCCAGGATCTCGAGGGACTGTTCGAGCGAGGGGGTTGTTCCTTGGAGATTCTTCGGGATGGTCGCATTCGTTTTTTCGTGCTTCAGGTATGGGCCGTACTTGCCGTTGTGCAAGGTGATCGGCTTGCCGTCTTTCGGATGTGTGCCGATCGCCGTGCCGGGATCGCTGCCGCGTTTGCCGCGGCCTGTTTTCGGTTCGGCGAGGAGGGCGAGGGCGCGTTCGAAGGTGAGCGTCCAGACGCTGTCGTCTTTCTTGAGCGAGCGGAAATCGCCGTCGTGGACAACATAGGGGCCAAAGCGGCCGAATCCGAGCTTGACCTCTTTGGCGCTGGTGGGATGCATCCCAAGGGTGCGAGGCAGCGAAAGCAGGTACAGGGCTTTTTCGAGGCCGAGCGTTTCGAGCGGCGTGTCTTTCGGAACGCTGGAGCGTTTTGGTTTCTTGGCTTTCTTATCCTTGTCGTCCGGGTCTTCGCCGAGTTGGACGTAGGGGCCGTAGCTGCCGGTACGGAGGTAGATGTTGTGGCCGGAGACGGGGTCGAGGCCAAGGCTGGTTGGGCCTTGCTGTTGCTTGCCGAGCAGCTCTTCAAGGGATTCCGGGGTGAGGTCGGCTGGAGCGATCGTGTCCGGAATGTTCATTTTGACCGGCGTCTTGTGCTTCGGATGGATGCCTTCCATGTATGTCCCAAAGCGGCCAAGACGGATCTCGACGTCCGGCACGGCAGGCAGGAGGAGGCGGCGCGTCTCATCATCCGGCGGGGCAGCCAGTTCGGCGTCGATGCCGGCCTTGAGGCCGTGTTCCGCGAAATAGAAGGCGTTTAGATAGGGGATCCAGGCCTCTTTTCCTTCGGCGATACGGTCGAGGTCCTGCTCCATGCGCGAGGTGAAGGTCGCGTCCACGAAGGTGGGGAAATGCTTCTCCATGTATTGCGTCACGATCATGCCCGTGAACGTGGGGATGAGGGTGGATTGTTGTTTGCGGATGTAGCCGCGATCCAGGAGCGTCGATAAGATGCTCGCGTAGGTGCTCGGGCGGCCGATCCCCGCCTTTTCGAGGTATTGGATAAGCCCGGCTTCGGTGAAGCGGGACGGCGGTTTCGTCTCGTGGCCGACGGCGGCGACCTTGTCGCAGGCGACTTGGTCGCCGATTTCTAGGGCTGGCAAAATGCGCTCGCGCTCTTCGAGGGCGAGTTCGGGGTCGTCGTGGCCTTCCGCGTAGGCCCGGAGGAAGCCTGGGAACAGGATCCGCAGCCCGCTTGCCTGGAAGGTCGTGCCGCCCTCCTCAAACGTCAGGGTGGTTTGTTCCTGGTCGGAGGCGGCCATCTGGGAGGCGAGGGTGCGCATCCAGATGAGCTCGTACACGTCACGTTCGATGCCTTGGAGCGGGGTGTCGTCGGGCGCGCGGAAGTCGAGGGATGGGCGAATGGCCTCGTGGGCTTCTTGGGCGCCTTTTACGGTGCCGAAGTGCCGCGCTTCATTGGCGAGGTACTGCTCACCGAAACGGCTCTTTACGACTTCCTGCAGACGCTTGACAGCCTCGGCGGACAGGTTCACCGAGTCGGTACGCATGTAGGTGATGAACCCGTGTTCGTAGAGGGCTTGGGCCGTGCGCATCGCCTCTTTCGTGGAGAGGCCGAGCTTGCGGTTGGCCTCCTGTTGGAATGTCGAGGTGATGAACGGCGCGGTCGGTTGTTTTTTGACGCTTTTCGTCTGCTTGCTGGCGACCTTCCAGGAGGTGTGCGTAGCGAGGCCTTCGGCGAGGGTTTTTGCGGAGCTCTCATCGAGGACCTTCACCTTGCGGCCAGCTTTCACTTGTCCGGTTTCTTCATCAAAATCTTTACCGCTGGCGATCGCGATCCCGTCTACCGCTTGGGAGGTGGCTTCAAAAGCTGTCCCATCTTTCTTGAGGGAGGCGAGCAGGTCCCAGTAGCCCGCCTTTGCGAAGCGCAAGCGGGCGCGTTCGCGGTCGACGATGGCCTTGAGGGCGGCGCTTTGGACGCGGCCGGCGGAGAGGCCGTAGGCGATCTTGCGCCAGAGGACGGGGGAGATGCTGTAGCCGACGAGACGGTCGAGGATGCGGCGCGTCTCCTGGGCGCGGACGACATCTTGGTTAAGGGCGCGCGGGTGCACGAAGGCGGCCTCGATGGCGGGCCGGGTGATCTCATGGAAGACCGTGCGGTGGACGGGAACTTTTGGTTTCAGTACTTCGAGCAGGTGCCAGCTGATGCTTTCCCCTTCGCGGTCGTCGTCGGTCGCGAGGTAGAGGTCATCGGCGTCCTTGAGGGCGCGCTTGATTTCGTCGATGGTTTTTTTCTTGCCGGAGGGGATGATATAGAGCGGTTCGAAGTCGTGGTCGACGTCGACGCCGAGTTGGCCCTTGGGGGTTTTCTTGTATGCTTCGGGGACATCGGCAGCCGATTGCGGAAGGTCGCGGACATGTCCCATTGAGGCTAAAATCGTGTATTCTGAGCCTAAAAATTTGCGAATGGTTTTTGCTTTGGTGGGGGACTCGACGATGACCAGGTGGCGCATATGAGGAGGATGGTAGCACGAATGGACGCGCTTTAGGCAAGTCCGCAGCGTACCCAGCGTCCGGACGGGCCTTGGCGCACCAGGCCTTGGAGTTCCAAGAGGCCGAGGCGGGCGGTGAGCTCGTTGGGGTCTTTTCGGAGGGTAACGCTGAGGTCGTCGAGCGGGAGACCTTGCCCGTGACCGTCCAGGAGGTCGAAGAGGTTGCGATCTTCGGCGCTGATCTGCATCTGGAGACGGGCCTGGTGCGTTTTGAGGGGTGGGTCGACCGCAAGCGCTTCCCAGACGTCGTTCGTGTGGCGACAGAGGTGGGCGCCAGCATGGAGGAGCGTGTGCGTGCCATGCGAGGCGTCCGAAAAGATGCTGCCGGGGACGGCGAGCACATCCCGTCCCAATTCGAGGGCGATGCGGGCGGTGATGAGGGTCCCGCTCTTTTCTCGCGCCTCGATCACGATGACGGCGCGGCACAGGGCAGCGATGAGCCGGTTGCGGGCGGGGAAGGCGCCTTGATGGATGAAGGAGCCGGGCGGGTATTCGCTGACGAGGCCGCCGCCGCTGGCCAGGATGCGCTGTGCAAGAGTGACGTGTTTTTGCGGATAGAGTTCCATATCCGTGATGCTCGATCCTAAGACGGCCACGGTCGGTAAGTCGTGATCGAGGGCGCGGAGGTGGGCGCGGCCGTCCGTGCCGAAGGCGAGGCCGGAGATGATGCCGACGGGATTGCCGCGAAGGCCTTGGATGAGCTCGTCGGTCACGCGTTCACCGTAGGGGGTCGGGCGACGGGTGCCGATGATGGCGAGATACGGGATGTCCGGAATCTCTCCACGGACGAAAAGGACGGCGGGCGTTTGTTTCCCGAGATGTTCGAGGCGGGTTGGCCAACCGCGTTCGCCACGATACATCAGGCGAACGTTTTCATTCAGGCATTGTTGGAGAATCCTCTCGGGGTGACGTTTTTCGACATATTGCCGCCAATAGGAGACGGTTTTTTCTGGGACGCCGCGCTTACGAAGGCTCGCGGGCTTGAGGGTAAGAACTTCTTCCGAAGAAATTCCCATGATTTCAAATGCCTCCCGCACGCTTGTGGGGGCGAGGGCTAGCAGAAGCCGGGCTTCCTCCAACGAAAAAGAAGAGGTCATCTCTTCTTTCCGTTCCATGCCTGTTGGGCGGCGTCAAGGCCGTGGGAAATCCAGTCTTGAATGGCTTTTTCGGCATCCGCGAGGACGACGTCCGTGACCGGGCGTTCGTCGCTCGTGAAGCGTTCCAACACGTAATCCTCGATGGGTTGTGGGGTCGTGGGGCGGCCGATGCCGAGGCGGAGGCGGGCGATAGCTTGTCCGCCGAGGCGCTCCTCGATCGAACGGATGCCGTTGTGGCCTCCGGCGCTGCCGCCCTGCAGGAACTTGAAGGTCCCAAGGGGGAAATCGAGCTCGTCTTGGACGATGAGCGCATTCTCCAAAGGGATCTTGTAGAAGCTGAGGAGGGCTTGGACGGCCGCTCCGGAATCGTTCATGTAGGTCGTGGGCAAGGCGAGGACGACCGCTTCATTGGCGCTGCGTCCACGGGCGCAGAAGGCCTGCAGCGCACGATTCTCTTGGAACGGTCCCGCCTCGATGGCCTTCGCTACGCGTTCGACGGCGAGCCAGCCGAAATTGTGCCGCGTGCCCGTATACTTCTCGCCAACGTTCCCTAATCCGATGACGGCTTTCATAGCGGGTTAGCGCCACTTCTGGCGGCGCTGCGTCTGGTTGACCAAGCGTGGCTTCTCCTTGATCTCGCCGGCGACGGCGACCATGCCGGGGCCGTTCTTATTGTGTTTCTTCGAAGCTTTCGAGGACGGGATGTTCTGGGCCTTCACGACGATCGGCGTACCGACGAAGCCAAACTTCTCACGCAGGCGCTTCTCGAAGAAGCGGACCCAGTTCTGGTGGACCGAGTCCTTCTCGCCGATGACGGTGATGACGATCGTGGGTGGCGCGGAGCCGACTTGGGCGGCGTCGTAGATGCGCGGGGATTTGGGGCCGTAGCTCGCGAGCGGCTTCATGGCCTTGATGCAGAGCTTGAGTTGGCGGTTGAGGGCATTGTAATCGATCTTGCGGTGACGTTCGGCTTGGATCTCGAGGGCTTTGTCCAGCAAATTATGGATGCGTTGGCCTTCGAGGGCACTCGTGAAAATGAGCGGAGCCCAATTCAGGAACGGAAAACATTGGCGGATGAGCGCCTCGTAGGCTTGCGGGGATTTTGTCGTCTTGTTCTGGACGAGGTCCCACTTGTTAGCGACTAGGATGAGGCCCTTATGAGCGCCTTGGAGGACGCCTGCGAGGTGACGATCTTGCGCGGTGGGGTCTTGTGTCGCGTCGAACACGAGCAGGGCGACGTCGCAGTCTTCGATGGCCTGCTGATTGCGGCGGATGCCTTCCTCTTCGAGGCGGTCGTCGATCTTGGAGGTCTTACGCATGCCAGCGGTGTCAACGAGGACGATCTCGCGGTCGCGATACATGAACGTGGTGTCTTGTGGCTCGCGGGTCGTGTGCGGTGTGGCTGACACGATGACGCGCTCTTCGCCGGTGATGGCGTTCGTGAGCGAGGACTTACCGACGTTTGGACGTCCGACGAGGGCGATGCGAAGCGGTTCGGTCTCAAAGGCGGGGCGCGGCGGCTTGCCTTGGGCCTTCAGTTCTTCGTGGACGAGGTCGAGCAGGTCACCGAGGCCGAGGCTGGACACGGCGCTGATGGGGCGTGGTTCGCCGAGACCGAGCTGTTTCCAGTGCGGGTCACTGCCGGCGCGGCGGAGGGCTTCCTTGTCGCATTTGTTGACGAGGAGGAAGGCCTTCTTTTGGGCGGCGCGGATGTCCTGCGCGATCTCCTGGTCTTCGGGGAGGGGGCCAACTTGGGCGTCGACGAGGAATAAAATGACGTCGGCTTCCTTGAGAGCATAGCCGCTTTGGCGGGAGATGCCGGCGCCGATGTCGTCGTTTTCGACGTCGAGGCCGCCGGTATCGATTAATTCAAACACTTCGCCACGCCAAACGACCTGGCCGTAGTTGCGGTCACGGGTGGTGTGGGGCTTGTCGCTGGTGAGAGCATTTTTTTGCTCTGTTAAGCGGTTCCAAAGGGTGGATTTGCCGACATTCGTGCGGCCGACGAGGGCGACGCGGGGGAGGCGGGCGGTGCTTCGATCAATGGTCATATGGTTACTTGGCCTCGACAAACGCGAAGCTGGCGTCGCCTAAGATAAGCAGAAAATCGGTATTCTGGGAATAGACCCGTTCCAAGGTGTCCTTATCCAAGGGAAACGTGCGGTAGGAGCCGTTATTTGTGCTGACGACCTGTTCGGGGCTGATGCTCACGACATCGGCGTTCAGGAGGCGTTGCAAGCGGGCTAATTCGGCGGGTTTCTTGCCGCCGGTCAGGTCATAAATAGCGCTCCGTTCGAAGCCGCGGCGGGCGGCATTGCCGAGGGTACCGATCTCGTAGCCGCTGCGTTCGAGCTTGGCGGCGGCTTGGGCGGCGAAGTTCGTGCGGAAGGTGCCGTTCTTGACCTCGAGGCGGACGGTCTCTTTTGGGCGCTCTTCCTCCTTGCGGACGGTTTCGGTCTCGAAGGGGCTCTTCACGATGGCGCGGATCTCGGACCAGTCGGGTTGTTTGGGGAAGAGCATGTAGGCGCCGCCGACGTTCGCGGAGGCGAGGACGCCGTTCGGGGCATCGGTGAGGGTGGTCATCGTGACCTTGTCGGGCGAGAAATCTTTCGCAAGGGGAGCGAACTTCAAGAGGTCCCAGACGGAGAGGTCCGTTTGCACGTGTTCGCTGATGACGCGATAGACGTCGGCGAGCTTGCCGGGATCCGTGAGCGTGCCGAGGGAGAGCAGCTTCTCGCGGACGGCGAGCATGACGAGCTGTTGGCGGCGGCTGCGGGCGAAGTCGGATCCTTCGCCGTTATTGCCGTGGCGACTGCGGGTGAAGGTGAGGGCTTGGTCCCCATCCATTTTTTGCAGGCCTTTCTTGAAGCTGACCGTTTTCACGGCGCCGGACCTGTCGCCGACAGGATAAGTCGGATCGGTGAAGGCTGTCTCGACGGTAACGTTAATGCCGCCAATCGCATCAATGAACTTGGTGAAGCCTTGGAAGTCGATGCGGACGACGTGATCGATGGGGACTTCGAGGAGCTGGGAGAAGGCTTGGGCCGTGCGGACGGCGCCTTCGCCGGGGGCTTCCTGTTCGGCGTAGGCGTGGACGGCGTTGATTTTCTCGAAGCGGCCTGAGCCGAGAGGGTAGGCAAGATCACGGGGGATCGAGACAAGGCCGACTCGTTTCTTTTCGAGGTCAACCGAGGCGAGGACGATGGAATCCGTTAGGTTGGAGCCTTCGTGTCCGGCGCCGCCGATGCCCAGGATGAGGATGTTTAGGCGATTTTTTTCGCTGGGGAGGAGGGGGCCACCGCTGCTGCTCGTGTTATCGCCAAACAACAGGCGACGAACATCGCTGATGATGGGGAGATGGGGGGTCTGTTGGCTTGCGGAAGCGTATTGTTGGTTCGACAAATACGACCAGCGGGCGCCGAAGGCGGAGAGGCTGGCCACAAGCCCCATGAAGATGAGGGCGATGATGACGGTCTGTTTTTTGAACCGTCCTTCCATGGCGCGGAGGAGGTCGGGGCTAGGCGTATCCATGTCTTCCGATCCTAACAGAAAACGGGGTCCCTGGGAAACGCCTGCAAATACGTCGATCCAGACGCGGGGGCGGTTGTGAAGGGCTTGAAAATAAGGGTCAAAAGTTGAGGCGAAAGGGAAATGGGTGTGGGTTGTCTGGAGTGACCGAAAAGAGCTTTAACGACGGACGTTCTTTGGTTGCGCGTTCGTGTGGTATACTTGTTCCAGTCTATGAACCTTGTTTTCCGGTGCCAGCTCTTTCTTGCCTCCCTTTGGAAGAAGAAATCCGTAAAGGTCGCGCTTCTCATGCTCTTGGGGATCTTCGTCTTCGTGCAGGCGGGGACCGTCTCGGCCCAGCAAGGAACGGTGAGCCAGGCGGTTGAAAGTTCGGATCTCTCGACGATCGTGAACCGGGCGAGTTCGGTGGGGACGTGTGCCCCGGGCACGATGGGGACGTGTCTGCTGCAGGTGGTGGGGTTCATTGTGACATTCATTTTTAGCATCATCAGTTACTTCCTCTCGAAACTGCTGGTTTTGCTGACGAGCATCTTAATCACGTTCGCGCGCTATAACAAGTTTAATAATGCTCCGCCGGTGGAGATTGGATGGGTGATCGTGCGTGACCTCTGCAACATGATGTTCATCATCGTGTTACTCGTCTCGGCCTTCATGACCATCATTGGTCAGGCGGAAGCAAACGGAATGCATTATTCGAAGATCATCGGCAAGCTGCTCGTGGCGGCTGTCTTGGTGAATTTCTCACGGACGATCGTATTGTTGCTTATTGATGCTTCGCAGGTCTTTACGTTGACGTTTGTCTCGGCCTTTGAAGGAACGATTGCCGGGAACTTGATACAGGGACTGGGGATCAATCAAATGGTTCGGCTACAGGAGCAGAATAGCGCTACAGGGGCACCCGCAGCTCAACAAGTCATTGATGTGGTCGGAATTGGACTGGCGTATCTCCTGTCCATCTTCCTGCTGATCACGGCGGTCGCGATTATCCTCCTGTATGTCGGGTACTTCATTGTTCGCATCGTTGCCTTGTGGATGCTCATCATTGTCTCACCGGTCGCTTTCTTGATTGGGGCGTTGCCGGGGCCGATCAAGAGCCTACTTCCGAAAGAGGCGAGTAATTTCTGGGGTCAACTGAGTACGCAGCTGACGGGTGGGCCGTTGATCGCGTTTTGGTTGTGGTTGAGCTTTGCGACCATCCAGCAGACGGCGGGTTCGGGCGGGTTTGCGACGGCCAACATGGGTTTTGATTTTCCGCAAGATGGGACGGCGAACCAGGTCTTGGGATTCGTGACCCAGATTGGAACGGCGCCACAACTGGCGGGGTTCATTATTGCGGTCGTGATGTTAGGGATGGGGTTCAAGGCGGCGACCTCGACGGCTTCGAGTGTGGCAGGTGGGGTGTTAGCGGGAGTGGCGAAGAAGGTTGGAGGATACCGCGATCAAGCGTTTTCCTTTTTAGCGAAGTCGCCGTATACGGGGACGCGGAAGATTGGTGGGGCGGCGTTCAATATGGCAGATCGGAAGTTTGGTCTTTCCTCGCGCGTTGCGTCCGGTCTCGCGGCTGGACGGGCGGGCGTGGCCGGTCAAGGGGCCCTTGCAAGCGCGGGTGGGTGTTTGGGAGATGCGATGCGTCTGATTCCGGGCGTTGGAGGCGCTTTGGCGACAGGGGCGGCGGGAACCTTGGCGGCGCGTCGTGCGGGGTTGCTTGGGGGTGACAAGAAGAAGATCGATGAGCGGATGGGGGATATCAGCAAGATGCCGCCAGAAGAGCGCGTGAAGGCGTTAAGGGGGTTGCATGATGGGGGGGCTTTGGATGGGCTGGTTGGCGGGACCGCCTTACTTGAACGGCAGCATGAGGAGCTTGGGAAAGAAGAAAACAAGAAGGTGCTGCAGAAGCAGTATGAGAAGGAAGTCGGGGATAAGATTAAAGCGGATGCAGCTGCGCGTGGCGTGACGATCGCGGATAAGGAGGTTGAGCGCCAAGCTAAGGCGATCGCGACACAACAAATCGCAAATGAAGAAGGTGAGCGAATCAAGAAACTGAAGGAGTATGCTGAACGGGCGAATGACAACGTTCGCAGCGCAGCGCTTAAAAAAGAGTCGGAGGCTAAGATGTTGTATGCGACGGATGCTGATTACCGCAAGAAAATGGGTGAGATCATGAGCGATCCAACGAAGATCAAGGAAGTCGATGCGTCTCAAATGAATTCGGGCAAGTTCGCGTTAGCCCTTCTGCAACAGGCTGGCGTGACCGATGGGACAACCCCGCCTGATGCGCGGCGTCTCGAATCCCTTAAAGAGAAGTTCAAGGATCAGAAAGAATTGGTCACGACGATCGACTTGGTTGCGAAGCAGATCGAGGGCGGAGGAACGACCGTTGCCCAGCTGGAAGCCACTTCCACGCAGAAGGGGCAGTACGGCGAGCCTCGACTCTATTCTACGGCTGGGATGGGCGGCGTCATGTATTCTGCTCCGGAGCAGAGAGCTATTTCCGGTCTTGCCTCTGGGGCGGGCCGTGCGTTTGGTGCGCCGTTGAATGCCGCACAAATCACTGCGCTTGATGAAGCGAAGAAGGCAGGCTTACCGTTGAAGATGATCACCGATAAGATGGACCAAGTGAATGCTGCCGGCCAATCTGATGGGATGGTTGTTTCGGCATACGGAGATATGGCCCAGGCGGTTGGAGCGGCCGCAGCAACGAGCATGGCCGATGCTGTGAAAGCCATTGAACAGATCAGCGAGACGATTAAAGTCGCCGACAGCATGGGTGCCAGCCAAGAGCAGCTTGCCAAAGTCGCCAATGCTGCCGTTCAGGACCGTGCCACGATTAATGCGATATTCGGTGATTACAATAAGCTTGCCGGAGAGCAGAAGAAGCAAGCTACGGCAATTATCCAAGAGCTCGCTAAGCAGGAAGATGCGATCCAGGCTAAGCTGAGCAGAGGGGCTACGCTTGCTTCATTAACGGCCCACGAACAAAACATCATGTCCCAGATGGCTTATATCAAGACCGACGTCTTCCCTCCAGATAAGATCGCGGCTGGGTCTCCGCTGCCGACCGCCGGAACGCCCGCGCCTCGTGATATCAGTGCCGCCCCGCAAGCGATTAGAAGCATTCTCCATTAGTCTTGTCAGTCATCCCTCATGGACCGTAACACCTGGCTCAAATACTTCGAAGCCGCTGCCGAGCCGGTCCAGTTTTACTTGTTGGATGAGGCCTCAGGGGAGGCCGAAAGTCGTGCCCAGGAGCAGTTGGGATTCGAGCATGATGCCTGGGATCGTCTGATGGGCTTGGTTTGGGAGGCGATCTTTGCCGGCTTGTCAGCGGATGGCTTTCAGCAGGGGATTCGAGCTGTCGCGGTCACACGTGAGCCATTGGAAGTTGAGAAGGTCCTTTCCTTGGAATTGCTCTATCCGCTTGCTGACCTGCTTGCCTGGGATCTAGACAGCCGGCTTCAAGAGCTTGGTGTTCCGCTCGCTTCGCACCAGGGGCGTCATCGTATTTCCCTCCGCCCGATGTCCTACGGCGCGGCGGTCCGTCGGATCGCTCTTGAAGCAAAGATCAGTCTCTTGGGTGAAGAGGTTGTCCGACGTGTGCGCGATATCTTCGTGTCATATGTGAAACGCGTCCGAACCATCGAGCAAGTGATCGAAATGCTGCGCCGTCCCGTGGGGGATGGGGGAATGGGCTGGACCCTTGAGCAGGCGCAGGCCTTCATCGGCGCGACGGATGCCGTTTTGAAACTCGTGCCGGTGATGTCGGAAGAGGAATACTCCCGTTGGCTGCAACAGACCCAGCGCGAGGCTGAAGTCGAGCGGATCAAGAAAGCGACGGAAGTGAAGCAGAAAGCGCAGGAGGCTTCGAATGAAGCAGAAGAGCTGGCGGCCGGCACTCAGCGCCCAATCTTGTCGCCAACGGCCTCGCTTTTGGATCGGGGGGTTGAAGAGGCCTATGTTTTAGCGAATATTCAGGGATTGGATGATTACCTGAAAAAGCGCTTACGGAATGTGATTTCTACGCGTCTACGCGGCGTCCGGAATGCTGAACAGGTCCGTGAGGTTTTGTTGCGTGATAACAAGGTTGGTGGCCTTGGCCAATCGCCGGAAGAGACGGAGCGCATCGTGGGTGTGATCGAGCAGATGTACGTCGAGTACCACGAGAAGATCCAGGCGGAAGAGCGGGGGAAGGTCGAGACGTTCGTCCAGGAACAGCAGAAACGGATCGAGGACCGGCAGGGGCGCGAGGCCCAGGAGCGTGAGGCCTGGTACCAGAACAAGCTCCAGAGCGTTGCCCAGGGTGAGACGGGTGCCGTTGCGGCGTTGCGGGCCGTGATGCAAGGCGTGCGCATGGCGGGGCCGACGTGTGACCTGCCGACGCCTGGCGTGACGGTTTCCGTGCAGAATGCCCCGGCCTCCTCAAACCGTGTCGATGCCGTTCAGGGCTATGTGCGCCTCACCAGCCTGACGGAAGAGCTCGAGCATATGGACCTGGCCCGCTTCCGCCGCCTCGCCAAGACGCCGGAGGAGGCGAAGAAGAAGGTCGTCCAGATGTTCCAGGGCCTGAAACAAGAGTCGTATGAGCGTTGGTTGGAAGGGGTAAAACGTTGGCGTCAATCGCCGCTCCAGCAGATGTATCTTGGTCTCGTTTCCCGTGCCTTTTCCGAACAGCGGCCGGTTTCGGAGATCGCTCAGCTCCAGCAGGCCGCCGGGGCCAGCCTGACGCCTGAGGAGGTGGGCGTGATCATCGATTTGAATCAGCAATTCAGCTTTTAGTTATGCCCGAGAAGTTCGTCGTGCCGCAATTCATTGATAACGAGGACAAGATCCTGGGGCCGATCACCGTGCGCCAATTTTTGATCTGCTTGTTTGCGCTGTTGCCCATCTTTATTTTATACAAGATTTTATCGTTCATCTGGTTCATCCCGGCTGGGCTTGGCGTTGCGGGCCTGGCAGGTGTCTTCGCCTTCCTGAAGGTTAATGGCCAGCCATTCCATATCTTCGCCGTTAACGCCTTGCAGACAAGCTTGCGGCCGACCTTGCGCGTCTGGAACCGGCAACTGGATGAGGGCCAGATCCGGGCCTACCTCAAGCAGGAACGCGACGCACTCCTGAAGCCGCAGGAAGCCCGCCTCCCCCGCAAAGCCTCACCCACAACCCGGCACTTGCGCGACCTGTCCCTTATGGTGAACACCGGCGGCGTGTATAATCCCCATGACGACGAAGCCTAACGTATGCAAAGCAAACAGCTAGCCGGCTCCAAGCCCGGCGTGTCCGCGCAGAAATACCTGGACCTATCCGAGATCCGCGAAGACCTCGTCCTGCTTAAGGATGGGACCTTGCGCGGGGTCTTGGCGGTCTCGAGCATTAATTTTGCGCTCAAGTCGGTCGATGAGCAGAACGCGATCGTCCAGGCGTACATGCAGTTCCTGAACGGGCTCGATTTCCCCATCCAGGTCATCATCCAATCACGCAAGATGAACATCGACGGGTATCTTCGCCAACTGGATGAGAACGAGAAGGGGCAGGGGAGCGACCTCCTGAAAGGGCAGATCCGCGATTACAAGGAATTCATCAAGCAGCTCGTCAAAATGGGCGACATCATGCAGAAACGGTTCTTCGTGGTAGTGCCGTTTAACCCGATGGGGCAGAAAGTAGCGGGGCAGAAGAGCTTCTCCGATCGCTTATCCGATATCTTCTCGCCGCGGGTGGGCATCAAGCTCTCGGAAGAGCGGTTCCAGAAGTATAAGTTCGAGCTCAGCCTGCGCCTGAACCAGATTATTTCCGGGCTGTCCTCGATGTCGTTGAATGCCGTCCAGCTGGATACGCAGAGCTTGATCGAGCTCTATTACACGGTGTATAATCCTGAATTGTTTGAACATCAGCGCCTCGCGAGCCTGAACGAACTGCAGGTGCAAACCTAACCGCTCCTTATGGCCTTTACCCCCACCCAAAAGCAACCGTCGGCCTTAGACCCGGAACGCCTCCTCCAGGGCGGGGTTAAGCTTGAGAAAGGCGCGACGAAGGAGGAGCTCAAGCGCCGCCAAGCCGAAGAGCAATCCGCCTTGCATGAGGAGAAGATCTACCGCCAAGGCGTCGCGAGCATCAAGGACCTCATCGCGCCCGCCTCGATGAAGGTGGACCATTCGTTCGTGCAGTTGGGCGACGTCTTTTGCCGGACGCTCTTCGTGGTGACGTATCCGCGCTATCTCTCGGTCGGTTGGGCCTCGCCGCTCATTAACTTGAGCACGCAGCTCGACATCTCGATGTTTTTCTACCCGATCCCGGCGGAAGTCATCTTGAAGCAATTGAAGCGGAAGGTGGGTATTTTGGAGGCGCAGATCTCTTCGGACGCGGAATCGGGCAAGCCGCGTGACCCGATCACCGAGACGGCCTTGCGTGACGTCGAGCAGCTGCGTGATGACCTGACGCAGGGGATCGAGCACTTCTTCCAGTTCGCGTTTTATTGCACCTTCTATTCCACGGACCGGGCTGAGCTTGATCGTGTCACGGCGAACGTCGAAAGCACGTTCGGATCGATGTTGATCTATACGAAGCGCGCGTTCTATCAGGCGGAGCAAGGCTTCAACTCGACGATGCCGCTTGGTAACGATGAGTTGCAGATCTCCTTCAACATGAGCACGTCGCCGATCGCGTCGTCGTTCCCGTTTACGTCGGCCGAACTGACGTCGGATAACGGGATCTTGTATGGGGTCAATCGCCACAACAACTCGCTGATCATTTTTGATCGCTTTTCCTTGCAGAATGCGAACGCCGTGATCTTCGCGACCTCTGGTGCGGGTAAGAGCTATGCCGTGAAGCTCGAGATCTTGCGTTCACTCATGATGGGGGTTGATGTCATCATCATCGACCCGGAAATGGAATATAAGCACCTGTCGGATGCCGTTGGAGGCACGTATATCAGCATTTCCTTGGCGTCCAAGGCCAAAATCAACCCGTTCGACCTGCCGCGGCCGACGGGGGAATCGTTTCAGGTCGATGACATTATCCGCAGTGCCGTCATCACGATTAAGGGCTTGCTGCGCTTGATGCTGGGCCAGGTGTCGGCGACGGAAGATTCGCTCCTGGACCGTGCCTTGCTTGAGACCTACGCCAAGAAAGATATTACGGCGACCTCGAACCTCGCCGAAGTCGAACCGCCGATCCTGCAGGATTTCCAGGATATTCTTGAGGGGATGGAAGGGACGGCCGAACTCATCATCAAGCTCCGTAAATACACGGAAGGCACGTTTGCCGGCCTCTTGAACTCGCCGACCACCGTACAAGTGAACAACCAGCTGGTCGTCTTCTCGGTGCGTGACCTTGAGGATGAGCTCCGTCCACTCGCGATCTATACCATCATTAACTATATCTGGAACGTGGTGCGTTCGGAACGCAAAAAACGTGTCCTCGTGATTGATGAGGCCTGGTGGCTGATGCAGTCTGAAGATTCTGCGAAGTTCATCTTCGCCCTCGTCAAGCGCTGCCGCAAATACTACCTGGGCATCACGACGATCACGCAGGACGTCAACGACTTCTTGACCTCGCCGTATGGCCAGGCGATCGTGACGAATAGTTCGATGCAGTTACTCCTCAAGCAGTCTCCGGCCGCGATCGACCTCATCGCCCGTACCTTCCTGCTCACCCAATCCGAAAAATACCTCCTGCTCGAATCGGGGGTCGGGGAGGGGATCTTCTTCGCGGGTCCGAAGCATGCCGCCATCCAGATCGTTGCTTCGTACCAAGAAGACCGGATCGTCACGACGAACCCGCAGCAATTGCTCGAGCAGGAAGCCCGCAAGCGTGAAGCCGGCGGTTAGCCCACTTTTTTCCTATGAACTCCAAACGCCTCCTCTTCATCCTCCTCCTGATCGTCGGACTCGTCGGGATCGCTGCGACCGTGTATTTCCTGTTCTGGAAGCCCACGCGTGAGGTGATTCCGTCCACGCCGACGCCCGTTGAAGGGTCGTTGCCCGAGAATACCGATAATTTGTCACAGACGACGCCTCGCGCGCCTGCCGCCCCCGTCACCCCTCCCGCTGCAGATAGTCCTGCTGAACTCGAGCGTAAGGCGCGTGAGGCTCTCTTTCGCCGCGCACGTGACCTAACGTCACGCCTTGCAACCGCTTCGAACGCGGATGGCTTCGCGGCCCTTACGCAGGTGTATGATGACGTCACTCCCGAAGTCCGCACCTTTCTTGAAGGTGAGCGTGCCCGTCTAGACGCCGCCTATCCTGCTCGCGGCCCTATCTATGCCCAGACCGCCCGTTCCTTGGCCGCCCGCCTGACGCAAGACGCGGAAGTGCGTACCGCCACCGAGGTCGAAGTCACCGTCGATGTCCAACAATATACGGAACAAGGAGAAACCAACGCGACGGTCCTGCGCCAAGCGCTCCTGCAGATGGTCCGCAGCGGTTCGGTCTGGAAGATCTCCCGGGTTACCTGGCAAGATATCGCCCCGTAGCATGGGGTTCCTTGAGGAGGTTCTCTATCCTGCTCACTGCGTCGCGTGTGAGCAGCCGGGAGCGTGGTTGTGTTTCGCGTGTATGGACGGCATCCCGTTCTTCCAGGCTCCCTTGCCGACGCC
>CAZURG010000009.1:0-34524 GCA_964623645.1 uncultured Gammaproteobacteria bacterium | reverse complement strand
ACGAGGAGAACGGGTTGCTCATTCCGGTCGGGGATCGTGCGGCCTTGATTGCGGCGATGTCCCGGATCATGGAGGACGCGTCCCTTCGCGCGACCATTCGCGAACGCCACCAGGAAGCCTACCGCCGCTTGCCGTCCCTAGAGACGACGCTCGCTGCCTATCGCGCCTCGTGGGAACGTGCCAGACGGTTCGGACGGTAGATTGTTGAGCGCGCGTTTCGGCTCGGATCTCGGCTTTACATGCGTGCAAAGGAAAAGGTCTTCACATAAGAAAAAAGCCCGGATGGGCAGGGTCTAGATGACGTATCCGCGCAGGTGCCGCTTCACCCCGTCGTACGAGAGGAAGCCTTCGACCTGGTCGTCTTCCGTCTTGAAAAGCGGAGAATTGAGGGCTTGTTTCTGCGTTGGGGCGCTCAGAAGGAGGAGTGATCCCTGCGACCCCTCCACCTCCAGGTACGGATGCGAACGGTCGAGCTGCCACTCCGCGTGGCAGGCGTACCGGGCCTGGCCACGCATCCGCCGTTCGGTTCCGGTGGGGGCGATGTATTCTCGGACGCGGATTGCCTCCCCCTCCGTTCGGATCAGGTAATACCCGGTCTGGGCCGGATGCAGGCGGTGCGGAAGCCAGGCGTCGACCGCCGGGAACGTGATCCGATCCTCGTCCCAGCTCTGCAGGAGCGCGAGCCAGCGGCGGGCGTATGTGCAGACGACCCGCTCGGGCGCATCGGGGTCGGCCTTGAGTGCGGCCGCACTGGGGATGGCTGCATCGTGCGCCGCCACGAGTTCACGCAGTCGCCGCGTTTCCATCTCGAGCGTATCGATCGTGGCTGCGAGCCGGTCCCGAATCGGGATCGCGAAGACATTCATGGAGCCTCCTTCGACGACGAACCGTCGGGCCGAACCTTAGCGAAGCGCTTCTTTTCTGACAAGATCGACGTTTTCATGACGCTCGCCCATCTTTTCTAGGAAAGGCGATACCCCGTGCGAAGCGCACGTCGTGCCGCCTGATAGTCTGGATACCCCCGGGCGACCAAGGTCCAGAATCGAGCCGAATGGTTCATCTCCTTGAGATGGCAGACCTCGTGGATGACAAGATATTCCGCCAACGCGCGCGGCAGCTGGATGATTCGGAGGTTGAAATTCAGGTTTCCCTCACTCGAGCAGCTACCCCAACGCGTCTTTTGTTGTTTGATGCGGATCGTCTTGTGCGTAAAGCCGTAGATGGGAAGAACGTGCTGCAGAATCTCTTCCACAAGTCTCCGCGCCTCTTCCCGTTTTGCGGCAAGGTCGGCGGTTGGGAGATCCGGCAGGCGTGTCTGCGCGTGATTCGCCAGCTTTTTCCGGGCACGTTCGATCCAATCCAGATGGGCGTTCACGAACGCGCGGACGGTTTGCTCTGAGGCGCCGCTCGCGCTGCTGACGCGAACCGTCCCATCGCGACGGACGGAGAGTCGGAGATGTTTTGTCCCGCGTCGACGAAGCCATTCGATCGAGAGCGTTACGTCCACGAAAAGTACCTGAGGGGAGAAGTTTGGATGTCTGCCGTGGTGATGGAAGAGGCCCATGTCACGGCATCATAGGGAAGGGGCGCAGCCCTGCCAATGAGAAGGGGAACAAAAAAACAGCCATGCGGCTGTATTTTGATATCGCTCCTATTCCGCTTCTTGCCGTGCGCGGATCGACCAACGGTCTTCGCCGGCGAGAGCCACTCCAAATGCGGCGAGCGAAAGGCCGAAGTCGCGCACGCCGGTCGCCGACGGGCCGAAACCATGGGTAATCACCAGCAGGTGTAATCCGAGCAGCGTCGCCACGGGACGAACGAAGAGGCCGATGGCGAGCAGGATGCTGGCGATGACCTCAAAGATCCCGTTGAGGAAGATGATCGTGTTTGCGGTCAGGCCCATGCCGGTTGCCCAGGCTGGGACGACGCCGAGCCACATGCTCGGGTTCGTGAGTTGCGAGACGCCGAACCACATGACGACCGCGCTGATGGCCAGACGGACCATCACCGGTGCGTAACTGGCGTAGGGAAAAGCTTTCATAGGGTTATTTGAGAGTTCCGACCTTGAATCCAGATAGGGTTTGCATGGGCTGACCTTGTCCGCCGTGCTGGCCATTGAAGGCGGCCGAACCGTCTTTTCCGCAGAGTCTGAGGATGCTGCGTTCACCGCCCGGGTGTTCCGCGATCCAGGCCGATAGGTTGTAGACGTTACCGTTGATCGAGCTCCAGCAGTCTGCCTCGGTGTTGTGTATGGCGACGTCGGCGGCCGTGTAAGACGTCACGGTCGGTGCAACGGGCGTGGCTGGTTTAGGCGGGGTGGGTTTTGCTGGGGTTGGTTTTTCTGGTTCCGGTTGGGCGACGGTCGTGGTCGTGCTGGAGACGACCGCGGGCGTCGGCATAGTGCTGCTCGTTTGTGTCGCGTTCATTTGCGCGGGTCGGGGACGGGCGGCGGGCTTCATGAAAGCGGCGACGCCAGCGGCAGCGGCCACCACGACGAGACCGACCACGAGTCCGAGGGTACGTTGGGTGTTCATCATAGGAAGAAAAAGGATAACACGGATGCAGAAAGGATGTCCCACACCGACATCGGCTTCTACGGGGTCCAGTATGGACTGAAGGGGAGGCGGGCGTAAAGATGGTCGGCTGCCCCGACGGTATGCCGACGCTTCATGAAGAGATCTAAAAAGCCCCATGAGAGGGCTTTTTAGATTACCGAAGGATGTCTTCCGGCGTAAGCGCGGTCTGCGGGGCGAAGTCGGCAGGAGTCCTGAGAGGCCGACCCGTCGTGTAGTTCACGAAAAAACCATCCGGGACATCGTCAATGAACTGTTGCCAGTGTGGGCCGTACATGGTGATGGCGAGGGCTTCCGTTTCGATCCAACGAAGCGTGCTGTTGCGTTCCACGACGTAGACTTTTGGGTCCGTTGTGATCTTGATCAGCCGCGTAGCCGGACGGTAGGTGATGCCTGGGCCGAGCGGAAGGGCGGCCAGTTCGGCATCGGTGATGTTATTGATGCGATAAAAGTCGTGCGGAGTAAACCACGTGTAGAACGTGTTCATGTTCGGGAACACATGCCGGCGGCGCGTAACGTTGCTGTACCAATAGACGGGGGTGCCGCTACCTTTGATTAAGGTTCCCATCTGTGGAGCGGATTGCGCAAACGCTGGCTGGATCGACGGTACGAGCAGACTCAACGAAAGGAGAAGTGCAATGAAAGGAAGTTTCATACGAGGGGCAGTATAGCATATACCCGTTGGGTGCGGAGAGGGCGAGTGTGGT
Source organism: uncultured Gammaproteobacteria bacterium (assembly GCA_964623645.1). Taxonomy (GTDB): domain Bacteria; phylum Patescibacteriota; class Patescibacteriia; order 2-12-FULL-60-25; family 2-12-FULL-60-25; genus JAGOUA01. The sequence goes on along the minus strand of CAZURG010000009.1, from coordinate 31,244 downwards.
ATACTGCCCGCTGTTTACTTTTCTCGCTTCTTTTTCACACGTATGGCCATGTCCGTCGCAACCCAATCCGCAACCGCGACCGCCTCGAAGGTCGCTATCGGCATCGCGCTCGGTGCCTCGGCGGCCTTTGCAGCCGTCAGCTTGAATGATTTGTTCGATCGGGATCCGCAGAACTCTGGCATGATGATGCCCTTGGAGGGCGGAGCTATCCTGACCCGTGAGATGTGCTGGCAAGGGTGTGAGGAAACCTATCGGATGTGTGGCGGAGGGGAGGGGGGCGCGTGCCGTACCGCGTTTGACGCGTGCGCGGAGAGCTGTCTCGCGTTCCCGCCAGCTGATACGATTCCGGGCTACGTCCCGCCGGGATATTTCCCGCCAGGATACATGATGCCGGCCGAAACGGTGCCTGGATACGCGATGCCGGGATACATCATTCCGGGATATGAGGTGCCCGGGTATCTCGCACCCGGTTATATGCCGCCGCCGATTCGTCCCCGTGCCGGCTTCTGTCTTGATCGGTGTGTCGACAGGCGTGAAGCTTGTGTCCAGGTAGGGCGTCCAGTCGCCTTCTGTGACGAATGGGCTGCCGCTTGTGTCGACGCCTGTCCGCTCCAGGAATATCTTCCGCCGGGCTATATGCCGCCGGCGCGGCTCTCCGTGTGTCAGCATGTCTGCGATGAACGGCTTGATATTTGCGTCACCCGAGCCCTTACCGACGCCGAATATCGAACCTGCAATGAGACCCACGCAACGTGCAATAGCATCTGCTTGGGGATCTCTCCGGAAGCCGAGCAGCCGCCAGGAGGGACGAAGGCCGACCCCCAGGACCCCATCATCAAGCCACCGATCTACACTCGTCCGCCGGAATACGTCAACGATAACCCGCCGGATCCGATCATCCCGAACGTCGATACGACCTATAAGCCTCAGGAATACGTGCAACCGCAAACGGAGATCAAGCCTCAGGAAATGTACAACCAGCAGGAGTCCCTGAAGCAAGAGCAGCCGAAGGTCGAAGAGGGGTTCTTCGACAAGGTGTGGGACTTCTTCTCAGGCGACAAGAAAGAGTAGAATAGGGCGGTGGCTTCGGCCACCGCTTTTCATATGCCTGTCCTGCCGTTTCGTGATCATGGATTGATGGGTGCGCTTGTCGGTAGCCTGGTGCTGACCGCCGGTCTTTTGCTGGGCTTCTCCTTCGCTTGGATTCCGTGGGCGGCATTGGTGCTCGGGGTCGGTGTGGGTGTGGTCCGTGCTCGCCTGATCGGTAAGACATCCGCCACCATGGAGCGTGAGACGGTTGTACCGCTTTCCGTCCATAAAGACCCTTGGTTTTGGGCTGGGATCGGGGCGATCATCCTCCTCCACACGCTTGCGTTCAGTTTCCTGCTCCGCGCTCGGACGGATGCGGCGATCGCTTCTCCGTGGCAGTCGCTCCCAACCACAATTCTTCCCGTATTCGGACTCGGTTTTTTTCTTCTCTTGTTGTTGGGGGCGGGCGCGCGAAAGCGACTGGTGGACATCTTGTGGATCGTTCAGTCGGCGCTGGCCTTCGGCGTTTCGACGATCGTATACCGCTTGGGATTTGGCTTTGATCCCTTCATCCATCAGGCTGCGGCCAGGGCGCTCGTGGAGCGTAGCCGTATCGATCTCACGTCAATCCTCTACGCGGGACAGTATGCGTTTGAAGCGGGATTGGCGCGGATGACGGGTCTACCGGTCGCGTGGATCGATCGGGCGCTTGTTCCGCTCTTGGCTGTTGTGATCGTCGGTTGGCTGGCGCCGCGCGTCGTTCGCGCGTGGGGGATCGAGCATCCGTTCGTCGGTTCGCGTGTGCTGTTCCTGCTCCCGTTCTTGCCACTCACGTTCACGGTACCGTATCAGCTGACGTATCTCGGCCTGGTATTTGTCATCCTATTGCTCCCGTGGCTTGTGGTGCGGGCCGGCTTCGTTTGCGCGGCGCTTTTTCTCTTGCTGATGGGCCTCGTTCACCCCCTGCTCGCGATCCCGGCGGGAATCCTGGTCGTTTGCGGATGGTTGGGCGGTCGCGTCCCGCGCTTGGCCGGTTTGGGGGCATTCCTGCTCACGTTCATTGGCTTGCTCGCGGCATTTTACGTCTATGTCACGCGCTTGGGCGGGACGATGGCCCTGCCAACCACCGCCTTCTGGCAGGTGGCTTGGCAGACCCTGACGGCGTTTCCATATCGGCTCACCGATGCACCTTGGATCGTTGAGGTGTTCTATCGGTTTTTCCACGTTTGGCCATTCCTCTTTGCGCTGGTCGGCTGCATCGGCATGCGTTTCTTGCCTCCGTCACTTCGTCCGTTCCGTTGGATCTATCCTGGAGCCGCCTTTGGTCTGTTGTCTGTAGCGTTCGTGCTGGCCGCTTCAACGCGTTTTGTGGATATCCTTTCGACGGAGCAGTTCGAGTTCGCGCTGCGTTTGCGGTATGCCTTCCCTCTTTTCTTTCTTCCGGGAGTGATTGCGGGTATCGAACGGTTTCTCGTGCGCATTCCACATGCCCTCCGTCCGTTCATCTTCCTCCTGTGTGCCGCCTTGGCGACGGGCGCCTGGTACGTGTCCTATCCGCAGGCGAACCGATACATTCAGATGTCCGCGCCAGGCATGAGCAAGACGGATATTCAGACCGTCCAAGCCATTGAAGCTATGGCCGCTGGGCAATCCTACGTCGCCCTGACCCCGCAAATGGTCTCTGCCGCCGCGCTTGATCAACTAGGCTTCGGTCGCGAACTCCAAACGCCGCAAGGGAAGCGTTATGCCTATGCGATTCCCACGGGCGGGGAGTTCTATCAGCAATATCTTCGTCTTTGGCATGAGCCGGATATCAAACGAATCCTCAGCACGACGCGGGCCCTTTCCGGACAGCAGCGCGTGTTCATCGTCATTCCGCGCGCGTGGGATCCGCGCGGGGTCTTGGGGGCGCGTCTCTTGCCGCTTGTGTCCGCTCACGAACGCGTCGATGGGCGAGCGGATGTCTATTTTTTCGAGCGGTGATCCGCTGTGCAAACGATCGTGCCTCCTAGCGCGTTCCCGCGAACCTGTTAGGATGTCTCACGTATGCCATTTCCTGAGTTTTCCAAGGTAAAAGAACGATCCGAGACCGCCCTGCTCGGCAAGGCCTTTCGCGGCCTCCGCGAACGTTTCCTGGAAGGTGGCTATCCCGCCTTAGGAGAGTACGGCTGCGAACAGCTCGGCGTCCGGCCCGTGTATGTCGCGGAAAACCGTCCTGAATTCGCGGAGTGGCGCGAACGCCTGAAGACCGAATCCGGCCTGGTCATCGCTAATCATCCGGGAGGGATCGACGTTCCCGCTATTTTGAAGACACTCGAGCGTAAAGACGTGTATTTTTTGGCGGCCGGAAAGAACGTCCAACGGCTCGCCGATGTCGTCGGTGAGGAGCATCTTTTGGAAACATCTGCTGATCCGGGCAAAGTGCGGGCCCTCTTCCGACGCATCGAAGATATTCTTCAGCGTGGCGGCCTGGTCTTTCTCTTCCCGACTGGCGGCACGGATTTTAACGGCAAGCCGATCGCTTTCAAGAGCGGATTCCGCGCGCTCATTCGGTCTCTTCGGCCGGAACAGATGGTGTATGCGTTTCAGATAAATACCGAGGATTTTCACGCCGCCTTTCCCATCGCCCCTTCCGGATTCGTGTTAGGTTCAAGTGCCTTGGTAAAACGCGCCGGGTTGGTGCGGCAGCACGAACCGTTTCCAACCGTCCGCATCAATGAGCGGTATACCACGGCCCAAGAATGGAAGGATGTTTTGAAAGAATCTTCGCCGTTGGAGGCGAACGAGCGTTTGGCGAAGCGGTATCTTGAGCTGTTCAAAGAAGGGGACGATCGTTCGCAGTAAAAAAATCCCCTGATTCGTTCAGGGGGTAGGCGCGTCAGACTTTGTCTCCGCCTTCTTCGGGGGGAGCAACCAGGGGAGGAAGAAGCTCGGGTGCAGGCGCATGAGACTGCCGATCGTGAGCGTCCCCGCGTCGTGTGCGGCACGGGCGTCGGCGTTGAGCTCGAGGAGGATGGCCTCTTCAGGGGTCGGTTCTGCAGGGGGTTCTGCGATGATCGCCTGTTCCGGAGGGCTTTCGTCCGCTGAACGGCCGGTCTGCGAATGGCTCCGATTAAGCGCGCCAACCACTCTATTGATGAAGCCGGTGGCGCCCTGACCACTCATGATGGAGCCACCGAGCTCTTGAAACACCAGGCGCTTGATCCGTGCCAGTACCATGTGCGTCTCGACCTCGTGCTTCAGTGCCGCGAGGTCTTTGGTTGTAACCGGCATGTCCGCCTGCTCGATCAGCTTTCCGTGCATCTTGATGACGGTTCGTGCGATGAAGTCTCGTGCCTCCTCCGACCAGGTACGCTCCTTGAATACCGGGTCCTGCCGAATCGCTTCCCACATCTCTCCGGCCGTGGGCGGGGTCGTCTTGATCGCTTCCATGATTCCTCCGAATAGGTGATCCGTTTGCGGGTTTTTTGATCAGCCCCCTGCCGAAAGACGGATGATCGCAGTCGGCTGCAAGAGGAGCAGCCCGCCGATGGTGAGGTCGCCCGCGAGATAGGCCCGCATGGTGCCCTTCTCGAACCGTCCCCCGCGCGCCGCGCTGAGATACTCGAGTTCGGTCAGGTCGCGGTCGGCGAGGAACGGTTTCGGGTTGGCGGCGGCAGCTTCGAGCGCGGGGAAGATCTCTTCGAGTCCCGCTCGGAGGGTTGCGACGAACGTCTCCTTGGACAGGTCGCCTCGCGTCGATGCCGGAAGGCTATCGTAGGCGCGCTCGAGCAGGCCCGGCTCATCCACGGCGAACTTCGCCATCCGCCCCTGCGCGGCCAGAACGGTCCCGACACTCACCGGCTGGTCGAGCAGGTCGGCGAACAGGGCGGGGGCCGCCATGGCCATGATCCGGGTGTTTTCCCGCTTCCCTTCCGAGCCTTCGATGTGCTTGAACTCCGAGCTCGCCTGGATCAGGGCCCAGATCCCTTCACCGGTCACGGCATTCACCGCTGCTTCCATGGTTTTCTCCTTGGTTTTCCTTGGGATGACGGACGCTTGATTCTAGCGGAAAACGTGATTGGTGTCAATCCCGGGGTATTCCTACCGTGTTTGATGGGATGCGTCCCCCTAGCAGCGTCTGGCCTCAAAATAAAAATCCCCTGGAAAATTCAGGGAATAGCCCGCATCCGATCGGCTCCATCCGTGAGACGGATGATCGCGAATGGTTGGGTGGCCAGCAGTCCAGCGACCGTCAGCTCGCCCCGCTTCCACGCCGCCCGCGATGCCTCGTTGAGATGTCCACCCGTGGGGTCGCTCATGAAGGCCATTTCGTCGACGTCGTGCAGGGCCATCCAGCCCGAAACGTCTCTGAGGATGAAGGCCAGGATCTCGCAGGAACATCCGAGTTTGGCTTTCGCCACGTCGACCGTCATCTCTTCCAGGAGGTCGAGTTTTCGGGGGTGGGGATGCGTGCCGATCCTCCGCTCGATGAAACGGGTTTCCCTCATCCAGCTGAGCAGCTTCCAACGTGCCGTCAGCAAGGCCCGGACCGTCAGCACGTCGCCGAGGTCGTCGTTGAGGAGGATCGGGAGGTGTTGGCAGAGGTCGAGGTACGTCTCGTCGAACGTCCCTGCGGGATTATCGCGTCGGAACTCCTTGTCCGCCTGAAGAGCGGTCCAGATCTCATCGCCCGTGACGGTTGTCGTTGCGTCGTTTTCCATCATCTTCTCCTTCGTGCGCCTGGTTTTAGGTGATTCCAATGACGGCTGAGCGTAGCAAGAGGCTCTGTTTTTGTCAAGGTTTGCCGCTCTATTCCCTCCAAATTTTCCCCATGTTAACCTCTTTTCATGCCAACTCATGACTACGACGTCGTCATCGTCGGAGGCAGTTTCGCGGGCCTGACGCTGGCCGGGCATCTCCCGGCCGACCTCCGGGTCTTGGTCGTCGAGGCCAAGCCGGTCTGCGGGGCCACCGTCGAATCGACGGGCCTCATCACCGAACGGACGCGCCAGGAACTCGCGACTTTTTTTGACATCGACCGCTACATCACCAACCCGATGCGCTCGATCTGCGTGTTGGCCCCTGATTTCCAGACCCATTTTTTCGCACACACCGAAACTCCTTGGATCTACCAGACCGACACCCGCGCGTTCGTGCAGGCCTTGGCGAAGGATGTCGGTCCGCACGTCCAGATCCGCACGAGTACGCTCTTCCATGGGATTGAGCAGGAGGATGTGGAGGGTGTGACCGTGACAATCCAGGCCTCCGGTCAAGCCAAAGAGGTAATCCGAACCCGTGTCTTGGTTGGGGCGGATGGTGGACGTTCGCGCGTGGCCCAATCCGTCCCCAGTCTTTCGCGCAACGAAACGTTCTTATTTGCATTCGAAGCCGTCATTTTCGGTGAAGTCTTGCTTGGCGAACGTCCTGAAGAGACGATCTATCACGTCTGGTTCGGCGAATTTTCGTTGGGATACGGAGGCTGGCTCTCGCCGACGATCCAGGATGGTCGCCCCGCGATCCGCATCGGCCTCGCGAAAGAGATGCGTGACAAGGCGGAAGTGCGTGGACTGCTCGATAAGTTCATTGCGGAGCTCGAACGTCATGGCCACCTCAAGCGGGCCCCAGACGCGCAACCTGCGTATGTTTTTGGCAGCATGATTCCGATTGGTGGAACGTTAACACGTGTCTCCGAACGAAACATCCTCTTGATCGGTGATGCGGCCGGATTCTGTGGCGCGTTCGCGGCCGACGGTATCAAAGGCTCGGTCGTCTCCGGAAAAGAAGCCGCCACGTTGATCGCCCGCCAGTTGGCCGGCGAATCCGCCTTCTCCGAACTCAAACCCCGCATGGAAACCCACGACGGCCTCATCAGCTACTACCGCCGCCAACGTCGCTACCGCCTCATCTGGGACCTGATGCGCTCCGACCGTTCGTTTTGGGCGATGTTCCGCGTCATTGAGAAGGAGAAGACGCATTTCTTGGAACAGTTTTGCGATAGCAAGGACAAGCGGCGCAGCCTCGCTTGGGTTGTGCTCAAGTGGAGGCATCTGCCAGCACTGGCTTGGTACGGGATTTCCTTATTAATCGACCTGCCGAAATGGGTATCGGCGAAGCTGGGGAGGTAGGGGAGGGGTTGGTGTGGTATGATAGCGGTATCTATGAGTGAACGATCTTTTTCGCATCGTAACGGTCCATTTTCCTCCGGCTTGTCTCAGCGCGAGACGTCCCCACACCTTCCTTCCGAAGATCATCGTCTCTATCGGACGGCTAGTCCGGCCACGAGAGCATACTCTCGCAATATTGAGCGAGCCCTGTTTCCCGAGAAGGGACTGGCGGATGATGACGCCTGGAGAGGCGAGGAAGACCCGGTCTTTGCTCCCTGGAAGCCCGCCCCATCGATGCCCGCGTATGATGACCCTGATTGGAGCCACCTAACCGATAAATGGTGGAAGGCGCGCGATGGACAGGTGAAACAAGAGCGCACGTCTTGGGAAAGGGGCGAAGGGCCTCCCGTTCCATCGAGGCCTTCCTTTTCTTATGCAACCCGACATGGCCTACGTTGGCAGCGAGAACATATTGAAAACGATCAGATGGAGCTGGAACTTCGGCAAGAGGAATTAAATCGGATGAAGCGTTCCTTGGGAGAAGGCGTCGTTCCTGCGGAGCGGGTTTTGTGGGAAGAGCACGAACGACCGTTGCGTAACATGGAGCCTGACGTCAGGCGACGAAATCGCGAGGAGCTTATCCTGGATGAGGCTCGTCCATACTACGCGCCACCTTCTTCAGCGAAGCAGCAGCCCTATTCCGGCGCCGATCACTTGCCAAGGATTCCTCTACACAATCCAAGAGAGAAACTAGAGGATTTAGAACGTGAGCTTCATGAGATGGCCTCAAGGGTTTCTCTGCGTCGCGAGGCATCGGTCGAAGGAGCGATCAATCCCGGTCATCGCCGATCCCCCAAGGTATCGAAGGCTCTCCGGTATGATTGGGAAAGACGGAAACATGACCGTGATGACGAGGCGTATACGCGTATCGAGGACGCTTGGATGGCGACGCAGCCCGCTCACGGTCCTCAAGACTATGACCGGCAGCATTGGCTCGAGCAGGATTTTTATCAATCGCGAGGATACCTGCGTTATCCCGAAAATAGGGCACATACGCTCCATGAGGACGAGCGCTGGGTCCTTCCCGAAAAGCGTCCCGGGGAAGATCGTCCGCACGGCCGCCGCCCGGCCCAAAAGCCCTATCGCCTTGTAGACGACGCACGCCGAGCCGCCGAAGCGCGCCGCGACCGCCTGTCCGATGACCTGAGGAAAGAAGAGGAGCTCTAAAGGGCTTCTTTTCATTTGAGTGCGAACGCGTGTTGGCGTATACTGACCGCATCTATGTTCCTTCGTCCTCCGACGCGAGCGGGATTCGCACAAGAGTCGCCAATGAGCGAAACGGTCGCGCGTTTGTCATCGCGCTCGCATCCGAATCTGAAGCATCCTACGAATCAAGCGGAAAAACCTTTTTCGGCTACGAATCGAGCGTTCCATGCCTCCGCCAAGGAAATCCAGGACCATCTTTCCCGGCGATCGCTCTCGCCTGCGAACAGTGGCCGTCCCCTCCCGTATTTGGGGCCGCAGAGATCTGGTGAGACGATACAGGACGACTGGTTGGAAGAGCGGTATCGAAAATATTTCGACGCACCGTCGCAAGATGACCTGGATGATCTTCGTCGCGAGCAGGCGGATGCGCGCATTGCGTCCGATCAGCGCTACTTGAGTCTCGCACGAGACCTGGAGGCGTTGGATGCGCTGTCACGTAGCGTTTCTGGTCGGCAAGCGGCTCATGAGCGTGGCTATACCGAACGGCAAGTTCGTATACGGGATAGGGCGAGAGAAGCCGATCGTCGTGCGCTCATCGATGTCCCAAGGGCCAGCCATGCGCGTGGTGAACAGCGTCTTTGGAGGATGCATCAGGAAGGGCTCGCTGATGTGCCGCCAATCTCGGCGAACGTAGCGGATCTTCAGAGGAGCGTGAGCGATTTCAACGGCCAAGATTGGCCGGGTGACATGGAAGACGATCTTCCGCCGTGGGCCTCTTCTGATGTGCAGAACCCCGTCCGCGCCTATCGCGAGGCGGGCGGCCAAGCGCGCTTGAAGGGGCGCCATCCCGCTCAGAAGCCGGTTGAGCCTCACCGCGAAGCCCGGCGCGCCTCTGAGCGTCGTCTCGATCGCGACAGTGTTGATTGGTGGCTAGACGAAGACGAGGTACGACGGCCAGAGGTCCCAGAGACGCATCCTTCCGGATATAGCCCCGCCCTCATCGCAGCTGGCCTCCTCGTCCCCAATCCGAAACGTCAGCAACCCGCAGAACCAAACTGGGACGCCTTCATCGATCCCTAAAAGAAGCCAATGGCTTCTTTTTTTTGCCCAACCCTTGATTTTTTTAATCCTGGTAGTAGACTAGGATTTATGTCCGGCCTCTTCACGATCTCCGAACGCCTGCATGCGGGCCTGATTCTGTTATCTGAGTTAGCCGCCTCTCCGGATCGTCTGCATTCTCTGCGTGAAATCGCCGAAGGGATGGAGATTTCTGAAGGCTATCTCGAAGAAGTCGCCGCCTTGCTTCGTCGCGCCGGCCTCATCGAAGGTAAGCGGGGGAGCGCGGGCGGATACCATCTCGCCCGTGCGATCGATGGGATTTCGCTGCTTGATGTCGTTCGTGCCATCGAAGGTCCTGTCGCCCTCGTGCCGTGCCAAGGGGCCCACGAAAACGCCTGCCAAGTCTCCGAACGCTGCCGCACCAAACGTCTCTGGTCCTCCGTCCAAACGCATTTACTCGATTCCCTCCGTCAAAAGACCCTCCGTGACGTCCTCACTGTATGAAGCCCCTCATCTATCTCGACCACGCGGCCGCCGCGCCGCTTGATCCCCGCGTCCTGACGGCCATGCTGCCGTATTTTTCCGACGTCGCCGGCAACCCGTCGTCTTTTCATACGGCGGGGATGCGGGCGAAAGAGGCGGTCACGGAAGCGCGCCAAACGATCGCGAAGCTTCTTTCCGCGCACGAGGATGAGATCTTGTTCACTTCCGGAGGGACCGAATCCGACAACCTCGCGGTCGTCGGCATCCCGCGCGCGGCCGTCCGCGTTTTGCACGAAAAGCTGGGTCCGGAGGCGAAGCCCCACGTCATCACCACGACGATCGAGCACCATGCCGTTCTTGAACCGTTGTTGCATCTGGAAAAGCGCGGCGAAATCACCCTGACGCAATTGCCGGTCGATGGGTTTGGGATGGTGGATCCGGAAGCGGTGAAGCGCGCGTTACGTCCGGAAACGGTGCTTGTGAGCGTCATGTGGGCCAACAACGAGGTCGGAACCATCGAACCGATCGCCGATATCGGCCGTATCCTTCTCGCTTGGCGCAAGGAGCAGAAGACCCCGTTCCCATTTTTCCATTCGGATGCTTGCCAAGCAGCGGGTGCGTGCGAACTCAACATCGAAAAAAGCCACGTCGATGCGCTCACCATCAACGGCTCGAAGATCTATGGGCCGAAAGGCGTAGGAGCCCTGTTCCTTCGTCGTGGCGTGAAACTCGAGGCACTCATCCGTGGCGGCGGACAAGAGCGGAACCTGCGCTCGGGAACGGAAAACGTCCCTGGGATTGTCGGCCTCGCGACCGCCTTCGCGCTTGTTCAGGCTGAATACATCCAGGAAAATGCGCGTTTAATCGCTTTACGCGATCGTTTGTCGGCGGGCCTCCTCCAAATCCCAAAATCCCGCGTGAACGGTCATCCCACGGAACGGCTGCCGAACAACCTCAACATCTCCTTCCTTGATATTGAGGGCGAAGCGGCGGCGCTCTATCTCGATGCCGAAGGCGTGCAAGTTTCGACGGGTTCCGCCTGCGCTTCGAGCTCGCTGGATCCTTCGCACGTGATCCTCGCGACGGGCCTCTCCTATGAGGCTGCTCACGGTTCGCTGCGTTTCACCCTCGGTCACGCCACGACCGACGCCGATATCGACCTCGTCCTGCGCGTCATGCCGGGCATCGTCGAGCGCTTGCGCAAGATGAGCCCCGTGAACCTCGATATGAAATATTTTACCGCCTAACCGTATGTCCGATCCCCAAACCAATCCCGTGGTCGCCCCGCAGACGGACGCGCGCCAAGGCGATGTCGTCGCCCCCACCAAAAAAGCGGGCTGGTTCTATACCGATACCGTTAAAGAACACTTTTTCTCCCCAAAAAACTTCCTGGATGATGAAACGGGTCCGGCCGGCGCGTATCTCGGCATGGTCGGCTCGCCCGCCTGTGGCGACGCTATGAAGGTGTGGCTCACCATCGAGCGCGATCCGGACGGCGTTGAGCGCATCAAGAGCTTCAAGTGGAAGACGTTCGGATGCGCTTCGGCGATCGCCTCCACCTCGATGCTCTCCGTCATGGTGAGTGAAAACGGCGGCTTGCCCGTCGAAGAAGCCCTCAAGCTGCGCCCGCAAGACATCATGGCCCGCCTCGGCGGCCTGCCGGCCCGCAAGGTCCACTGCTCCGTCCTCGGCGACAAGGCCCTCCGTGCCGCGATCAACGATTTTTACCGTCAGACCGGGCAGACCGACAAGATCACCATCGAACATGGGCGGATTATCGATAAGGTCCTGAAGATCACGGACCATGATATCGAGGAGGCCGTGCTTGAAGGGGCCGACACGCTCGAAAAGCTTCAACAGAAAACCAAGGTTGGGACGGGCGACCCGAGCTGCATCCCCGAAGTCGAGCAGCTGCTCCGCTTCTACAAGGAAAAATATTTCGGCGTAGAAAAAGCCTCCGCATAGGGAGGTTAGGGCCCGCTAAGGGGGCCGCTTGGAGGGGGATTCTCCTGTGAGAGCGCACGCAGAACCGCAGACACCAGGATCACGGTCACCGCGGAGGAAAAATGCGCGTTCACCGGGGACAGGTAGAGGGAGAAAGTAAGCAGGCTCCCGATTGCCAGCGTGCCCAGAGCCAGTCCGTCCCGGACCCGCTCGATCCAAGGCGCATCGTTCTTCTGCGCCAACCCTCTATACGCCGCGAAGGCGACATGGACCCAGGCGACTACGCCTCTCCCCGTAGGCGTTACCAGGATGAGCGGTTGGCACGCGAAGAGGATGCTGAGGCCAACCAGGAGAAGACTGGCGATAGCGACATGTCTTTCGTTGTTCTTCATCCGATTCCCTCTCAGCATTCGTCCTTGTGCGGAGCGTATCATTCGGACGGTGTGAGTCAAGGGTGTCGTTCGCCGCCATTCCGTTTCTTTGCTACATTCATTCCCGAATATGTCCCTCCCCGCCGCCCCATCTCCCAAAAAACCGCTAAAGATCGCAAAAATTACGGTCGACCGTGACCTCTGCATCGGCGCCGCCCCCTGCGTCACCGTCGCTCCGGGCGTCTTCCAGTTGGATGACGAGAATAAAGCCTATGTCGTCGACCCAAAAGGGGCCGATGACGAGACGATCCTCCTCGCGGCGCAATCCTGTCCTGTGCAAGCGATCATCTTGCATGACGAAGAAGGGAATCAGATCTATCCGTAAGATGTTCCGTTGAGAAAAAAATCGGCTTCGGCCTTTTTTTGTGCGAGCTCGCTCCGCTGCCGTGGTATGATAGGAACGATCCCATGCCACGTGTCGAACGCGCTTCCTCCCCCGACCTTCTCTTGCAAGAGGGGTTTATGGCGCTTGCACACGCATACGAGCAAGAAGCGGCGGCGTCACGCATCGCCGATCCAGAGGCTTGGCGGTTCGCGCATGCCAAGATCGGCGATGTGTTGAAGCGAATCACGCATGAGCTGGAACAGGTGGCTACCCATCAAACACATGAGTCTTTTCACCACGCACTTTCGGGTCCAGAAACCTTCGTCCTACGCGAAATCGGTCGTGATATTCAGGCCTTCGTTGAAGCTTGCGCGCCAACGGCGGTAGGGGAGGCGTCCGCTCTATCTTTTGACGACGATCTGACCCCGCGTTCGCGTCGGTATCCATTACCCACCCTCGCCGAGAAGGCGCGCAAGACGGACGACACGATCGTTCGCCTGGGAGGGAGGCTGGTAAAAGCCCTGAATGTTCTGCTCGAGACGTCTGATCGGTTTGCTCTCGAGCCCCAAGAACGCGAGCTCTTATCGCGTCTCGCGATGAGCTTGGAGGTGCAGCTCGTCCAACGTGCCCATTGGCTTGCGCTTGAACTCCAGTCTCGGCAGTTTCTCGATATCCTCGCCCGTTTCCGCCGGCTTTGCGTCGCCAACGATACGATCCGGAAGAAGCGTCACGACCCTTCCTTCTATGAGCCCGCGATGCAGGCCTTTCGGCAACAGTTGGATATCATCACCACGGATCTCGCACGTCATCCGCTTGGCAGCTCCTTGCTCGATCTCTGTACCGTCGAAGCATTTGAAACGGATATCGATCGTCAACGGGTCAGGAAGCGCCTTCTGAATCTTGAGGAGCATGCGTTAGAAGGGTACGGCATCACGCGGCCGCGGAACGAGTACCTCGATAGGCGTCAGGTCGAGCAGATCCGCCGGCAAGAGAAGGAGGTTGTGTCGGTGCACGCGCGCGTTGCCTTTCTTGCCGCGTATTTCCGTTAAGGTAAAACACCCGCCACACGAACGTGTGGCGGGTGTTTTTCTTTACCGCTTTCGTAATTTCACGATCCGACGGCGAACGGATTGTTCAGGTCGCGCATAAAGCAGTTCTTCCCGCGTCTCGCCACCTGCCAGCTCGAAGGGGATACGTTCAAAACCAAGTTCCGCCAAGGTATCCGCATCGATATCGATTCGCACCTGGGCGAACGTCGTCTTGTATTCCGGCCACACCGCGATGATCACCCCATTCTGCGGAAGGATCTCCGTCCAGCGGACGAAGCTCCGTTTCCACAGGTCTTCCACGACGGCCCGTTCGCTTTCCAGATACGCGCGCGGCTCATCCCCTTGGAGGGGTGTTCCGAGATAGCCTTCCGTGACGATCGCATCGATCGAGCCGGCGGGGAGGTCGGCGTGTTCCGTCGCATCCGCGACCCGGAGTTGGACGTTCGTCCCTTGTGGAACAAGTTGCTCCGCCTGTGCCCACGCAAGGTTCTGTTTCGCGTCATCGACAATAGCGGGGGAGATATCTGAGCCAAAAATGGTGGGGATATGCGAACGCGCGGCGGCTTCAAGGAGCGTTCCACTTCCGCAAAATGGATCAAAGAAGGTCGAGATGTTCGTTCCGGCCAAGTGGACCAGGATATCCGCGAGCTTCGGTGGCAGCATCCCGTTCTTCGCGTTGCGGCGCGGGCGCGACATGTCGATCTTCGTCCAGAGATCCGGATCTTGGACTTCTGTCGTCACGAACACCGACGCCGTTCCTTGCTTAATGATGATCGTGAAGTCATAGCCGTCGCGGATGAGGTCGAGCTTGTGGATCGCGGCGGGGGATGTCTGTCCATCCGGATCGGCGAACCAGCGGATCGAGCGCCCGGTCGCTTCCTTGAGGAGGCGTTTCGTCTCAAGCGGAAAGCGCTGTTTTTCCGACCATCCGTCGCCTAAGAAGCTTACGGAGAAGGTGAGCTTCCCCGTTCCGCGCAGATTTTCGCTGATCCAGGCAACGAGCCGCTCTGCGCGTAGTTCCTTCACGGGACATGAAAACGCTAGGGCTCCGATCTTCGTGCAGCCCGTGAGCCGGGACAGGGACGGGGAGGCCTCAATATCCTGAAGAATCACGCTTCCCACGAGGGTCGTGCTCCTCCCTGGATATTGGCTGGCGATCTCCGCGCGAGACAATTCCGGAGTCATCCCCAAAAACAAGGCGTACGTCATGGAGATGTTATACGTGTTCTGGGGAGGATTGACAAAAGTGCAATACCTTGGGACCGTTCTCCCTACGGAGGTCTCCATGGATCCCTTCTCCACGGCAAACGAAGATCGTGAAGCGGTTATCCGGCGCGTACAGATGGTTCTTCTCGTTTCGGTGGCGGGTTTGGTCATGATCATCGCCGTCTGCTTCCTCACGATGATGATCGCCCTGCCGCTGTTCTTGTCCCCGTTCTCATCGACGGCAAAGGGGGCTATCGGCGGCTGTGCCGCCTTCATCCTGTTCGGTCGGTTGTGGATGTTCGCACGCACCCTGCCCGCCCGACTGATGGCTGCCGCGTGGCTCATGCGCCTTTCCCATTGGATCGTCGACGAACGCAACGCTCTCACCGTCGCCCAGCTCGCGACCTTTCAAGGGGTCGACATCCGACGGCCCGACCTCGTCTGGATCGGTTCAAACGTCACCATTCAACCGGGTGCGAAGATTCTCGGGGTTGCCGTCATCGAAACGGAGGCCTGGATCTCTTCCACCACCCGCCTTGGGGACGGGGCCTGGATCGGGAAGGGCGCGCAACTGCGCGGCGCCTGCCGTCTCGCGCATCAGGTTCGTGTCGGCGCGCATGCTTCCGTGCTGGATAGTTGTCTTGATGACGACGTACAGATCGGCTCTTTCACGCTCATTAGCGGCTGCATCCTTCATCAAGGCGTGCATGTCGAGGAGGATATTCACCTGGTCGAGCAAACCATCGCTGCTGGTACGACTGTTTCCAGGGCGAAGGAGCGTCCGCCGGTCGGCACGCGTGGGGCGACGTGATTGATCCCGCCCATCTCCTGCTGTCTCTCTTAGCCCTGATCGCTCTCGCGCTCCTCATCCTCATCGTCCTCGTGTGCGCGACGCTTCTCGAGCTGCGTCGCCTCGCCCGCGCCCTCACCGTTTTTTTCGAGGAGGCAAAACCTGGTCAGGTTCCCGCTCGTCGTCCATCGCCCAAACTGCCTCCTTCCAAGCCCACGAAGCCACGCAAGCCGTTGCTCAACTGATCCCGTTCGGGGTCTTTTTTACCCTTGTTTTTGCCTTATTCCTGCCTTCTCCCTTGACAGGCCGAGCGGGATGGGCTAAGATCCCTCGTCGTCGCTCGTGTCATCCCGGCCCGCGCGCCTCACCCCGTTCGAGAAAGGAAGCAGACCATGGCCATCGCCATCCTCGTTGGTGCCGCCTTCTTCATCGCCGTTGCCGGCGCCATCCTCACGGCCCTCTCCGACGCCCGCGCCGCCGCGGCTGCCAACGATCGACAGATCGGGCAGATGATGGGCGTCATCGGCCACCCGCCCACCATGATCGAGCAACGCCCCGGCGACCGTCCCCGCCAGCCCGGGAACCCCCAGCTCGAGGACTGGTACGCCGAGTACCACGCCCGCTACCCCAAGGCCGACCCCTACCCGCCCGGGGCCATGCAGGCCCCCGTGGCCATCCCCAACTTCACCGCCTAGCCCGCTTCAAGCGCGCCTTGGTGGATTTTTTTTGCGCATGAAAAAACGCGCTGGATGAGCGCGAGGGTGGTGTCCGCTTGGATGGGGGGGGACCGGTCTCAACGGTCGCTTGATGGAATCGGCTTCAGCCGCATCCCCACGAAGCAGGTTGCGGTGAGGATGATTACACCAACGATCAGCGAGGGGACGTCCAGTTGAGACAGGTCGTTCGCCCCATCGGCGGCCCGCAGGAGGAAAGTTGCGCCACCGACGAGGAAGAATGTCTTGAAGGTGAGGATGAAGATGCCCAGCGACAGATGGCGGCCAAGCTCCAACCCGCTCAAGAAGCTGAGGATCTTCATGAGCGGAAGACGATCCAGAGGCGTCTCGATCTTGCGCGCCCAGAGGAAGTTGGTCAGGCTCGCCAGCCCTACGATCAGTGCTCCCGAGACGGTATACCAGCAGAGGAGGAATTTCACCGCATCCCGATACCCGCCGAGCGGTTGTCTTAGGAGTAGGGCGGCGAGAGCGAACCACAGGGCAGCGAGAAACAGTCCAACCATGATCTCCAGACCTCCTCCCTCTAAAAAAAACAGGCGAAATGCATGTTTTTAGGGGGCGTGTGGATCCAGAGCGGTCTTGGGTCCAAGCGCCCCACAAAAATGCGCTTACTAGAGCCAGTTTTTCCCGTTTTAGGGAAAATGTCAAGCCTGCAACTTCTTTCCTTGACGAAACCCCGTTTTTTTGGTCTACTGCCCCCACTAACAGCTAACCGACCGGCCACATCCCTGCGGGGATAGCCCCGAAAAGGGGCCCGTGTCACATCTATGGAGAACCGTTACGAACTTCTCTATATCATCCCGACCTCGTTCACCGACGAGGAGGTTGGGACGGTAGAGACCAAGATTTCCGCTCTCATCACCAAGCTTGGTGCCACCGTTGAGGCCACCAAGCGCCTCGGCAAGCTCCGCTTGGCCTACGCCATCAAGGACCAGCGCCATGGCCACTACGTCATGACTCTCTTCACGGCCGACGGCTCCGCTCTCGCCAAGATGGAAGAGAACCTACGCATCAACAACGACATCCTGCGCCATCTCATCCTGCGTGCCGATGAGGCCGGATCCGACCAGAAGTTCGAACTCGTCCAGTTCACGGAGATCGTCGTCGAAGGCGGCCGTGGCGACCGCCGCCGCGACAAGCCGGAGAATAAGGAGGCCAAGGAAGGCGAGAAGCCCGCTGAAGCCAAGGAAGGCGAGGCCAAGTCCGAAGCCAAGACCGAAAAACCGGCCTTGACCACCGAGGAGAAGACGGCATAATAGCCGTATATGGACCTCAACCGCGCCCAGCTCATCGGCAACGTGACCCGCGACCCGGAATCACGCACGACCCCGACCGGACAAAACGTGTGCTCGTTCAGCATCGCGACCAACTCGCAGTGGACCGACGCCCAGGGTCAAAAGCAGACCCGCGCCGAATTCCACAACATCGTCGCCTGGGGCAAGCTCGCTGATATCTGCTCGCAATACTTGGCCAAGGGACGCCGCGTCTTCTTGGAGGGCCGCTTGCAGACCCGCGAATACACCACCCAAGACGGCCAGAAGCGCAGCCGCACCGAAATCACCGCCGACAACATGATCATCCTTGATCGTGCGCCGGCCGGTGGGGTCGCGGCCATGCGTTCTGCCGCTCCGGCGGGGGAGGTCGCGTCCAATGAGCCGTCCGTCGTGCCGATCGGTCCCGATAACGCGATGGACAAGGGTCTCGGCGCTCCCGAACAGGAGATCCGCATCGAAGACATTCCTTTCTAACCTTAAATCAATCCGGAAGGCACCTGCCTCCCGTTCACATCCCGAGCGAAGTCCGAGAGATTCCAGCCTTTCGCTCACCCCGTATGAAAAAACACATCGACCGCCAATGCTTCTTCTGCCAGACCAACATGCAGGAGATCAACTACAAGGACACGAACACGCTCCGCCGTTACCTGTCCTCCTTCGGAAAGATCGTCCCGCGCAAGCGCTCCGGCGTCTGCGGCTGGCACCAACGCAAGCTCTCCAACGCGATCAAGCGCGCCCGGTTCATGGCCTTGGTGCCGTACCTGGTCCGCTAAGATCGGTTCGAAAAACCGCCTATGTAGGCGGTTTTTCTGTCTTCGTGAAGCTGTTCCTCTTGACAAAACGTGCGATATCTGGTAGTTTTCCGGCTGGTTTTGTCACAAGGAGTCGATAATGAGTGAAGACATGCAGTTCGTGATGGCCGCCGCCGGCACCTTCTTGCTGGCCCTGCTGATGTTCTACGTCGCCGGGTTGCTCCGGAACGCCCAGGCCGCCCGACTCGAGGCCGACCGGGCCCGCTCCCGCCGCGACGACATCGCTGCAGCCGCCGAGCTCCTCGGGGCCGCCATCAAGGCGATGGGCGGAAGGCCGTCGGAGGAGGTCGTCGAGCTGTTGACCCGCGTTCTCGCCCACCTCACCAAGACGGCGACCGTCGCGCCGGAGGGGCTCGCGGAGTTCCGCGAGCTCGTGGAGCGCAACGTGGCGGCGATGCGGACCCCGCCGTCGCCCTCCCCGGAGGTCTCGGCGCGTGTCGCCATGATGCAGCAGTTCCGTTTGGCGATGGAGGAGCGGGAAGAGCAGGGGCACACCATCGGAGCCGACGAGTACGAGCGGTGGCTCAAGATCGCCGTGGGGGCGGTGACCGTCCCGGTGGACCGCGCCACCGAACGTGCGCCCGCCAACGGCGCGCCCGAGGCGCCCGCCGTCACCCCCACGAGCGCCGCCTAGGCCAACGGCCAAGGCCCTCTCCGGTTTCCCCCGGAGTCTTTTTTTTGCACAATATAAAAAACGTCCTTATCAGGGACGGTCGTTGTGAAGGCGGGCGAGGCGATGCGTCTCGTCGTGGAGCGTCGTGGCGTGGAGATCGCTGTCCTTGCTGATGCGGAGCATGGGGGCGTTTTGCCCGTCCGC
This sequence comes from uncultured Gammaproteobacteria bacterium, assembly GCA_964623645.1. Classification (GTDB taxonomy): domain Bacteria; phylum Patescibacteriota; class Patescibacteriia; order 2-12-FULL-60-25; family 2-12-FULL-60-25; genus JAGOUA01. The sequence continues at coordinate 11,999 of CAZURG010000009.1, read as the reverse complement.
GCTGCGGATGCCGAAACTCGTGTCGTTGCGTCCGACGATGTGCGTGTGTTCCCCGCAGGAGAGCGCGATCCAGGCGTCCGCACGATCCTCGGGGAGCTTCTTCATCGTGTTCACGGGAAGCATCGGCACGGTGACCCAGGCTCCATCGAAGCGATCAGGCTTGTTGTTGGCGTGCAGCACAAGGAGCGAGGGGAGGAGCTCGATCCAGGCGACCCGCTCATTGAGCATCTCCGCGCGGCCGCGGCCGATCATCCCGTTGCGGGCGTACAGGGTGAGGGTGCGCTCTTGTCCGTCGACGGTCAGCGTGCCCAGGGTGTAGCGCAGCGCGTCGTAGCGCGGCGGAGGGTGGACGAAGCCCGCCTGATCCGCGAGGAAGCGCCGAACGGCGAGCGGCTTGCGCGTGACCTGGAGGCGGGACTGGTCTGACGTGAGCGTGACGAAGAACGGTCGGAAAACGGCCATGCGGACCTCCAGCCCCGAGCTTACGGAAAAATAGGCCCTTGTCAATGGGATTGCCTCTTTTTCAAAGAATGGGTAAGAGTACGTCCATGCAAACCGATTTCCTCCGTCTCCGTTCGCGCGTCGTGAAGGCGATGCGCGCGTTTTTCGATGGGCAGGACTTTTTGGAGGTCCAGACCCCGCGCTTGGTGGGCCTACCGGGACAGGAGCCCTATTTGGAGCCGTTTTGGACGGAAGTCGTTGAAGCTTCCGGATCGAAGCATCCGGCTGCGCTCATCACCTCGCCGGAATATGCGATGAAGCGTTTATTGGCAGCGGGTTTCGAGAAGATCTATGACTTAGGTCCGTGCTTTCGCAATCACGAACCGTGGGACGGCTCGCACGATCCCGAATTTTTGATGATCGAATGGTATCGGCGTGAGGCGGGGTTGGAAGAGCTCTTGAACGATACCGAGGCAATGATCCGTTTCGTCGTGGCGGCGCTTGAAGTGGGGGAGCGGGCGGATTGGCGAGCGGCGTTGGCGGAACCGTTTCGTCGACTGACCGTCGCGCAAGCGATGAAGATCTATGCCGATCTCGACCTTGAGCCGCTTCTTGATGATCGCGCTGCCATGGCGCAGGCCTGTATTCAACATGGACAAACCGTGTCCGTGAGCGATACCTGGGACGATCTCTTCTTCAAGATCTTCCTTTCCGAAGTCGAGCCGAAGCTTGGGTGGAACGCGGATCGGAGCGCCTGGAAGCCCACCTTTTTGACGCATTATCCAGCATCGATGGCCGCCCTTGCGCGTAAGGATCCGACGGATCCGCGCTTCGCCTTGCGGACCGAGCTGTATATCGGGGATCTTGAGTTGGCGAATGGGTTCGCGGAACTCGCTGATGAGCAGGAACAGCGTGTACGCTTCGAGGAAGAGCGTGATTTGCGTGCGAATCTAGGCAAGCCCACCTGGCCGCTCGATGAGGCCTTCCTTCGTTCCTTGCCCGCGATGGGGAAGGCCGCAGGGATCGCCTTTGGCGTGGAACGGTTGGTGATGCTGATCGTGGGCACGGCTTCGATCACCGAGGTCTTGCCGCTATCCGCGCGCGAACGGTTTGTCCGGTGAGCGTGTGTCCGTTACCATTGCGTGCATGAATGAACGCCCATTTTCCTGGGAAGAGGCATTGTCCGCTTGCGGATATCCGGGTGCGGTCGCGATTCGCGCGTTGGAGCGGCATGGCGTGTTTCGTTGGGATGGGTTGGTCCTCAAGATCGCGCGCCTGCCGGACGAGCGCCTGAAGCTGCGCGTCGAAGCGGTCGCAAACGAGGCGTTTCAAGGGGCGGCGGAAGGGGTTCGCATTCCGCGCAGCACGTATCATGAACGCGCTGAATTCGGGATCTTGGAGGCCGAGGACCTTGGCGGCGTCCCGTATGCAGAAACCGTCGCGGGCGGGCCGATCCGAACGATTCCCTCGTCGGCGTATGCGGCTGCAGCGGGTTTTATCCAGCGGTTACGCAACGTTCCGATGGACGAGGCCCCACCTCTCCTCCTCGAGCAAGCCCGAACCGGATTGAATGACCAGGCGCTGCGCGCGCGTCTCGACGGGTATCTCACGAACGCCGTCACGAAGGGCGTCCTTCCAGAAGCGATGGCGACCGCGCTCCTCCATTTCTATGATCGCCTGCTGATGGAGCGCGGCCTGAACCATCATGATGTCGCCCCCTGGAACTGGTTAGCCTTGGAGGATGGGGGATTGGGCCAGATCGATCCCGAATTCGCGCGGTGGGGATTCAAGAATTATGATGTGGTCTATTTCCCGACCCAATGGGCTATTTCTGCGGATTATCCCGAAGAGGTCGGACGCTGGTGGGAGGCGTATATGGCTTTGGGGGAGGATCCGGGGGTCCTGATCCAAGGCTCGTTGAAGCCGCTGGTCTATCGGTTGGGAGCGATCGCTTCCGACTTGGCCCAGGCGGAAGACGTTCAGATCCGCGTGCGGGAGGCGGTCGGAGCCTTGCTGCGGCATGATGGGGCGGCTCTCTCCCGCTCCCTGGGGCTTCGTTCGTAGGGGCTTGTTAATTGACAAAATGCGCCCGTTCAGGCATCGTCCACCCATACTATTTGGCTTTTCCTATGGCTTCACCGTCTGACATCAAAAAAGGGGTTATCGTAAAAAATGACCAGGGCCTCTGGCTCATCGTTGAGTTCCAGCACATTAACCCGGGCAAGGGCGCGGCGTTCGTGCGTTCGCGGCAGAAGAACCTGCAGACCGGAAAGGTTCTCGAAGTCACCAACAAGACGTCTGAATCGATCGTGATCGTCGAAGTCGAGCATCGCAACATGCAGTATCTTTTCCACGATGCTACGGGGTACACCTTCATGGATGCCGGCACATACGAGCAGGTCACTATGTCGGATGACGAGGTCGGTGATCAGGGCAAGTTCCTTCGGGAAGGCCTTGATGTCCATATCGCCACGTATGAAGGCCGTCCGGTCTCGCTCGAGATCCCGCGCAAGATGACGTTCAAGATCATCGAGGCGATGGATGCGGTCGCGGGCAACACGGTCAGCGGCGGCAACATGTTCAAGGAAGCCGTTGTCGAAGGGGGGATCAAGGTGATGGTCCCGCTCTTCATCAAGAACGGCGAGCAGATCATCGTGAACACGGAGACGGGGGAATACGTGGAGCGGGCCTAAGAATGAAGGCAATACCGGCGTGTGCCGGTATTCTTTTATCGGTCTAATCGTTCCAAATCGCTCACTAAATTTTGGTATAGTGGCATTTTTTTGATTTATGCAACGCTGCAAGGAGCGACGATGAAAAGGATGGGGTCACGCCTGCTTAATTCGGCGTATTGAAAAGGGGGAATAAAAAATCTCCCATGAGGAGATTAGGTGTGTGTTGTTTTTGCCGAATCCCACTGTTCGGGCCTATCTGCGCCCGCCATTCTTTCCTCGTTGTGCGCGATGAGCAGTCCGAGGAGCGCATGTCGCGCGACCTCCAGGTGGTGATCTTCCGGCTCCTGCGTGGTTACGTACTGCTGCAGCAAGCGCGAAAGGTGTCCGAATACCGGCACGCGGTCCAGTCCGACCGCTTCATCCAGGCGTAGGAACCCTTCGACGAGCAGCAGGTACCCAGCCCAGTAGTTGAGCCCGAACTGCCGCTCGATCGCCGTGCCGAGATAGCTTGCGAGCAGGATCGGGGCGAACAGGCGTCCGCCGCAGGACGGGTCGACCCGCGACGCCTGCCGCATGTCGGAGAGTCGGACGCTGCCGAGCCTGCGGTAGGTCGCGATCGCCATGTGTTCCGCGGCGTGCCACGGGCTGATCAGCAGCCGAACCCTCCAGCCGACCACCGCCCAGAACAGGAGGTTGAATCCGATCGTTTCCGCCAGGCTGCGTGTGCGGTTGAAATGAGGGAGAAGGTATCCCAGCCCGTTGACGAAGATGATGAGTCCGGCGAACAGCGCGAGTTCCTTTCGCGAGAATTCCGCTACGATGAAGGCCGATATTTTTGCCACTCGCGGGACGAGCGGGTGCCGGGCCATCGCCACAAGCCGGGCCGCGGGCGGCGTCGGCTGTACGGTTCGATGCACCACCCCGCTTCCATCGACCTGGACGTTCGATGTGAACCGGTCCGACTGGATCGTGATTGAGCCGTGAGACGAGTGCCCACCGACGATCTCGATGCGTTCTACTAATTCTTTCATGGATCGTTCCTTCTCGCTGGGCGTCTAGGCCGGTTTGATGGTTTCATGAATTGGTAGCGATGTCAATCCTCCGTGCCTTGCCAGCATGGGGCCGCGCATGCCACGCTTTCTCTCGAAAGGAGGGGACAATGAACCACTCATCTTCAGGTGCGTTCGCTCAGCGCCTCGCCGGGACGTTCGAGGCGACCGAGCAGTGGCTCACGGGCTGGCATACCTGCCTCGAGAGCGGGACCGCGCCTCCCCAGGCCCTGCCGAGTGGAATGTTCGCTCGAGCGCTTTCCGTGTTCACGTCGGTACAGGCCGAAGCCACGGGCGGAGCAGTGCTTCCAGGGAACGCCTCTCTGGCGCTGATCCAGCGTTGCGTCCCAGCCATCGCCAACGATCCCGTGCACGTCGTCGAACGCCTCGCCATCTGGATCACGCTCCTGCGGACCCTCCAGGAGGGGCCGGCGTATCCTGGCCTGATCGATCCGCGGATCCTGATCGAGTTCCGTGACCTCTGTGCGGCCATCTGCCGCATCGGTAACGACGAGCGGACCGCCCGCCTCCATCGTGAGGCTCACCCCTGGCTGCATCGAAATGGGCGGTAGGGCAACACTTCCTTGCAGCGGCGACGCGGGCACGCTCGACGTAGTCGGGTTCGACACCGGTGCCCCGGCCGCGATGGCCGAATTCCTCGTCAGCGAGCCTCGGTTCGCCTGACCTCCCTGGTCTCCTCGTCCGATCTCATTCCCATGGGGTCGGGCGTTTTTTCTTTTCCGTTTTTTTCAAAATTCCAAAACAAAAAAAGTCCTCCCATCAGGAGGACGAGTCCAACGTACCCGTCTCCGCCTTGCGTGCCAGTTCCGTCAGCGCCAGCTGCGCCGCCCGCACGTGGTGCTCGTTTGGCGGGATAGGGTAGGTGAGGCGTTGCACGAGGTGGGTGAACTGCTTCACGATCGGCACGCGGTACCACCCGATCCAGACGTCGATCCACAACAGCAGCTCGCAGGCCAACAGCGCCGTGATCATTTCGTGGATCCCGAGCCGGCGTCCCACCCAGTCCGATGCGGGCCCTGACGCGATGAAGGGAAGCAGGAACCGCGAGCCGTTATAGCGCCCGCTCTGCTGCATGTAGCGCGCCTTGTCGACCTCGAACGAACCGGTCGTATCGTACGCTTCCCGCACTAGTTCCGCAGCCCGTGCCCACGGGGAAACGTGCGTGCGCAGGTACCAGATGACGAACGTCACGAGCGTGACCGCCAGCCCTATCGCGAGAAAATGGCTAGCCGGTCCCGCGTCGAGCGTCGGCGGCGATGTCACGAAGGTCATGAACCGGTCTGTCTGCAGGCTGAAGTAGATGAGAGTCAGAACCATGATCAGGAGCCCGATGCGACTGTTGTCGCTGTACGCCGCGGCTGCCGTCCGTACCAGTCGTGGGAACCAGCTCTCATGTGCCCGGAACCAGGCATACCAGTCCCGCAGGGGTCGGGTCGTGAGGACGTGGTTCTTGTCGTCGGCCTGCACTGCTTCCGCAACGCCTACGTTCGTCATGAACGTCACGCTCGTGTTGGTGGCGATGGCATTGAGGATCTTCAGGCGGGATCGGTGATTCTCCATGACTCCTTCTCCTGTGTTCGGTGGGGGATCAGAAAGCGTTCCCATTCTGCTCACGGCCCTTCGCTTTTGTCAAGGCTCGGATCCAAAAACCGGCTGGGCCACGGCACGTTGTTCGCGAACGGCGTGCCACGTAAAAACTCGCCCGGAAAGCGAGTTTTTACGTGGTGGGCGGAGAGAGACTTGAACTCTCATGCCTTGCGGCGCCAGCTCCTAAGGCTGGTGTGTCTGCCAATTTCACCATCCGCCCGTGGCCGTATCCTAGCATGGAGGATGATTTTCGCAAGGAATAGCGGTTTTTTGATGGCTTGTAAGAACGGGAGAAGGGGCTTGAGATGATTGACAAGAGGGTTACCCCATCGCTTCTTCGGACTCTGTCACCGACAGCGCGCTCCTGGCGGTCATCCTGTCTGCGCTCCTGTTCTCCGTCAGCAGGAGCGCCTTTTCCGCGAGCGGTGACGCTCGCGCGATCCTGATCGCCCTGCCCGTCATTTACCTCGACGCGGCCCAGGTGCTCGCCGTCGGCTTGCGGAAGGCGATCCTCCTCTCCCTCCTTACGCTCGTGCCCGTCCTCATCCGCTTCGCGATCCTCCTGAACGAAGCGGCGCCCGAGTCCGACGAGGCTTCTCCTCCCGCTCCTGACCGCCCCACCGCGTCCACCTAGACGACCTCCGTTCGTCTTTTTTCTTGCATAAAAAAACTCGCCAGTTAGCGAGCAGGCTCCTTCTGTGGAGGCTGAGCCCCGTAATTCCGGGGTTCAGGCTCGGGTAGGGGTGTGTACGGGTGTCCCTGTTCCGCGAGCAGGACATGGAGCTCGCTTTCGGCGTTCTGCAGGTCCGAATACTTCCAGCCGTCCTCCTGGAGCCCCGCTACGAAATGCGCCGGAACCGCCATCAGGAGGTCGCACAGGGTTCCCGCCGTCGGCTGCCTCGGCCGTACCCGCGTGACCAGTTCGAACAGCTTCATCGGAATCCGCAGCGTCGAGCCCACGACCGCCCCATCGAGATGCCCCACCGTCAGCTGCCGTTGCGGATCACCGATCAGGATCAGCGTACTTGCCATACCATTCCCTCCATTTCCATGGCGAATCATGCGAGAGACTCCCTCTATTTGTCAAGGGCCCAAACGTTCTCATGGGCATGCCGTCTCAAAGAAAAATCCCTCGATCCGAGGGGGAGTCCTGCTCGCTCCCGCCGTCACATCTCCGTCCGTGGGGGAGGGTCATACGGCAGATAACCGTGTTGTTCGAGGAATTCGAGCAGCGGCTTCCCCGCCGCCGTCACCTCTTCAGCCGACCAATCCAGGATTCTCGCGAGCTTATGGGGCGCATGTCGGAACACCTCGCACAGCCCACGATGGTCCGTGATCAGGAGGAGATGGGCCGCTTCGATCAGCTTCGTGGGAATCAGAAGTTCCTGCCCATTGACCCGCGACATGAACCGTCCCGGCCGCATGCGATATCCCGGTCGTTCCACGAGCAGCAGCGGTGGCTTCACGTATGCCGCCTGACGCGTCGGCACGACGACCACCCCATCCCGCCGGTCCTGGCGCGTCGCTCCGATCTCCGCGGCGAAGCCTGCTTTCGTGATGATCGAGTGAAGCGCGTTCTGGGCGTTCCGCAAGTTCGACAGGTCCCAGTGCGGCAGTTCCGCCAAGACCCTCTCCGGTTCCAGATCGAGCAGCTCGCATAGCCGTTCTGCCGTCGCCTCCTTTCGTCCTGTCCGTTTGACCGCCCGCATGAGGGCCGTGGGCACGAAGAGGACACCGTTCTCAACCCGCGCCCCGAAATCCATGAGCCGCACGCTGATCGTCGGATCCACCGCCAGTTGGAGTTTCATCTCGTCCTCCTCTGAAAACACACCTCATTCTTAGCGAAAAAGGCGCTTTCGTCAAGCGTCACCTCCCGAAGATAAAGAAAAAGACCCTTCCCTCAGGGTCAGTCCGCCAGCTTGTGGCACAGCACGCAGCGCGGCTCGTACGTATAATCGAGCTCGTCCCTCTCCACCCGGTCGCCCTGCACGTCATTGGACGATTGCACCGCGAACATCGGTTCCGAGCGCGAGGAGGGGAGCCCGTTCGTCAGCCGTTGCGTCAGCTGCGCCCGACGTCCGCAACGGTTGCAGACCGCCCGCACGAACCGCTTTCGCACCCGCGGATCCAGCAGTAGGTGCCGGATCTGTGGCGGGATCCGCCGCGCGAAGTCCGACTCGAGTCCCGCCACCACCGTCGGGCACCCGCTCGCCGCCAGTCGCACGATCGCCTCATGCATCGCCGCGACCTCGTCTTCCGGCAGGTCCGTCCGCCTCTTCCGGATCCCCAGGAAGTGCGCCTCATCCAGCAGGACGACGTAGTTCTTGCCCTCACACCCACGCAGCATCGCCACGACCCGCTCCGGATCCCCCGGCAGCACGATCGCCTCCCGCTTCACGTGCCCGACCCGCGTATAGAATCCTTCCGTCCGCGAATCATATTCCGGCTTGAAGATGATGAGCTCCCACGGATCGGTTGCTCGATACAGCTCCGGACGCTTCAGGCACTCCTCTTGCCCCTTCCCACTCTTCCCGCTACACATCGGCCCAATCACGCCCAGCGCCGTCTGCGGCCTACGGTTCTTGCCTCGCATTGTTTTTCCTCCGCGCCGTATCATACGGAGCGCGTCCACCCTTTCGCAAGCGATGCCTGTGTATCATTTTCGAGCGATAGAAAAAACCGCTCGGACGAATCCGTTAGCGGCTCAGCTCCTGCTCGCTCGCGCGCATCAGTGTTGCGGCCTTCGCGTACGGTAGGACGATATCGATGCGTACGCGTGTATCGATGTCTCCCAGTCCCAGCGCCGTGGCTCGAGCGTCATCGTTTGCACTTTTTTCTTGCAAAGTTGTCATCCAGAACTCGGCGAGATCGCACTCTTGCACGAGGAAGGCTCGTGTCTCGTGCATACGCTTCAGAATCTCATCCCAGTTGTGCGGAAGCGCGTAAGAAGGGTCGATCCCGCGCACCTGTGCACGGGCGTTCACGAGCTGCGCCAGGGCATTGAACTCTTTGACGAGGAGAAAGACCTGAAACGCATAGGCTACGCCGCGCGACGAACGCACGAGTCGCTCGGTCAGTCTTCCCATCGCGATTACGCGTCGTTCGTGGGACATCTTCCATCCCATGCCCATGAAGGTCAGGGCGAGGAGAAGGCAGACGATGCGCATGTCGGTGAGCGACATCGCGACCCCGCCCGCCAAACTGAGGCTAATTCCCAGGGCAGACGCACACATTCCCGCCACGAGAAACGGCCTCCCGTTGTAATCCGCCGAACTCCGCCAGATGCGCATCCGATGTCCGACGCCCGCCTTGTCCGGTCCCAGCTGGATCGGTTCGATAGCGCTTATTGCCTGCATGTTCATGAGATTCGACCTCCTCGCCTCCAGGATATAGCGAAAAAACGCACAAGGGTCAATCCTGGCCTACTCACCATGAACATTACCGATGGTACGCCTTCCCCCGCAAAATCGCCTGCGCCCGATACAGTTGCTCCAACAGCACGATCCGCGCCAAAACATGCGGCATCGTCTGTTTCCCCAACGAAAGCACATAATCCGCCTCTTGCCGCACCACCGGATCCAACCCGTTCGCCCCACCCAGCAAAAAGACGAGCGGAACCCCACGCTCACCCGTCTTTTCCAAGAATCCCGCCCATTCTCGCGAATCCAGCTGTCGTCCACCCTCGTCCAAAGCCACCAAAACACACGGGTTTTTGATCCGTTTCCGCATGATTTCCCCTTCCCGAGCCCGTAAACGCTCCACGGGAACGGTCGCCGACTCTCGTTCATCCGGGATTTCGCTCATCTCCACCCGTGCGAACGGCCGAATCCGTTCCAAATACTGCGAAATTGCGGCGTTTTGCCACGCGTCTTGCGTCCCCCCGGCGGCAATCACATGAATCATTTGCATATCCTGTGTATAACCCATTTCGGCCTTTATTTAAAGCCCTTGACAAGCCTTTGGGGGTTCTATACAATCTCACCACCTTAGAAAAAGCAGTGCTCGTGAGAACGCCACAGGCCGTATCCGATCCTAGGATCGAGTCCCACCTGTGTCTGTCTCCACCATCCCCGAGGAACCGCGTAGGCGACCCTCAGCATGGTGTGTAGCATGGACCGCCTCTTCACAACTGAAGAAAGTAACATATCAGTAATAGATATGTGCAAGGCATCGGTATGGTGCGCGCAATCGCGCCATACTCGATTTGCAATGCAGTACACCAAGGTAAATTCTATCCGCTGATCTTTCATTCGATCAGAGTCCGGATGGTAAAAACACGTAAGGGCGTACGGTGGATGGCTAGGCATGAAGAGCCGATGAAGGGCGTAGCAGCCTGCGATAAGCTTCGGGGAGGTGGCAAGCAACCTTTGATCCGAAGATACCCGAATGGGGAAACCCCACAAGATGAAGTCTTGTGACCCGCGTCTGAATACATAGGACGTGCGGAGGGAACCTGGGGAAGTGAAACATCTCAGTACCCAGAGGAAAAGAAAAAAACACCGCATACATCTTGTCTCGCGAGATCATTCGTGGTCTGGCTGAGACAAGACGTTTGCAACATTCCCTGAGTAGCGGCGAGCGAAATGGGAACAGTCAAAACCGTTTTGTATGACCGTTCGTACCGAGTTAGACGCAAGTTTAGCCGCGGGCGAGCGCGAGGGCGTGGGCCGCCTTCAAAACGGGGTTGTTGGGACGGAGCACGTGTCCCCCATGAGACACATGAAGATGCAGAGATCGTTAGCCGAATCCACTGGAAAGTGGAACCAAAGACGGTGATAGTCCGGTAAGCGAAAATGATTCTCTCCTTCAGCTTCTGATCCATAGTACGACGAGGACCGAGAAACCTCGTCGGAAGCAGGCACGACGATGTGCCAAGACTAAATACTCTTCATGACCGATAGTGAACTAGTACCGTGAGGGAAAGCTTAAAAGCAGCCCGAGAGGGCGATGAAAAAGTATCTGAAACCGTACGCTTACATGGAGTTGGAGCGGGCGCAAGTCCGTTACAGCGTTCCTATTGAAGAATGAGCCAACGAGTGTGCTATACGTCGCTTGCTTAAGTTCCTGAGGGAGCGAAGGCACAGTGAAAGCGAGCCTTAATAGGGCGTTTTGGTGGCGTATACACGACCCGAAACCCGGCGAGCTAGCCATGACCAGGATGAAGGTTATCGAAAGATAACTGGAGGTCCGAACCCACGAGCCGTGCAACACTCGGGGATGAGTTGTGGCTAGAGGTGAAATTCCAATCGAGCTGGGTGATAGCTGGTTCTCCTTGAAATAGATTTTGGTCTAGCGCTGGTTCATAACTTAACGGAGGTAGAGCACTGAATGGGGCTGGGGGCGCAAGCCTACCACTCCCAACCAAACTCCGAATGCCGTTAAGTGTTCCCAGCAGTCAGTCCGTGGGGGCTAAGCTCCACAGGACAAAAGGGAAACAGCCCTGATCGCAGACTAAGGTCCCAAAGTCGATGCTAAGTGTAAAAGGAGGTTGAGTGGCTTATACAACCAGGAGGTTGGCTTAGAAGCAGCCATCCTTTAAAGAAAGCGTAACAGCTCACTGGTCAAGCTACTCAGCACCGAAAACTTATCGGGGCTAAGCATCGCACCGAAGTCGCGGGATCCGCACCGGCAGAACAGAGGACTTATCATCATGATGAGCGCTCCGTTCTGTCGGTGGGATCGGTAAAGGAGCATTCCAAGCAGCGCCGAAGCGGAAGGGGTGACCCACCGTGGAGCGCTTGGAAGTGAGAATGTTGGCATAAGTAGCAAAAAGGCGGGTGAGAATCCCGCCCACCGTAAACTCAAGGTTTCCAGGGCAACGCGAATCGTCCCTGGGTTAGTCGGGCCTAAGACGAGGCCGAAAGGCGTAGTCGATGGACAGCAGGTTAATATTCCTGCACTTCTGTAAGATTTCGATGGAGTGACGCATGGTTTTAACTGGTCGAGTCTCTTGGATTGAGGCTTTGGGCGTTGCGGGGTGATCGATAGGCAAATCCGTCGATCATAAGCCCCGTGGCGAGCGCAAGTTCCGCGTAAGCGGAGCAAGGATCGGGTACGCTGTGCCTAGAAAACCTTCTAGAGCTAATCTTATAGAATCCGTACCGGAAACCGACACAGGTGAGTGGGCATACGTGTGCCAAGGTGTACGAGAGAACCCATGTTTAGGAACTCGGCAATACAACGGCCGTAACTTCGGGATAAGGCCTGGCTGTAGAAATATAGCCTT
>CAZURG010000008.1:0-37147 GCA_964623645.1 uncultured Gammaproteobacteria bacterium | reverse complement strand
GGACCTTGTCCTGGGGGAGGAAGAGGCGGGCCCAGGCGTCGGGGGTCCAGCCGCGTTGGGTCCAGTGGACCCAGAGGCCGAGGGCGGTGGGTTGGCGGTAGGCGGGGTTGGCCGGGGAGGGGGTGAGACCGGCTTCGCGATCAGGGTCGATGCGATCGTTGAACAGGACGGCGCCCTGGGCGTCGCGGACGATGAGGCGGTCGCCGGCCTCGAGAAGGAAGAGATCGTCGTACGGGTTGCCGCCGCTGGGCGGTTGGCGCTCAACGGCCCAGAGCTGGCCTTCGGTGCCGGTTTCGCAGTGGGCGTAGAGATGGCCTTCGATGGGATCGGACATGGAGTGCCTCCTGGACTTAGGGTAGCAGGATACCCTATATTGTCAAATATACACGAATCTGCGTTATGGAGGGTGTACGAAGGCGCTGAGCCTCTCCCCATGGATGCGGAAAGGAAACAGTCAGAGGCTTAGCGGTGCATCCTTGCCCGAATCGATGATTTTTCGATAAATTCCCCTCCCTTGCCGAGTTGCGGACGGTTCTGTATAGTAGATCGCATCGCGGGTATCGTATAGTGGCTATTATGCGTGCTTCCCAAGCACGACAGGGGGGTTCGATTCCCCCTACCCGCTCCAACGAGCTGAGCTCGATCTTGCAGACAAGTGAATTAACCGAAAGGCGGCACTTGTCTTCGGGATCGAGCTCAGCTCGACCATCCACCCCCGTTCGGAACACGAACGAAGGTGGAATGAGGGGTACGAACACGAGAAGACGCCCCGGCTTGCCGGGGCGTTCTTCTGCCAACTTAGCTCAGCTGGTAGAGCAATGCTTTCGTAAAGCAGAGGTCCCGGGTTCGACTCCCGGAGTTGGCTCCATGAAAAAACATCCCTTTGGGATGTTTTTTCGTTATGAGACGATGGTAGGCATTCAGATCATAAATACCGATTCATCCGCTGCATAAAAAATTCCCTCAACAGAGGGAATTTTCCTAAAACGTCAGGTACCGCTTCACGCTCCCCGACCCCAGGAACGTCTGGACTTGTCGGAGCCAATCTTCACGGCTCATCCCACCCACTTCCGCGCGTAGGGCAAGCGCTTCCTCGAGCGTCGCGGGGCGGATGATGCGGTCGCGGAAGGTATCGAGATTCCAGCCGGCGTGGTCTTGGAGGGCTTGGGCGGCTTCGGCGAGCAGGGCGGGCGTGGAGGTGGCGCCCTGGAGCAAGACGCGTTCGAGGTTCTGCTGGACGATCTCTTCGGACGGAACAAATTTCTCGGCGGCCGCTTGACGCTTGAGGTAGGTTTGGCGGATGAGCTGCTCATACGCCTCTTGGCGAAGTACGGCGACGGGGCGACGTTGCATCCCGGGTTCGATGGGGAGGGTGAGCGAGCGGTCGATGTCATCCCAACGAGCGAGGACATCGCGATACAGGAGCCAGCTCCCATCAACGGACGCGGCAGGAACAGGGACGACATTCACGAAACGACGAGTCAGCGGCGACGTCGATTGGCGTTGCAGGATGGAAACGGAAATGCCGACGATCAGGAACGCGAAGACCGCGAGGACGGCCAAGCAGATTAGAACGACGAGTTTTTGCTTGAGGGAACGGAAGAGGGTCATACGGATCAAGCCGTGGGCTCATGGACAAAGAAAAAGCGGAACCAGCGCTCGGGATTCGAGCGCTTTACCTCGACAGGATGGTCTTGATAGAGCGTCGGGGCGTCGGGCGTCGGGTCACTGGACAGGCGCTCCCATTCCTCGCCACGCAAGATGTACACGCGCTCGCCGGGACGTTGCATATTCAGGCGGAGGCGAGCCTCGCGGTCAATCATGTCGGGGGTTTGGAGACGTTCGAGGAGTTGGGAGACCGTCGTCTTGCGGGCTTCGAGTTGGGCGACGCGGTCTTGGAGGGTCGCGACTTCGGCCTTGACCTGGTTTTGACGATAGAGTTCGCGCGCGGCGGAAAGACCGGTGATCGCGACGAATCCTAGGGCTAAAAAGAGCGCCAACGGGCGGGCCTGGCGATCCGTTGAAGGGTTTGCGCGCGCTTGCATAAGAAGAGCGTATCACGCCGCGTCTGGAGCGTCGATGGAACGTTCCACACGCTCGAGCGTGGCGGGGTCGGCTTTGCGAAGGCGACGGATGAGGTGACGGCGACGGCTGCCGAGCGAGCGTTGGCGGATGTGGGTCAGAGGCGGACGGGTCCAGGTAAGGCGCAAGGATCCCCCATCGGGACGGGTCCAGACGGACGTGCCGAGCCAGGGGAAGAGGCGCGAGGGGATCCAGCTAGGCGAGACGTCCGCCGCAACCCGCCAATCATGGACGCGGACACGGCCCCAAGAGGTCCGTTCAGCGCCGATGACCCGTTCTGAAGTCAGCAAGACGACGGAGGAGCTCCAGACGTCAAACGCTAGCCATAATAGCGTTCCACCGACAAGCCAAAATATGAGCGCAATCCCCCACGCGTAGCCGCGGAGATCGAAGAGGAAGAAGAACGGGATCGCCAGACACACGGCCGCGACCAACAGGCGGACAAGCAAGCGGAGGCCATGCGAACGCGTGACGGTCTCGAGGCGTTCGTGGGGTTGGAGACGGGCGAGGGCGAAGAGGTCGATCATAGCCGGGTGCGGAGAGCGGTTTCAGCGGCGGCGCGTTCGTTCCAAGGGAGCTTCTTCCCGTCGGCGACGCAGATCCAGGGTTCGCTCCCCTTCCCCGTCAGGAGGACGACATCGCCTGGTTCGGCGAAGCGGATCGCGAGCGCGATTGCCTCTTGACGGTCATCTACGAGAAACAGGTCTTTGCCCACCGTTTTTCCGGAGGCTTGGGCCCCAGCAGCGACCTGCTTGATGATTTCAACCGGATCGTCGTCATACGGATCTTCGTTCGTGACGATCACGATATCCGCCTCATGGGCCGACATCTGGCCCAAGAGAGGGCGTCGGGCGATATCACGTCCTCCCCCGCAGGAACCGAGGACATGGATCAGCCGACGGCGCGAACTCAGGCGGAGCGCTCCGTAGAGCTGGCGAAGGGATTCGGGTTCAGGAGCGTAATCGATGATGACGCGGAATGGTTGGCCCATCTCTACAACCTCAAATCGACCCGGAACGAAAGAGATGGCGCATAAGGCGGCAAGGGCCGCGCCCATGGGAACATTCTGGGAAGCGGCAACCGCGAGGGCGGCGAGGGCGTTCTCGACGTTATAGTCCCCTGGGAGCTGCAGGTGGCCATAGGCACCTTCCACCACAAGATCTGTCCCCTTTTCCGTGAGGTGATATTCGTCGGGGCGCAGGCCTTTGGCGGATTGACGGCCGTACCAGAGACAGGTGACATCTTTGCCGAAACCGGCATAAAAACTTGCGTGCTCGCTATCGGCGTTCAGGACAAACAGGCGTGGAATCTCCTTCCCTTGTAAGCGTTTTGCATGACGTTTAGCGACATGCGAAAAGAGCTGGGCTTTGGCGCTCTTATAGGATTCGAACCCGCCATGGGCCTCGATGTGCTCAGGGGTCAGGTTCGTAAAGACGGCGATATCGTAAGAGATGCCGTCGTGGCGCGATTGGATCAGGCCCTGTGAGGACGTCTCAAGGACTGCGTACCGACAGCCCGCATTGACCATCTGGCGCAGCATTCGTTGCAGGAAAAAGCGGCCCGGCATAGTCATCTTGGTGGGGTTGATCCATTCCTTGTCGGCGATCTTGAGGATGGCGGTGGTGGTGCAGCCAACCTTCGCGCCCCCGGCTTCGAGAGCCTTGGCGATGAGGTAGCTCGTCGTCGTCTTGCCGTTCGTGCCCGTAACGCCGATCACCACCAGCTCTTCGGAAGGATAACGATAAACGAAGGCGGCAAGGCGCGCGAGTGCGTAGTGGTACAGCTGGAACCAGGAAGCGGGTAGAAGACGGCGGAGAGTCGCAAGCATAACGTCAGGAACTATACGTCAAAAAGGAGATGAAGGCGAAGAAAAAAGACAAGAGGAAGAGGCAAAGCGCAAGAGGAACCAGGATCGGCCAAACGCCGACCTGAGAGAGCAGGAGCAGGGCGATGGCGCAGGCCTGGAGAAGCATCTTGGTCTTACCGAAGACGTTCGCGGAGCTGACCCGACCCTTGGAACGGCGATAGAGGACGCCGGAAACCACGAGAACCTCCATAAATAGGACGATCGCAGCGAGCCACCAACCGACGACACGCGAGACGAACAAGACGGAAACGGAACCAATGAGGAATTTGTCGGCGATCGGGTCGGCGGCGGTCCCCCAAAAGGTTATCTGCTTGCGTAACCGGGCTAAGGAACCGTCGAGGACATCGGTGAACGCAGCAAAAAGGAACAAGCCTAGCGTTTCAGGCCACCGTTCCTTCCAGAGAAAAAAGAGGACGACTGGGGTGAACAAAAAACGAATCACCGTGAGATGGTTGGGGCGCACCCAGCGCGGGATCCAGGCGAAGAGGGTGCGTATGAGCGGATCGTGAGGAAACAAACGAATATTGTCGTTTGTCATGAGCATAGGAAGGAGGCTCCTCCCAGCATAAGGAAAAAACGCCGTCGGCACAAAACTTTGATTTTATGGAATGAATGTCGCGTATCGCCGGACCGGTCGAGGAATCCTCTACAAAGAAAATGGCGCACCCGCAGGGATGCGCCAGAGGCGGTCAGGGCTGGATGCCCAACCGAACACAGGTGTTGTTGTAGCCCATCTGGGCCGAGCATTCAGTCCGCTCGGCGATACGGAAGGCCGACTCACTTCCGGCATCGGTTGTAACGACCGTCTCGGAGTTGTACGTCCGGCCGCGCCAGGTGACGGACCAGAGGGTAGGCCATCCGTCACAACTCCGGCCCGTACCAATCCCGCAGGCGCCGGGAATGGTGAAGTAGAGCGCTGAGACCAGTCGCGCCGCTGGCGGGACCGTCGGCACCGTGCAGCGCCAGAGCGGCGAAGCGAGACGGGTGGTGACGCAGGCGATACTGGTCCCGTCGCCGAAGGAGTAGTCGATCCGCGACGCATCTTGGTCTGCCGGAATGACGGTCGGTCCTCGCGTCGTTGCGTAGGTGATGACGAGATCGGGCGGAGCGGGCGGATCGGACATGACGTCTGAAACAGCATCGTCTGACCCGACGTCGGCATCAGAGCCATCGATCGGCTCCGCGTCCACCGAGGCATCACCGAAGGCATCGGCGGTGTCAGCGGGAGCGTCCGGCGACGGGATGCTGTCGGCAGGAACATCCGCGAAGTCCTCGTCGAAGCGGTCGGGAGGGGCGTCGGAAACATCCTCCTGAGCATCCCCATCCATCAGGTCCACAAGCTCAGACGGGACGTCGTCCGCATCGGAGGCATCGGCCCGATCGGAACCGTCGGGCAGGTCGACCGTCGACGCTTCGTCCGGCGACGCGTCGAGAAAGCGATCCTCCATCGGGAACAGATCCGGAACGACGTCGGGGAGCGCGTCGGGCGGGAACGGCTGGCCGTCGATGGCCGAGACGTCGGACCCATCGGCGATGAGCTGGTCGGGGACGGCGTCGGCCTGGTCGATCGGACGATCGGCAACTGACGCATCGACCGAAGGATCGGCGAGGCCGTAGTACAGATCGCAGCCGGAGAGCGGGGCAGAGAGCATCCAGAGGGCAAGGGAGGCCCCCTTCACGAGGTTTTTTCGCACGATGTTTCCTTTCGTCTGAACATTGAAGGGTTCCTAGCCGCAGGCGAGCCCACAGCCAAGAATACGGCAGTATTACATAAAAAACGATGTGCGTCAAGACCCCCGACTCCCGCCTTCGCAAACAGATAAAAAGGTCCCGGCGTAGGAAAAACCGATCCCCAAGGGCAGGGGGAGCCGTGCTACACTACTCCCATGCCTGCGTGGTTTTCTTCGGAACGTCTGTTAGGACTGCTCCTAGTGGGTGGTTTATGGCTCCCCGTCGCCTGGATTGGGGTGGCGGCACAGGTCGGCATCCGCTTTACCCTCCTCCTCTTCGTTGGGTGGCAACTGGGGGAAGCCTGGCTTGGTCCGACGGTCCCGCGCCTGTGGCGGATCCTGTTCGGGATCAGCGCCTGGGTCGCGCTCCTCTCGCTGCTGCTCACGGGGCTGTACTACCTCGGGCAACCAATCAACGGAGCGACCCATCTGCTCGTTGAGACCGCTCTCGGCATCCTTGGCTTGCTCTTTATCGTTCCGCATCCGCCGCTCGAGCAAGAAAAACCTACGGCCATCATACCCACAACCGAACGTCGTTGGCGGGCGGCCCTGACGGTCTTTGCGGTCCTCACTTCCCTGCTGAGCCTGGGGCTTCTCATCTTCATCGCGAACGACCACGCCACCCACATCAGCCTGCGGACGCCTTGGCCACTTCTTCCGAAAGGCGGGTTCTTGCTGTTCGCAATCCCGTTCGTGGCGAGCCTGCTGCTTGCTTGGAAAGGCCACCGCCCGCTCGCCGCCTTCCTGACAAACGCAGCGAGCTGGTTGAGCGTCTCGTTGCTCACACCCCTTCTCTACCCGCTCGGCTATGGATTTGACGGATTCATCCACCGAGCCAGCGAGGCTGTCCTTCAAACGACCGGAACGCTGACGCCGAAACCCCTTTATTACATCGGTCAATACGTCTGGACAACGTGGCTTGCGGGCACGTTTGACCTTCCCCTGACCATCACGGACACGTGGCTTGTCCCGGTTAGCATCCTCCTGCCCGTGGCCGCGTTGGTACGCTGGCAGCAAGAAGACCTCTCACGTCGTTGGGTCTTGCCGATAACGGCCCTCTTCCTCCCCCTGGCGGCATTCGTCACGACAACGCCACAATCCTTCTCATACGTCCTAGGATTCAGCGCGCTCATCGCGACCCTGTGGACGCACCCGACCCGATGGTCTTGGATTTTTCCCTGGTTATGGGCCTTTTGGGCGACAGCGACCCATCCGCTGGGAGGCCTACCCGCCCTTGCGTTCGTTGGCGGCGCCTGGCTCGCGAGCTGGTGCGAACGTCCCTGGAGACGTCAGCTTTTCTATGCCATCGGCACGCTGGGCGCGCTCTCCGCCATTCCGCTCGCCTTTTGGGCGCAGAGCGGTTTGGGCAATGCGCCCATCACCTGGTCTTGGGCGTTCTTTGAGACCTTGTCCTGGAAGACATTCGTGCCTGCCATCTTGCTCCAACCTCGCCAGACTCTGAACCTCTGGGTGGATGCGGCAGAATGGGCACGTTTGGCGGTGACGTTTGGATTGCTGGCTGCAGGCGTCTGGCAGGCCGTTCGTCCACAAAAGCCGATTTATCGCTGGCTCGGCCTAACCGGGCTGGGGCTTTTAGGCGTCCAATGGGTCTTGGAGCATGTCGCGACCTTCGGATTCCTGATCGCCTATGAGCGCTCGAACTATACGGAACGGTTAGGCATCCTCAGCGCGCTTTGCCTCGCCCCCTTGGCCGCCGCGTGGATCAGTCCGCGGCTCCGCGACCTCGGACGACGTTCGGGACTCCTGTTCGGGGTGGTCCTCTTGGCACTCGCCGCCGCCTGGCCGCTGCGGGTCTACGACAGCCTCCCCCGCCACGACGCGGCCCGCGCGAGCAGCGGCTGGAGCGTGGGCAAAGCGGACCTGGAAGCGATCCATTGGATGCAGGAACGCGTACAAGGGGCGCCGTACGCCGTCCTCGCGAACCAGTCCGTGAGCGCGGCCGCTTTGGAAACCTATGGGTTCGCCCGCTATGCGAACGACGTCTTCTATTACCCCATCCCCACCGGCGGCCCCCTGTACCAACTCTTCCTACGTACCGCCTCAACGGAAGGGACCCTCACCGACCTAAAAAAGGCCGCCGAACTCACGCAGAGCCAGCAGCTGTTCGTCGTCATCAACGACTATTGGTGGAACGCCGAACCGGTCCGTGAACGCCTGGGCAACCAGGCCGATCACCAGATCTCCTTCGGGAATGGAGCTGTTTGGGTGTACCAGTTTACGGCGGAATCGCTCAGCCGGACGACGGCTCGGTAGTCTCCGAAAGCAAGACTTCCCACCGTGCACGAACCGTGTCGCGAGAGAATGCTTTCGCGCGAAGACGCGACCGCTCACGCCAAACGAACGGCTGCGCGGCGACCTCTTCCAGCGCCCGAGCCCAAGCCGGAAGGGTTAGTTCCGCCACGATTCCCCCGGCCCCCACCGTTTCCGGAATACCCCCTTGCGGGGAAGCGATCACCGGGACGCCTACGGAAAACGCTTCGAGGAGAACGGTCGGCTGGTTCTCTTGCAGGCGCGACGGCATCAGCAGGCCGCGTGCCTCAAGCAGGGCCGCCTGCACTTCAGAACGCGCAAGCGCGCCGACACAGCGCACATTCGGCAAACACGCCAACTGGGCACGCAACGGGCCGTCGCCAACGCACAGGAACGTGTCTTCAGGATGCGCGTGCGCAAGCAGGCAGAGGAAATCCGCCCCCTTATCTTCCGACAGACGTCCGACGAAGACCCACGAAGCACGCTCCGAAGTAGACGGCTCAGCGACTTCCGGAGCCGGATTCGGGATGACGCACGCTTCCGAAAAAGACAGGCCCCGCCGGGCATGCGCCTCAAATAGCCAGGCCGTCGGCGAGACGACGCGCGTCGGACGCCCGAGCGCACGTGATCGCCACCCAGCCCAAAAACACTGCCAACGCGTCACCTGATCCGTGCGGATTTGCCCGGACGGTTCGAACAGCTGCACATCATGCAGAACGTGGATCCAAGAAATCCCTGCGGCGCGGACCGCCTTCCCCGTCCCCCACCCCACGCCCGTGAGATTGTGCGTAATGACGAGATCCGGTTGCCAGGCGAGGACGTCCGCCAAGTCCGTAGACGGTCCCAGGTCCTGCCAAAGATGCCCAAATAATCGCCAGATCGGGCTTTTTTTTAACCAGGCCGCGCGCCGATCCCACACGCGAACGTCATGGCCTGAAGCCCGCCAAAGCTCGACCAGTTCCGCCGCAATGACGCCCGCCCCTCCTTGTGCCGCTGGCGGATAGGCATTCGTGATTACCGCGAGGCGCATAAGATGTCGGTATAGGCTCGTTCAAGTTCCGTGACAAGGCGATCCTTCGCGAAACGCTCTTCTGTCCATACCCGAGCCCGTTGACCGAGCGATAGGCGCAAAGCCAAATCATCACGCAGGCGTAGCAGCGCTTCGGTCAATTCCTCGACCGATCCTGGAGCGACGAGGAGTCCGGTCTCACCATCACGCACAACCGTCCGCACCCCCGGCAGGCGCGAGGCGATCACCGGCGTCCCGCAGGCTTGGGCTTCCAACGCGACCAGACCGAACGCTTCCGCCGCACTCGTGGACGGCGAAATGACGACGTCCGCGTATTGATAGGCGGACACCAACGCTTGATCGGAAAGCCGTCCCGCAAACGTCACACAGCGAGAGACGCCCTGGCGAACCGCCTCCTCCTCAAACGACGATCGCGCATCCCCATCACCGACGATCGTCAGATGGGCGCCCTCTACGCGAGACAAGGCCCTCAAAAGGACCGGCAATCCCTTAAACAAATGGGCGCGATCTAAGACGCTTACAAACAGGATCCTCAACCTCGGGCCCGGGGTCCGTGAACCGGGCTGGAACCGTTCCACGTCAACGAAAAATGGGAGTTCCTGCCATCGCTCCGGGGACCGCTTCAAAAGGGAAGCGGCAGAAGAAGCGGCGACATAATCGAACGAAGACGCAAAAAACCGGTCGACATGACGAAACAGGAACGGCTGCACGAACCGCTGATGTGCCCGAATTGCGAAGCCAAGTGGACCGGTCTGGACCGCATCCATGTGGAAGGTGGCAACGCAGGGCTTTGGCGGCTTCGTCATCAGTAAAAACTCTTCCACACCATAAAATGGAAGATGAAGGTGTAGGAGATCGATCCCTTCCCACAATCCCTTGAGATTACGCAAAAGAGCGCCATTTCCCCAGGCGAAGAGCACGGGCCAGGAACGAATCAAGGGGTGCACCGCGCGAAGGCCGGAGGCTTCGGGAACGACCACGTCCACCTCGTGGCCACGCTCGTGTAGGGCCTCGGCCCAACGCAGCGCCGCCGTCCCCATCCCCCCTAGCCGTGGTGGCGCGACACAGACGACATGGCGAATGCGCATATCACGAACGCGTATAGGTCTGACGGAAGTGTTCGAGAGCCTGGTGTTGCACGAGCTTGGTCATCTGACGTTCCAATCGGTCATGAGCCAATGCCAACAGGAAGATGCAAAAAAAGAGGCTGATCACGGCCACATACAAAATCAAGTCCGCGCCACGGCCGATACCGACGGTGTTCGCGAGCAAGTTGGTCGCCTCGGGGCGCCAGATCAGGACAAGGCCCGCGCCCCACACCAGGGTCCAGAACAGCCCCTCCACAAACCGAAAGACCCGCTGACGCACACGGCGCCAGGTCAGGACCAAGGCCGCACAAAAGACGGCGGCGAATACCCATTGGAAAATCATAGGATTATGAACGCTGGAACGCGCCAAGAATGAGTTTCCAGGCAACCTTCAGGGCGTCCGTCCCTTTTTGCCCTTTCTTGAGCGAATATTCGGTATAGACGACGCGCGCCGGCACCTCCTTCCAGCGCCAGGTCGAACGCGTCACCCGGCTGAGGATTTCAGACGCATGAGCCATGCGATCCTGATGGAAGACCAGGGCCCGGGCGGCGGGAGCGGAAAGGGCGCGGAACCCCGTTTGCGGATCGGTGACACTCGCCGGAATCCCCAATACCCAACGGTTAAACTGACGGATCCCCCAGATGAGGACGCGACGACTTGCCGGCATTCCTTCCGCCGGGATCCCCATGAAGCGCGAGCCGAAAACGATCTCCGCCTCACCGGCTGCGATCGGCGCGACCAGGCCTGCGATGCTTGTCGGATCATGCTGTCCATCAGCATCCAGATGGACGATAACGTCCGCTCCCAGCTCAAGCGCGGCGGCCGTCCCCGTACGAAGCGCAGCTCCTTGGCCACGGTTGAGGGAATGGCGCAGCAAGACCGCCTTCGGATGGGTTACGGCGTGATCCGTCCCATCTGTCGAGCCATCATCGACCACCACGATACGGTCCACGTGTGGAGCCACCACCTCAAGAACGCCTGACAGGCGGGCGGCTTCTTGATAGGCGGCAATGACAGCGATCAGACGCATGGGCCCAGCCTACGCGGTTTTTCCTCAAAAAGCAACGAGATCCGCCCGCTTTTTGGGGAAAAAGCCGATTTTGACTTAAAACGAATGAAAACTCAGAAGATGGCGATTCGCCATAGTGTACGCGATCGTCTCCTTAAGGCCGTTATCAAGAGTCACGAGTGGCACCCAACTGAGCTTCTCCTTGGCTTTCGTGAGGTCCGGAAGGCCGAGCTGCGTCAAGAAGAGGAGAGCGGGCTTGAAACTCACGGTTGAGGCACCGCCCGTCATCTGGAGGATCCGCTTGGCGACATCGATCACGCGAACGTCGACATCGCTCCCAAAATTAACGGGGCCGATGTCTTTCGGTGCTTGCATGAGCTTCATCATCCCATCCACGACATCGGAGACGTAGACCAGAGCGGTCGCGAAGGTCTCGTCGCCGTAGATCTCCACCGGCTTGCCCTCGAGGGCACTAGTGATGAAGTCCGGGATCAGTTGGCCGTCATAGAGCGGCATGCGTGGACCATACACGCGGAAGATGCGGGCGATCTTGATCTCGAGGTCGTGGACCTGGGAATAGGTGGCGCAGACCGCTTCCGCGAAGCGCTTGCCCTCATCGTAACACGCGCGCGGGGACAGGGCGTCGGAGGAACCGATCTCTTCTTCACGAAAAGCATGGTTGTCGGGTTGGCGGTTGCCGTAGACGACGCAGCTCGAAGCGAATACCGTCTTCGCCTTGTAACGTAAGGCGATATCTAAAACATTCTTCATCCCGACGCTGTTCGCGAGGAGCGTCTGCATCCGATACTGCTCAAATTTCTTTGGACTGGTCGGACAGGCGAGATGGTAGATCTCCTGGATGCCCTGCACCTTGACCTGGAACCGCGCGAGCTCCGGAAAAGAATCCAGGTCCAGCGGCTGGTTGATGTCGTGGCGAATGAATTCGAAATTGGGATGCTTCAAGAGGTGGTCGATGTTGGATTCTTGGCTCGTGACGAAGGTGTCGACACAGATCACGCGGCCTTCGCGCAGTAATTCCTCGCACAGGTGCGAGCCGATGAAGCCAGCGCCGCCCGTGACGAGGATATTCTTTTTTTCAATGATCGTTGCAGGCATAGATAGGCCCAGGGTAGCACATGGCTCGCGAAGGCTCTAGCGCGAGGCACCCCTCCAGGCAACGTAAAAACGATCCGAAGACCGTTTTCGCGTCGCCTACAGAGAAAAATCCCCTACCTCCTGATGCTTCGAGCGGGCGTAGTCGATCATCCGCTTCAATCCCTCATCTAAACGCACCAACGGCAGCCAATGCAGGAGCTGACGGGCTTTGTGGATATTTGGGAGCGGCGCGTGCGCAACGCTCTCCTGGGCCCGAAAACGGATGTGGGACGTCGAGCCGGTAAGCTGCAAGATATGGCTGACGACGGTCCCGAGGCGGACCTCCTGGTCGGAACCGAGGTTCAGCACACGTAACTCATGCGGATGTTCCATCGCCTTGACTAAGCCGTCCACGAGGTCCGTGACAAAGCAGAGGTTGAGACGAGCATCTTCGGATTGCGCAAGTTCGAGATCCTCGTGAGCAAGCGCGGCACGAATGAGGTCTGGCAACAGAAAGCCTTCCCCCGCCCGGAGTCGCGGACCATACGCAGGAAAGACGCGCACGATCTTCGCGGGGAACTGGTGGACATCGCTGTAGGCCTGCAGCATCGTCTCCGCAAACCGGTGGGCCTCGTCGTAAACGGATGACGGGAGCAGGTGGTCATCCCAACAGCGGGCGTCCTCGGCGACATACGGCTCGGACGTGGGCTCGTATAGCGTAGAGGAAGACGTGAGCAGGACCTTGGCCTTATACCGAGCAGCGAGCTCGAGGATGTGCCGGAAGCCCGTCGAGTGGGTTTGCAGGGTGGCGAGGCGATAGCGATCGGAAGCGTGTTTCGCGACAGGCGAGGCGAGATGGTAGATTTCCTGGATGCCGTGAACGCGGAGCTGAAAACGGTCGAGCTCGCGCTGGGCATCGAGGTCGAGGGGCTCGTTGACGTCGTGGCGCAGCAGTTCGAAGTTCGGTTGCTGCAAGAGGGCCTGGATGTGGGCAGGCGTACCGGTCGAGAAGTTATCGACACAAATGACGTGGGCGCGGCGAGCCAAAGATTCGCAAAGATGCGAGCCGATGAAGCCCGCGCCGCCGGTCACGAGAACGGTCTTCTTGTCGTAGGAAGGAGCCATGCGTCCCATGATAAGACGTAGCGGCCATTTCGACAACACGCCTCATCCACGCAGAAATGCGCGCACGCCTTCCGAAGGCCCTTTGGACAGGATCGTCCGTCCCCAGCCCTCCCGACTTGAAGAACGGAGCCGTTTCCGTCAAGCTGGATCCAACGTATGGTGCCCCCCACATATCGCCTGAAACAACTCGCCCTCGCGCTTGGCGACCTGTTCGTCTTCGAGCTGGCCCTCTTCCCGACCCTCTGGATCCGATACGGCAATGTGACCGCAGAAGACCTGGCCCGCCACGTCCCAGCCCTTGGATTCGTGGGCGTCTTATGGTGCATCAGCTTTTACATCAATCACCTGTACGCGCTCGAGGCGAAGCCGCCGCTCCGGCTCTTGCGGGCCTACCTTGAGTCGATGCTCGCGAACCTAGGCATCGCCATTGCGGTGTTCTACCTGCTCCCCTTCGGGATTGCCCCGCGGACCAACCTGTTCGTCCATTTCCTGATCAGTCTGATCCTTGGATACGGCTGGCGAGCGCTTTTCCACCGCTTCGTGGTCGAGACACAGAAACCTGTCTCATTCCTGTATATGGGCGATCCGCATCTCCTCCGCAACGCGGGCGCGCTGTTGCAACAGAACCACTATGGGTTCGTCCTGGGAGCCGCGTTCTTCCCACCCGGATCCGAGCTCCCGGAAGGATCGCCCGCCGTTGAGCTCATCACCGATCAACGCGCCGCGATCGCGGCCGTGGAGAGCCGCCGGATCGGCGCGCTTGTAATGGACCGCAAGGCTTCGCTCCAGACCTCCGCGCGAGGGATCGCGCATGCCGCACTGTTTGCAGGGATCCCAATTTTTGACCTCCTTGACCTCGAAGAAACGATCGATGGACGCATTCCGCTGACACACCTTTCCGAAACCTGGCTCCTGATCCACCTGCAAGAAGCCGAAAAGACGGTGTACGACACCGTAAAACGCGGGCTTGACCTGCTCTTTTCCGTGCCGTTCGGCCTCCTCACGCTGGCGTTCATGCCGGCGCTTTGGGTCCTGAACTTCTTCCTTTCTCCGGGGCCGCTCCTTTATCGGCAGATGCGGATCGGCAGGCACCAGACCCCTTTCCCGCTCTGGAAGTTCCGTACGATGCGGACGGACGCCGAAAAGAACGGGCCCCGCTTCAGTGGCGGTACCGAGACCGACCTACGCATCACCCGCATCGGCCGCTGGCTGCGCAAGCTCCGCATCGATGAGTTGCCGCAGATCTGGAACGTGCTGCGTGGAGACCTGTCGTTCATCGGGCCACGTCCGGAACGACCGGAGTTCGTGCAACCCCTCCTCGCTCAAGAGCCGGCCTACGCCCTCCGGCACATCACCCGTCCCGGACTGACGGGATGGGCCCAGGTCACCTACCTCAAACCGAACGAGCGCAACGAGGACAACCTGATGAAGCTACAGTATGACCTGTATTACCTGAAGCACCGTTCGCTGATCCTCGATGGGCTGATCCTCCTCAAAACCATTGGCATCGTCTTGCGACGGCAGGGCGTTTAGGTATGTTCTTTTTCCTCTTGCGAGAGATCGCCAAACGAAAAAGCCTTACTCGAGCCCTCCTGAACGCGGAACTGCGCGGGCACCAGCTCGCAGGCACCGTCCTCGACGTCGGCGGCGGAAAGCATCGTGACTACTTAACCTTCTTACGCGTGCCAGAAGGAACGGACGTCCAGACCGTCGACCTGCTTCCGCGTGAGCAGGGAACGCGGCAACTCGATTTTGAGACGGATCCGCTGCCGTATGCCGACGCGAGCCTTGACCAGATCATCGTTTTTAACGTCCTGGAACATATCTTCAACCACCAGTTCCTCACGAACGAGATGCACCGCGTCCTGAAGCCGGGAGCGCCGCTCTTGGGCTTCGTCCCGTTCCTCATCAATTACCATCCGGATCCCCACGATTATTTCCGCTATACGAAGGAGGCGCTCCAGCGCATCTTTACGCGCGCCGGCTTCGAGAAGAGCATGATCAAGGAGATCGGCGGTGGGCCATTCGCGGTCGCCTTCAATACGGTCGCCCTATCGCTGCCGCGCGCGGTCCGTCTAGCTCTATTCCCGGTCGTCTACGCGCTGGATGCGCTGTTCCTATATCTGCGACCACGTGCGCGGGAGCGCTATCCGCTCGGCTATTTCTTCGTGTTGAAGCGATAGGCTATAGAAAGTCTTTTCCCGTTCTTCCGCGAGCGCGTTCCCAACGAAAAAGCCGCCAGCCTCTTCACCACCAGAACGCGGGAACGCTCGCGTAGGACGCTGATCCGCTCAAGACAATCTACGTCATGCTGCGCCGATAAGGCGCGGGGACGTCCAAAGCGATTGCAGACGCATTCCGTGAACGCTATCCTATTCGTCATCGATCCTCCTTCTCAGCGAAGGATCCACTCCCATGAAAGAAAAATTCAAGCTCCAAGACGACCAATACCAATTCCCCTATCACCACCTGGTTGGTTTTTCCCCGTTCACAAATTACGCCGTGATGTCTTGGGGGTTCGAATACTACGCCTACGTCTCCTGGGTTATTCGAATCATACAAACGTTAACCTTCGAAACGTTGCTCGACGTCGGCTGCGGCGACGGAAAGATGCTCCTTGAACTCAACAGGCAGCTCCCAGGAAAGCGCTTGAAGGGCATCGACCTTTCCGAACGTGCGATCCTGTTCGCCAAGGCCTTCAGCTTTGGCGACAGCGTCGAATTTGCCGCACAGGATCTGGCCGGTGTCCAAGAGACGTACGACATCGTCACACTCGTCGAAACCATCGAGCACATCCCCGACGAGGAGATCGCTCCGTTTTTGCAAGCTATTTTCGCGCGCCTCAAACCAGGAGGAAGCGTCATCGTAACCGTGCCGACAACCAACTTTCCCGTCCAGGCTAAGCACCACCGCCATTACGACCTCACCCTACTTAAAGCCCAATTCGCTAATTTTGACCTCAAAGACGCCCGGTATCTTGTTAAGCATGGTCGGCTGTACGCCACCCTCATCCGCATCTCAAGGAAGCTCTGCTCCTTCGCCTTTGTCCAAAAAGCCGTTCTAGCGATCGCCAAGAGGATGCTCATCGACGCCACCCCGACGACCGGACGACATCTGGTCTGCCTGTTTCGTAAATCGTCCATATGAAGAAAGATACCCCCTATTACGACAAGGAGGGCGCTGTCTACTCCAAGAAACGGTATCCAGACGTGGACACCGACTATGTACATTTCTTTTTCAAGAAACGGCGCGCGATCCTGATGGGGATGCTGGCACGGATCAGTCAAGGCCAACCTGGGCCACTGCCACTGCTTGAAGTCGGCTGTGCGGACGGCATCATCATCCGCGAGATCCGGGACCGCTTCGAGGCCTTCCGACCGCTGGTCGGTGTCGACGTCTCACCCGGCATGATCGAGGCCGCAAAGACAGATTCTGCCGCGATCGCGTTCCATCTCCGCGACAGTCAGCCTCTCGGGACGTTCGCAGTGGTCGTCGAGGTCGGGGTCGTCAACCTGACCGACCTGGAAACGGAATTCCGCTTCGCACAGGCCCACCTACAGGAAAACGGCTACTATATCTGTTCGCTCGCGTCGAAAACCTCCCTCCTCAGTCGGCTGAAACTGAAAAAGGCGGGGTTCGCCCACCACTTGAGCTATGCTGAATATGAAGCCGCCCTGGACCGAGCATTCGTGACGGTCGAGAAGCGGGGCTACGGCGTCTTCGTTCCGCACCTGTGGAAATGGCCGTGGCTCGCCCGGCGTCTCCAGCCCATCGCTGAACGCCTGGCGGAAACGTTCGCACCGACCTGGTTCCACGAACGGATCTACCTATTGAAAACAAAGGGTTGACAAAGAAGCCCGCGGTTCGCCATACTCTGGTTCCAAAGCCACGTAAGCCCTATCCGTTTCCCTATGAGCATTATCTCCATCCAGGCGCTTGCCGACATACGCGCGCGGCACCCCGACAAGAAGCTCGGCTTCTGTTCCGGGGGATTTGATTTGACCCACGCGGGACATGCGCTCTTCTTGGAGAACTGTAAGTCTCACGCCGACATCCTTGTTGTCGCCGTCGGGAGCGATGCCATCCTCAAGACACGCAAAGGCGAACAGCGACCCATCCAAAGCGAACTCATCCGCATCCGGGCCGTAGATGCCCTCAAACCCGTGGATTACTGCTTCATCGACTCCGTCTCAACCCCGACGGACCTGTTGGCGATTCTTCCCTTCGTCTTCAGCCAGCTTCGCCCTGACATCTACATCATTAACAACGACGCTTTCAGCATCGACCGGCGACAAGCCTTCGCCGACGCCTTCGGGATCCCGATGGTCATCCAGGAACGCACGTGCCCACCGGAGTTCAGAGAGATTTCCACGACGAACATCATCAACCAGATTCAGGAATTGAAAGGCGGGGCTGCCTAGCGCCCGCTCCACAGGGTGGGATCATCGCAAACGGTCAAGCAGTACTTATTTTGGAAGTACTGCTTTTTATCTTGGTAGTATGCCCAGTCCATCGCTTCGTTCTTAAAGACTATGTGGGGAATATTTCCGTAATACGAGGCGAAGCTGCCGAACGTGCTATCCGAACCGATGATGAGGTCGCAGGCGGCTAGAACAAAAAGTTCTTCGATGGAGCCAAGGCCGGTCCGGCGCACGTCCAGGCCAGAAAAGGCCTCGACATCGACATCCCCATTCGTGCAAATGACGAAGCAAACCCCATCTTTTGACAGGGAGAATCGTGCGAGATACTCGTCCAAGATCTCGCGCACACGCTTCTGATCGATGAAGAATCGGCCTTGCTTGAATTCACGGTAGTCACCCTGACGGATATGCACACCGACGATGTGCGCCGACGAGGCCCGCAACGGCCGCAGAAAATTTGCGACCCGCTCTTGGATTTCACGCTTCGGTTGGAACGCGGCAATAAGCTCGGCTCGATAGGACCGGATTCCTGCCGGATTCCGGAAGAGCCAACCGTCGAACAGGATTGGTCGGATACTCGCTTCAAGTCGCGCAAGCTCGGTTGTCGGCAACGCGGAAGGCGGAAGCAGATAGGTTCCCAAGGAGTCAGCCGTGGTACGTGAACGGATCAGTGATCGCGGTCGCACCATCTCCTGGATGATCGTAACAACCCGATACAGCCGTCGCCAAATCTTTTTCGTATACGTAAAGCCAAAAAGACGCTCGCCGAACGGGAACGTCCTAAAGAAAAGAAGGTCGATGAGCGCATTTCCGACGGGGAATGAGAACGACGACGCATACTCGAAAAAGCAATAATTCTTGCAGACGTATCCTCGGTCCAGGCAATACGCATAAATGCTTAGGTGATTCCAAAGCTGGTTGGCAAGCTGCCCACCGTTATGCGAAAGGATGATCGCCTCTTTCTTCCTCATACCCGACGAAAATGATACAAGCCCGTTCCGAACCCTTTAGCCGGGTCATATACGTCTTCCATGCGGTCACCATAGATGTACTTTTCCTCAACCAACTCGAGCTCGGCGAACAAATCCAGGAGATACGTGCGCGTAAACGTCCGGTGCGCATTAAAGCAGATCTTGTTATCGACGTCGACGGGAACGGAAATGAACAGGTTCCCATGTCGCGCCAGCACACGCACGAGCTCCTTCGCCGCTTTTTCGGAACCGAAGGCATCGAGCGCGTCGCCATATCTTCCGAGGCCGATATGCTCGATCACGCAGATAGAACTCAAGGAAGCGATGCTCCGATCCGCGAAGGGGAGGTTCAGCAAATCGCCCTTCACGAAAGAGAGGTTGGGCAACGTAAGGGTCAACGGACGTATGTCAACCATTGTCACCGGAGTGAACTGCGACAGGATCCCCACCATTTCAGCCTTGGAACCTACATCGTAGTGGGTCGCGGGGCGAGTCTGGAAGACTTTTTGGGCACACCAGGAATCCTGATAGAAGTACACGGCACCGACCGGCGTTACTTCCGTCTTATCGTAGATGCAGGGGTATGCGTCGACGAGCTTGAACGAGAAGTTCGGATTCGAGCTTCGGTACTTCCGCGCATCGGAATAATAGACCCACAGCAAACGAGCCTTTTGCAGGAATCCGTGCTCGTTGCGCAAGAGTCTCGCGATTAGGACCGCAAGCCTCAGACCGCCGATCTTTTTTAGAAGCGCTCTCATACGGTTAGGTGCGGATTTTTCCCCAATAATAACGGGCTTTTTTCAGCGCATAATCGCGATATGCTTTCGGCGATAGGTAGCGCGCATCGACATGTATCACCCTCTGGAAGAAATGTGCGGCATACTCGCGTGCGAAGGCGGCACGGTCGAACGCGTGATCCAAAACGTTGCCAGCCCCGTCCCGAAACACCGGTCTGCTGAGACCGAGCAATATCTTCCAGCGATACGCGCGAACATCCTTAAGGTAGTTCTTATGCATCTTCCAAATCTTTCCGGTCTTCATTAGCCCCTCACCCATCTGGTTTCCATGTGTACGTCCAAAGTTGGCTACGATAGGAAGATGGAAGGAGAGGTAGCCGGAACGATGGAAGGCATAACTGAATGCAAGCCAGTCCAACTGCGTCTTCTTAAGAACGTCATCGCTTGGATAGCATTTTTCCAAAATCTCCTTGCGAACGCATAAGTTCCCTTCTGGAAAAAAGAAAGACGTTTTCAGCCAATAACGAAAGAAGTCCGTCTTGCGGGGCGCAAGGGTATGATGGAACTGTGGGTACGAGACGTTACCCGCAACGCCGTCCTCGGACAGACGCTCGGGGAATCCCCAAACCAACGAGACATCCGATTGGGCTTCCAGGATATCAATACTCTTCCGAATCCACTCCTCGTTCGCCAATGCGTCAGAGACCGCGCATTGGATGACGTACTTTCCACGCGCCATCCGTATCCCCTTTCGAAGCGCATCTGGATAGCCCTGATCCTTCTCAGAGATCCAGCGGATGCCGCTAGACCCCTTAAGAATCCCCACGGTCTTATCCGTCGAACCGCCATCGATGACCAGATGCTCAAAGGCTCCCGAAGATTGGTTAGCGACGGAATGCAGCGTATCCTCGAGAAAGGCACCTAGGTTCATCGACGCCGAAATCACGCTCGCGAGTGGCACTTCGTTGACATCCTTTTGGAGCGTCTTCCGAGGCGACAACAAGGCCCGCGTCATCGCATCGAGTTCCGCCTGGTTCTCAGCGACGACCCGCTCGATCTCCACACGTTCAGCGTCGAATGCTCGCAGCGTCTCATGCGCCAAACCCGTCAGCGCATCCGACGGGACCGACGCGTGATACGCGCGGATCACGTCGACGAATGCCGAAAAAGACGCCTGGACGCTCTCCAGCATCCGCCTGATGACCGCCGGATGGAAACGGACCGTATCCGGCGCGTCATCTGGAAAGCTCCCCAGCTCCGGAAACGCAACCAACGGTTTCTTGACAGTCGCATCCACGTGCCGCACGAGCGCGGCAGCGACACGCTTATCAGCGCCCCCGCCTTGGATGAGCCGGTCGTGAACCCAATGGATGACGCGGTGAGAATATTGAACGAGGCTCTGGACATTCACCGCAAACAGATACCTGCGTTGACTGAGCGTCGGGGCACACAGGTTGAATTTGGCCTCGATCTGCTTATAAAAACGCACGTGGTGGAGGAGATAGTACAACCAGATCTCCAACGGACGATCGAGCCCCGGCATCCCGGCAACGCGTTTCGGATCGAGCGCGCGCTCCTTGCGACGATATGAAAAAAGCGGCTCATCCACATACGCACACGCGAGCCCGGACAAGAAGAACTTTGCCATACCCAAATTGTCGACGTTCGCCTTAAGGTCGTCGAAATCCTCAAATGGCAAGACCTTGGAGTACGCTTCGGACCGGAATAAGCCGAAGGCGAGCGGAATCGGATTGCGTTTGAGATGGTACCGGCAGAAGTTGGAGATCGGCGAATTCCGAAACGAATAGACCTGCTCGTCCGTCGAATTGATCGGACCGATGACGGCGCCCTTGACGTCGACGAACACCCCGTTTGAGTAGCACATATCGATCTCCGGATGCGCCTCAAGCTGGGCGAGCATTTTCTCAACGTAAGTCGGATGCCAGAGGTCGTCGTCATTCGCGACCATGGTGTATGCGCCCGTCCGGAACGTCGCGGCCTGCGTGATGCCGCCCTCCGGATAACGCTTCTGCGTGTCCACGAAGTAGCGGACGCGCGCATCCTTCTCGGCATAGCGTCTGCACACGGCACCTGTATCGTCGGTCGATTGGTTATCGAGAATAATCAGCTCAAGATTGGAGTACGTCTGCGCCAAAATTGCGTCAAGCGCCTGCGGCAAAAGCTTATTATTCTCTGAACGGACGAAATCGAACGAGTTGTAGACCGGCATCAGGATACTGACGAGAGGCGCAGGCATAGACTACGGCGTCGGTGTCCAGACGATTACAGAATAGCCCTCGATGAAGAAGCTGCCGATTCGCGTCCGTTGCGCGCGCTCGATCTTGAGCTTCCCTTGCTTCTCGAGCTCTTGCAGACGCGTCAGGAATCCGCGCAAGTACTTACGCTTCTTGAAGTATTCGATGGACAGGTAGTCAAGGAGGTTGTTTTCGTCCAGTAGTTCGGCGATCGGTTCGACGTGTACGCAGAGCTTCGGCTTCTGATCTAACAAATACTGTATGAACTTCTCATGCTTGTCGCCGATCTGCTCTAAGGATGCGACCGTGTAGACGACCGAATCCGGATCAAGCTTGAACGCCTTGTCGGGGCTGAAATAGTCGAAACGGTGGGCGAAGAGCTT
Organism: uncultured Gammaproteobacteria bacterium; assembly: GCA_964623645.1. GTDB lineage: Bacteria > Patescibacteriota > Patescibacteriia > 2-12-FULL-60-25 > 2-12-FULL-60-25 > JAGOUA01. The sequence goes on along the minus strand of CAZURG010000008.1, from coordinate 15,082 downwards.
CTTGTCCTTTTGCTTCGCGGCGTATCTCTTGATCAGGCGCTGCGAGGACGTCGCCCAGTCGAGCCCCCAGAGCTTGGCGGTCGGATTGATCCCGCGCAGCCGCATCAGGTTGTGGCCCGTCCCGCAGCCGAACTCGTAGGCCGTCCCCGCCCGGCGCAGGTACTTGTCGAACAGCCAATCGAGGATGACGCCCAGCATATTGTATTCAAAATCCTTCGATTCTGGCCGGATCCATTCCTGGTGGAGACGGACGACGGGATACTTGCCAAAATAACGCGGGATGATCGAATCCTTGCCTTTTTCGGCAGAAAATTCCTGAAGGTTCTGGCCCCAGCCCTTTTCCCATTGGGCGAGCCGGTGCTTTCCGGAAAACACCAAAAACGGATCGACGAGGGTCGCGACGACCTTCTTCAGCAGTCCGTCCCGCTCCTCCGAGGAAAACGTCGAGTAGGCGAACTTGTATTTCCGGATGCGGCTGGCGACGAACGGACTCAGGTTCTTTTCTAGGAGACCACGGAAATCACTCGGCTCAAGCCGGATCTTTTTAATGGCAGCTTTCATAGGATGATTAGGCGCGCACGTTTGGATAAGAGGCTTGAAACCAGGCGACCGTCTTAGCAACACCCTCTGCAACGGGGGTGAAGGCGAAATCCGGGACGAAGCGCTTGAGGCGCGTGGCGTCGGACGGCTTGCGCAGCTGGCCGTCCGGCTTACTGGCATCGAAGACGAGCCTCCCTTTGAAGCCCATGTGCTTGGCGACCAGCTCGGCGATCTCACGAATACTTGTCTCGATCCCGGAGGTGAAAGTGATCGGCGTCTCCTCATCGTAGTGCTCAATCGCCCACAGGGCGAGCTTAGCCACATCGTCCGAATGGACGAATTCGCGCAACGGGTTCCCGCTTCCCCAGACATTCAGGTCCTCCCCCTTCTGCTTCGCGAGATAGCATTTGTGGATCAGGGCCGGAAGCACGTGGCTATTCTCGAGGCTGAAGTTGTCGTTCGGACCATAGATATTTGTCCCGACGGCACAGATGAAGTTGCAACCCCATTCTTTTCGGTAGGCGCGGCCCTGGACGTCGATCATGCGCTTGGCATACGCATAACCGAAGTTCGAGTGGTGCGGCGGGCCGTCGTGCAGGCTCTCCTCGCTAAGAGGATAAGTGCACTTATCGGGAAAAATACAGGTCGAGAGGAATGTCAAAACCTTTGGCGCGCCTACGATCCTCGCAGCCTCCAGGACATTCGCGTTGATGAACAGGTTATCGCGAAAATACTCACCTGGATGAGCCGAATTACCACCGATGCCACCCACGTGCGCGGCCGCATGGATGATGTGCGTCGGGCGATGCCTTTCCAGCAACGCCTTTGCCTGCGCAAAATCGCGCAAGTCGCCGTCGGCGCGGGTCGCGTAGACAGCTCCGCCAGGATCTTGCCGCCGGATAGCCGAACCAACCAGGCCGTTCGCCCCCGTCACAAGGAGTTTCATAGACAGGATCAAAGAGAATCTGACGCGTATAAGGCCTTCTGCCACGCGATAGTTCGCGCGACGCCGTCTTCCAACGAGACGAATGTAGTCTTCTGAAACTCGTCCCGAACCTTCGACAGGTCGAGCGCAACGTCTTCAGGCGCACCCACCATCCCGCCGGCGACCACCTCGGGAAAGACCACGGGAACTGAGAGGTTCGCGCCAATCTGCTTTGCCAACGCACCGATGGTCGTGCTCGAGACGCCGCCGACGTTATAGATCGGATCTTTTCCCTTCAACAGGATCTGCCACATGATCTCGACGGCGTCGGCCACATAGCAATAGGTCCGCTTCGCTTCACCCTGGTCCATGAGAGTGATCTTCTTCTCGACGATACCGCGGTAGATGAACGAGTTAATGACGCGCGTATCGCCCTTTTTCGTGCCCGGACCATACGCGAGGGAAAGACGAGCAGATTTCGCCGCGACACCGAGCTGGCGATAGGCATTCACGATGGCTTCCCCACCGCGCTTGCCCTCGATGTAGCAGGAACGCGGATGGGTGGTGTTGGTCGTGCCGATCTGGTCTTCGCGGTATGGCGGTAGCGCGAGTCCGCTATAGACCTCGCTCGTACTTGTAAAGAGGAATTTTCCGCCCTGCCTGAGCTTGCGGAACAAGTCGATCGTGCAGGACGTGTTGAGCTCGATCGTCTTCACCTGGTCGAGCATGAACTTGCCCGGCTGCCCGTATCCGGCCGCATGGATGATATAGTCGGCTTCCGGAAGCGCCCGGCGACTAGCCAAATCCGTAAGGTCGGCATGAATGAAACGGACATGTTTGGCAAACTCAGAGAGATATTCCGGAAACGGGCTCTGCATGACGGCGATGACGCCGATATTCATACCCATGGTCCGCAAGCGGGCGAGCGTCGCCAAGAAATACGTGCCGATGATGCCGGAAGCACCCGTCAGCAAAACCGTCTTACCTTCGAGTTCGGTAAAATCCACCTGCTTGCAGGCGTTAGCAACATCTTCCCGGATGATGTCTACGAGAGGGTTCATGTGATGAGGTCGGTAAGCCGTCGAGCGATCGCCGTCGCCGTCAGGCCGACATATTCGTCGTGCTCTTGAGCCGTTCCGTAATGTGTCAAGAATTCATGCGGGACACCGACTTGGGCGATCGTACATGGCCGCGGATAGAGCGTTTCCGTGATTTCGGACACGAGTCCGCCTGCGTAGTACGGTTCACAAAGCAGAAGCTTTCCCGAAGCGGCGTGTGCCTTGAGCGTCTCACGGTCAAACGGACGGACCGTCGTATAATAGAGGACTGTCACATCCTGCCCCTCGCAAGCGGCAAGAACCGGCTTGAGAGCCGATCCAACGGCGATAACCGTCGCCCTCGTGCCCGTTTTGATGACTTCGGCTTTCCCGAACGTCACCTCATAACCTTGTGGGTTCTCGCGCTCAGAAAGACGGAAATACGTCGGCTTCCCGTCGGCATACGCCTGCGTCAGCAAGCGATCGAATTCCGACGCCGTCCCCGGCAGCACGATCTCCATCCCCGGAATAGATGAGAGGATGGCAACATCGCCCGGGCAGTGATGCGAAGCACCCAACGACGCGTAATCATACGATGCGCCGACGCTCACAAAGTTCCCTCCCAGTCCCTGGTATCCAAAGTCATCCTTTAGTTGTTCCACGCAACGCTCGACCAGGAACGGTGCGATCGTGTGCACAAGCGGGACCAGCCCCGTCATCGCCAAGCCGGCCGCGACGCCGACCGTGGACTGCTCGAGGATCCCAATATTGTAGACGCGCGTCGGATAGCCCTCGAACGCCTTCTTGAAGCCAAAGACGCCGATATCGCCAAGCAAGACCACGAAGCGGTCATCTTTCGCCAAAAGCGCTTCAGCTGTTAACGCTAATTGCTTTCTCATGCTCATACGAGTTCGTTTAAAATCAACGGCAACTCCTCTGCCGTCGGGGATTTGTGGTGCCAGGCAGGGTTGCCTTCCATGCTCTTGGAGCCGTGTCCCTTGATCGTCTCGGCGATGATCGCGATCGGCTTGTCGGAAACGGTCGTTAGGGCGGCGTAAATCTGTTCGTGGTCATGCCCGTCGATGACAAGGCCATGCCAACCAAAGGCGGTAAACTTGGCCTTCAGATCGCCGAGGCCGAGGGCGCGATCCGTAGAATGATTTAGGTCGACAATGCAATGGAGGTTCGCGAGTCCATGGTGGGCGGCAAGCAAGGCCGCCTCCCAAATCGTTCCCTCATTCGCTTCCCCATCGCCAATCAAGGCATAGACGCGGTTCGGCTGCCCAAGAATCTTAAAGCCAAGTGCCGTCCCGACCGCCATAGGCAGGCCGTGCCCCAATGAACCCGTCGACGCCTCGACGCCTGGGACCTTGTTCCGGTCGGGATGTCCACCCAGGATCCCATCATACATACAAAACGCTTGCAGCTCCTCGGCAGGAAAGAAGCCCTTCTCCTGTAAGACCGCGTACAGCCCGAGCGAGGCGTGGCCCTTACTGAGGATGAATCGGTCCCGTTCGGGCGCACGAGGCGCAACTGGGTCGATATTCAAGACGCGGTCGTACAGCACCCAGAGGATATCAAGAATGGAAAACGCGCTCGCGATGTGGCCCTCACGGGCATGGGCGGCGGTTTCGACGATAAGGCGTTTGAGCTCACGCATACGCGGATGAAAGATAAGGGATGGGTCAAGACATTCATTTTACCGCCGTGCCGGCGACCCCAAGAGAAGGGCACATTCACAGCGAGTTACCTGGCGCAGGATCAGGAAGCGGACCACCACGGGCCCGCGGCCGTTCCGTTTTCGTAGGCCAATCTCGCATATGCTCCTAGAATGAGGCGCATGGATCATTTCGTCAATGGCCCATCGACACGCCACCGCTGAGAAACATGCGGGCGCTCAAAGACCCTCGACTCATACGTTGCGGCTCCTTCGTGCAGCCGATAGGATCACGCCTCGTCCATCTTCCATTCCGCCTGACTCAAGACAAGCGCGATCCCTCGGGCCGCCTTGCCGTATTTAGCCAACACCGAACCGGTTTCGACGACGCTGAATCGCAGCGCGTCTTCATGGAGGTCAATGTCCCGTACCCCCCGCTCATGAGCGGATACCCTTACGAAGTATTGGTCCGGCATCAGGAAATTCCCCCTGATCTTTGCCGAGACGCGATGCACCCCTTTTTTCAGAAGCGGTATCTTGCCGTCAAAGCTGTCGGAAAGACTCGTAAAAGTAACATTTGTGCCGCTGATATTTTTCAGTCCCAAGCTGATCTCTACCGTATCGAGGTCATGTGACACGTTGAATTCCAACCAGATGGTGAACGATTGGTCCACATTGATAAAGCCGGTCTTGTGGCCATCCTGGTCGGTGATCCAGGCGCCGGTAAAGGCGATCTCCTTCGTGGGGTCAGGGGTAAACCCCGTCCCGGACTCATCGGACACCTCTCCGCGTTGGAGGTATTGCTGAATAATGTCACGCGTCTCACCGAACGCCTTAACCTCGCCGCGCTCGAGCCAGAGCGTCTTCGTGCACAAGCTCTGGATCGCTCCCATGCTGTGGCTGACGAACAAGATCGTCCTTCCCGACGTCCTCGTTACATCTTCCATCTTTCCTAGACATTTCTTTTGGAATTCTGCGTCACCAACCGCCAGCACTTCATCGACAAGCAAGATGTCCGGCTCCATATGCGCGGCCACGGAAAACGCCAAACGGACATACATGCCGCTGGAATAATACTTGACGGGCGTGTCCAAAAACTTTTCTACGCCAGCGAAGGTAACGATCTCGTCAAACTTCTCCGCGATTTCCTTCTTCATCATTCCGAGGATGGCGCCGTTCAGCATAATGTTCTCACGACCGGATAATTCCGGATGGAACCCCGTCCCGACTTCAAGGAGCGACACGACCCGGCCACGCATGACGATCTCGCCCTCCGTCGGTGGCGTTATGCCGGTAAGGATCTTGAGAAGGGTGGATTTTCCGGCCCCGTTCGCGCCAATGATGCCAATGATCTCGCCCTTATGGATATCGACGCTCACGTTACGTAATGCCCAAAAATCTTCGCGTCCCCCCTTACTGACCGCGGCTTTCGCCTTCTGCCGAAGAAAACGCAACGGGCTTTTAGCGATCCCGGTGAGCACGTCACGCAACGCAACATACCCGCCCGACCGGCGAGCGATGCGGTATTTCTTTCCAATATTCTTAATTTGGATAATAGGTTCCATAAGCCTATAGAAGATCTGCGAAATACCGCTCGACTTTCTTGAAATAGACGACCCCGATGGCGAGCATGCCCGCACAGGCCACAAAGGAGATCAGCAGCAGCATCCAGTTAATAACAGCCGTCCCCAACAACGCGGCGCGCGCATTTTGGATGACGCCCATCATCGGGTTGATGGCGAGGATCCAAGAGTATTTGCCCGCGATACTAGCCGGATAGATCACCGGCGTCAGAAAGAGCAGGATCTGGATAAAGAACGGCAGAATGAAACGAACGTCACGGTATTTCACGTTAATCCCGGCCAAGAATAGCCCGCCGCCGACAGCCGCCATAAAGGTAATCACGAGCAGGAGAGGAATAATAAGCAGCCCCACAAGCCGCGGCACATACTGAAAGTAGGCCATCATGCCCAAAAGAATGACGCCCGCGATGGCAAAGTCCACGGCTTTTGTCATCACGGAAGCGAGTGGCAAGATCAGGCGCGGGAAATACACCTTGGTGATGATCGACTGGTTGGCGATGAGCGTGTTGCTGGTTTCGGAAAGCGCGCCCGAAAAGAACTGCCAGAAGAGCAGGCCAGTATAGACGAAGATCGGATAGGGAACGCCGTCGGACGGCGTCTTGAGGAGGCTGCCGAAGAAGATGCTGAAGACCACCATCGTCATGAACGGCTGAAAGACGGCCCAAACTACGCCGATAGCCGTCTGCTTGTAGCGCACCTTGAGGTCACGCCAGGTAAAGAAGTAGAGCAGTTCGCGATAGCGCCAAAGCTCCCTGAAGTCGTTCAGGCTCAGGGTTTTTTTTGGTCGGATCGTCGTGATCGGGGGAGGGTTCATACGCGGCACGGTTACCATTTGTTGATGGTATCCACGACATTTTTTTTGAGAACGAGATAGCTTCGCGCCGCTTCTTTTTCCAGGTCCGGCGAAACGAGTCGCAACAGCTCCTTGCCTAGGATCCGGTATTGGCCACCCACCTTGTTCGCTTTAATCAGCCCCCGTTTCAGCAGGCGCTTCATGGTACTTTCGCTGATCTTGAGGAGTTTTTGCGATTCGCTGGTGGTGTAAACCTCATTTTGACGGATTTCAGTTGACATCCCTTCCAGCCTATCGCATCCCTCCTGAGGTGTCAAAGGGTGTCAAAACGGGTTTTCCCCGTCCCCAGGAGCCGCACAATCCTTCGGATCAGGATCGCTAGCTGGTGCGTCTCGGTCACGTACGCCTGACGGGTACCGCGCGCGTCCGCCGCCAAGACCGCATCAATTGCTCGCGAAACATCCGAAGGGGCCGGTCGGGACAGGTACGCGTCCGCGGTCTCCCGAAATGCCTCATTACTTGAAATTGTATACACGCCGCACGCCATCGCCTCAAGGACCGCCTTATCGAGACTCCCCGTCTGACTCAGGTTGACGAAGACATCCGCCTGGCGCAACGCCTCGGCCACCCCTCCTTGCGTCTTCGAACCGGCAAAGACAACGCGCGCCTCAAGCCCCTTCTCCGCCACGAGCCGCCGGAGGGTTTCCGCATACGCCATCTCAACGGAACCACGCGCATCCCCGAGGATCACCAAACGACTGTTCTGCCATTTCAGCAACGTGAACGCTTCGATCAGTAAATGAAGATTCTTGGTAGGAGATATCCGACCGCTCGTCAGGACGATCCGCTCCCCTTCCCTCCGCTTCTCAGTCGGGATGGGAGGATGGAAGACCGCCGTGTCGATCCCGTGTCCCAGGACACTTAGCTTTTTCGTCGGCAAACGAAAGCTTTCCGGTGAGGCAGAAAAAACGACATGCGCCAGCTTCTCGGCGACACGCAGCTTGAGATCGACATGCTTGTGCGTATACCAAAGCCCAACCTTCTTCATGGATAGACGCCAGAAGGCGCCCGCCAATACCACGTAGACAGGATTCATATGGACGAAGACGGCATCGTACGCAGCTCTCCTTGTCCAAATATAACGAAAGAAATTCCAAAGATACCTAATCCTGGAAACGCCTGCATCCTTCCCTAGGGAAAGCACCTCAACGTTTAGAGGGAGATCATATGGCCCTTTCTTCAGGCAGACCACGATGACCTGCTCACAGGAAGAGGCGAATTCGGCAATCCAACGGTGGAAAAATCCCAAGACCGGATCATTCCGGTCGACCGCCTGCGTCACGATCAGTAACTTCATAGATGGCTTTAGCCTAGGACAGCGATATGAGAAAGTCACCGGCATCAGGTCAGAAACGCGCTGATCCGCTGCGCCCGCTTGGTCCAGGTATATTCTGCGGCCTTGGCTCGAGAGGCCGTGCCGAGCGCGGTCCACTCGGACGTATCCGCCATCGCAAAAAAACGCGCCGCATCACCCAGCGGATCGCTCGGGTCCATAAACCAGACCTCTTTGGCGGTGACAACCTCTTCGATCGAGGGCAGGCGTGACGCGAGGATCGGCTTGCCTTCCCCAAGGTATTCGAACAGCTTCATGGGCGACGTGAATCGCTCCGACGTCCGGTCACCGGCCCGGTTAGGAAGGGCGAACGCATCCGCCAACGCGTACCAGGCGCCCACCTCGGTCGGGGGGACGGCCGGATGCCAAAGGCAGCGCGTATCGCCCGTCTTCTCCTGCCACGCCCGAATCTGCCCTTCGTCGCCTCCAAGGATAAGGATCCGCCACGGCGCCGGCACGACTTTAGCCATCTCGATCAGCAGGTCGACCCCCTTCCACGGGTAGAGGCCGATGCTGCCCGCATACAAGAGGACCCGCGCATCTCGCGCAAGACCGATTTCCTCTTTCAGCTTGCGTGCACGATCGACCGAAACGGGTTCCTCGGAAAGATCGACGGCGTCTGCGACGACCAGCTCTTTTGCGAAACGCAGACCCGCCTCGTGCTGCGCGTCAAAGATGCCGCGCGTAATTGCGATGGCGCGCACATTGGATCGGCGCGTGAGCCGGCGTGCCAAAAATCCGGTCCGCGCCTCGTGAATCTCCCAGACGACCCGTGAAAACCAGAAACTCGCCACATACGCAAGCCAATCCGTACGCGTATAGACGACGTCATATGCCCGGCCAGAAGCGCGGACGGCTGCAAGAAAAAAGAACAGCACTGCAAGCAGGAAGCCGAATTTTCCATGTGCGAGACGATCCCATCCCGAAGACACCTTTATCAAAGAAAACCGCCGGCGGATTCCGTAATAGGAAAACGGATCTCCCGGGTACTCCAAGCGCCGGGACGGGTGCACCAACGTGATCTCATGCCCCTGTGACGCTAAGGCCTCACACGTCTTCATGATCTGCTTGCCATGCGCGCGTTCGGCCGGCAGACGGATGGGCGCGAGATAGAGGATGCGCATACTAGCCTTTTTTGAGGCGATAGAACCGGTGGTACGGCATCCAGGAAGACAGCCATTCTTGCTCAACCGTGAAATACTTGGCTAAGACCGCGCGGATACGCCCGGGAGGATAACCCGTCCGACCGACTTCCCAACAATGCTCGCCGTTCGGAGGAATCGTTTTGGTAAATGGCAGCTTGAACACGAAACTCCCCTTCCAGAGCGGAAAACTCCAGAGCGCGCGCAGCGTGTACCCCCAGTGCGGCAACGAGATGACGGCACCCTTCCTCGTGACGCGCGCGATCTCACTTACACACTGTTCGAAGCGGTCGAAGGGAAGGTGCTCGAGCACTTCAGCGCACAATACGAGGTCGACGGATGCGTCCGGCAACGGAATCGCCTCGACAGAGCCAACGATGTCGGGATGTAGCCCTGAATCAGTGTCGAGCGTCCGCAAGGAAATCCCCAATGTGCGGAGCGCGTGTGACACAATCCCATGACCGACGCCGACCTCCAGGCACGTTTGCGGCCGAAACGCGTACACTAAATCCACCTGATGATAGTAACTTGTCCAGCGTTCCGGGTTTTCGTACCGTTCCCAAGTGGAATACATAGGCAGAGAAGGACTCTTAAGGGAATAAAGCCGCGGAAAAGCCAGACCCGTTATACTGCGTTTACGCCCGTCCGCCAAGTGCCACACACGCACCGTCATCCGCGTCCAAAGGCCGGCGCAGGCAGCATCCCTCCCCTTGCCGAAACCCCTCCACGTCACCTACCCTTGGACTCATGATCCCCCCTTTCTTGCAACGAACTTCCTTGGCTGACGGCATCGTCCAGCGAATGAATCTCGGCGGGTGGTACACCTCCCTACAGGTACGCAAACGCGTGTTGCGCAACCCAGATCCATCTCGCCAGCTGATCCTTTCGTGCCGCTGGAAGGGGATCCCGTTTTCCTTTGAGCTCCGGCGCATTCTCGACCTCCACGTCCTGAACGAAGTCTTTTTAAGCCAAGAATACGCCTTGCCCAGGGACGAACGCCCGCTCCACATCCTGGACCTAGGGGCGAACATCGGCGCATCGGTCGCCTTTTTCGCGCTGACGTTCCCGAACGCGCGCATCGCCGCGTTTGAACCGAATCCCGAGTGTCGGGAAAGCCTCCAGGCGAATGTCCGCCAATTCGGAAAGAGAGTTTCCATCCACGAAGAGGCGATTGCGGACAGCGACGGTGAGATCGTCTTTTATCAGAACATGGAACATTGGGGAGGCTCCCTCGTGAAACGGGCAGAAAGTCGCTCATTCCAGGTGCCAACCCTCACGCTCACGACGGCCGTCGCCCGCTTGGGTTGGCCCGCCATCGACCTGGTAAAAATAGATGTCGAGGGCGGCGAGTACCCCATCGCAGCGGATCTCAACAGCCTCCGTCCGGACCAAATTATCGCTGAAGTCCATCCAGATATTACCAGCATCCCATACGAGGCATTTCGTGCCCACTTCCCCGATTATCAAGACCAGGCACTCTACCGTCACGGCGAACGCGTCATCGTCCATTTGAAGCGGCGGCAGCGAGCGAATGCCTAGCACCCGTATAACCGGCCCCCAAAAAAAACTCTTTGGCTTATTCTTTAACCATTCCTTCCAAGACACGACGGTACTCCTGCATCTGTTCTGCCTGTGTCCAGCGCTTCGTGGATGATGAAGCATCCCGAGGGCGCACAGTCTCCTCAATAGCTTTAGCCCAAGTAGAAGGATCATCTGATTCGACCACGCGAACCAAGCCCGGGAAAAGGTCGACGGCCTCGGGGTTGCCGCCCCAACGACTAACGAGGGATGGACAGCCCTGCAGCGCGGCCTCGAGAACCATATGCGGAAGACCTTCGTACAGGGACGGTAGCATGAACAGGTCCGCCGCCCGGTACCAGCTCGCCATCCGTGTCGCGGAGCATTGGCCGAGCCAATGAACGCGCTCGTTAAGCCCCCGCTCCTCAGCCATCCGCCGCCAATCCGCCAAACAGGGCCCGTCACCTGCCACAATCAGCACCTCGTCTGTCGGACGCGATACCATTATCTCCAGGAGAAGATCGATGCGTTTCCACGGCACCAACCGTCCGCCGGCAAGCAAGATGCGTTTTCCTTCCAAACCGTACTGCGTACGCAAAACTTCGTGGGCAACGTCCGGGGTCTCTTCGTGGACCGCATTGTAGATAACGACGCGCCTGGAATCAGCCACCCCCCATCTCTGGACGACAGACTCCAGATATCGGCTCGGCGTGATGACACGCACAGCATGGCGCGCGACGATTCGCTCGAGCAAGATCAAGACGCGTGACTTCCAGGACGCTTCCGGACGTGACAAGAATGCATCGAGCGGCTGTGTATTCCCTTGCCGCTGCGCCGTCTCCCAAGCGAAGTCACCAACAACCTTGAGAGCGAACGGCCTGCGCGCAAGTACCGCACCGATCATAGCGGGAATCCCTTCCGAGACGGGCCCCTGAGCAAATACCAGATCAGCTCCACGGGCAGCCTGATAGACCGCACACGCATATGAAAAGTACCGCCTGAATACACTAGTTCCACGAAACACGACCCGAACCGGTGCAGGCACTCTCTGCGTAGCCCCGTCCCCATACGTCACGATAGCCGTCCTAATAGACGCCGATTGGAGGGAGGTGGCGAGCGCACGCGTGAACGTCGCCGGCCCGCCGATCTCGGGCGGATAGATCCCGGTCGCCAAGACAATCCTCATACGCGCAAACCCCTGATGATCGCGTGGATCCGGTCGGCGATCCCCTGCCATGCGTAGCCTTCGTGGATGAGGCGCGGTCCGGCGTGGGCTAACTTCTCGCATAAAGAAGGGTCATCCAATAGGCGTCGTACGGTTTGCGCGACGGAAGCAGGGTTATGGGGCTGGCAGAAAACGCCTGTCTCCCCATCCGTCAAGAAGTCCGGAATGCCTCCGACCGGGGTCCCGATAGTCGGTAGGCCGACCGCCATGGCCTCCAAAAATGAGATCCCCAATCCCTCCGACAAGGACGCGCGGATAAAGAGGTCTGAAGCACGCAGCAGGCCCGGCAGGTCGGCATGGTCGCGCTTCCCGAGAAATTGGACCCGACCCGCAACCCCTTTCTCGAGGGCAAGAGCTTTGAGCTTATCCTCATCCGCCCCTTCGCCGACGATCAGGAACTTGACGCGCTCCGGAAGCGAGGGCAGGGCGCGGATGACATCATCGATCCCGTTTTTGAGGGTGAGGCGGGACGTCGTCGTCAGGATGACATCCGTTGGCGCATACCCAAGGGATGTCCGCAACGAGAGGCGATCCCCCTCGGAAAACGGTTGTGTGAACCGCTCGATATCCACCCCGTTCGGAATCACTTGCGGCGACACACGTGCGCCCATCCGGACGGCCCATTTAGCAAGGAAATGACTGATTGCCTGCACCGCATCGGCCCGCTGGAAGATCTTGCGGAAAAGGCTTCGGAAGCGACCAACACGCTCGTCGATATATTCGAGCGGATCCCCTTCCTGCAGCGTGAGGAGGAAACGCGTCTTGGGGCGCAACCACGTATAAAACAAGGCCGCAAACCCGTTATAGCTCGCCATGAGGGACCAGATGACAGGCCATTCGACGTTCCGCTGGATCCACCAGGCACGCCAAGGAGCCAAAACCGCCAATAGGTACTTGTCGATCGGGTGCCCGATCCCCAACCGATGCACCTCCACGTTCCCGATTCGCTCGCGCGCCGGCAAGCCGGGGCGGATCTGTGCCGTAATCAAATGAAACCGTTCCTGGGGAAGGCGGTCGGTGATCTCCTTCATGGCGACCTCGGCCCCGCCGACAAGCGGAAAGTAGGCGGTGGCGAAGATGACGATCGGATCGGGGTTGGACATAGAAAAAGGGACTAATCGACCTGTAAACGGGCGCGAAAATCCTCGATGATTCGCCGCAAGCCCTCACGGAGCTCGATGCGCGGCTCCCAACCGAGGCGCTCCTTAGCCAGCGTAATGTCGGCTTGACGCTGCTTCGGATCGTGATCCACGGGAGAAAGGTAGGTCAGGCCGGAAGACGTTCCCGTGAGCTCACGAACCAGCTCAGCAAGCTGCTTGATGGTGAATTCGTGGGGATTGCCGAGGTTTACAGGCCCCGTAAAGCCGTCGGTCTGGATCATGCGCACCATCCCCTCGATAAGATCGTCGACATACTGGAAGGAGCGGGTATACGATCCGTCGCCATACATCGTCAGGTCCTCGCCGCGCAACGCCTGCAGCACGAAATTCGAAACGACCCGCCCGTCATCAAAGGCCATGCGCGGACCATACGTATTGAAGATACGGATCACACGAATGTCGACACCGTGCTCGCGGTGATAATCGAAACAGAGGGTCTCCGCACAACGCTTGCCCTCGTCATAACAGGCGCGCCGCGAGATCGGATCTACGTTGCCCCAATAGGCCTCCGTCTGCGGATGAACGAGCGGATCGCCATAGACTTCGGATGTAGAGGCCTGAAGGATGCGGGCGCCGACCTCTTTCGCCAATTCCAACAGGTTAGCCATCCCAATGACATTCGTCCGGACGGTCGCGACCGGGTCGAATTGGTAGTGCTTCGGGCTCGCTGGGCAGGCTAAATTGAAGATCCAATCGACCTTCGCGAAAAAAGGCTGTTGGACGTCGTGCTTCACGAATTGGAAGTGCGGGTGGGTAAGCAGGTGCTGGATATTGCCCTTTGAACCCGTGAACAGGTTATCCAAGCAGATGACCTCGTGACCGTCCGCGATCAGTCGATCACAAAGATGGGAGCCGAGAAACCCGGCCCCACCCGTGACTAACACGCGTTTTCCCGCAGGCATAGATAGGTCTCACCATAGCCAATAATCGGTCTTTCGGCAAGGGAATCTTGGCGATCCTGGCCCCGACCGGTACGCTGAAGGAATGCTGACCGACCGACCCCCTATCGCCCTCGCCATTACCCTGGCCAAGCCAGGAGGAACGACCTCGTTCGTGTTTCGGTTCGCTAAGTGGTTGCAGGCCCAAGGAGAGGCCGTCATCGTCCTGGTCGGAGAGGAAGGGGCGTGGCTGGAAGAACGTTGCACGGAAGCCAAGATCCCCCTCCGACGGATCCCCCACCTTCGGCGCGCGATCCACCCCTGGCACGACTTCCGAGCCGTTTCTGCTTTCCGAACTGCCTTGCGGGAGATTCGGCCAAGGGCGTTACATCTGAACAGCTCGAAAGCGGGCGTCATCGGTTCATTGGCGGGACACCTGGAAAAGATCAAACCTATTATTTATTGCATTGGCGGCTGGGCCGCGCTGGATGCCCGCTCCCGCTTAGAACGCGCCGCCTACCTGTGGCCCGAACGGCTGTCCGCCGCCTGGAAGGATTCGATCGCTTGCCTCCACCCCGGAGACCTCGCTTTCGCCCAAGAGAACGGTATCCGGCCGCGCACCGGACTCACCATGATCCCGAATGGGATCGACGTAAACGCCATCCGTGAAGGACTCCTCGAACGCGCACAGGCTCGGCACCGGCTTGGACTGCCCAAAGAAGGCTTCATCGTAGGCACGATCGCGAACTTCTATCCGGCGAAGGACCTTCCGGCGGCTTGCGCAGCCTACGCGGAAGTCTACCGAGCGCATCCGGAGGTCCGCTTCTGCCTCATCGGAGAAGGCCCGGAACGCCCGGAAATTGAGGCCGCCATCCAAAAACACGGCCTCGGGAAAGCGATCTTCGTGGTCGGCGCCCGCGAACAGGCCGCCCAATTCCTGAACGCATTCGATCTCTTCGTGCTCCCTTCAAAAAAAGAAGGGATGCCGTTCGTCCTCCTGGAAGCGGCAGCCGCCGGGCTCCCAATCATCACCACCGACGTCGGCGCTCACGCCTGGATGCTTCCAGAAGCGACAATCATCCCGCCACAACAACCGGCAGCCCTCGCCCAAGCGATCGTGGCAGCAATCGAGAACCCGCAGCGCGCCTCATACGAGCAGAGCCTGGCGCGGTTCGATGAGGAAACGTGCTTTCGAGCTCACTACCACCTGCTAACGAAAGCATGACAATAA
>CAZURG010000007.1:0-39626 GCA_964623645.1 uncultured Gammaproteobacteria bacterium | reverse complement strand
GGCGGATGCCATGATCGGGCCGCTCCTGATGCCGTTACCGCTCGTGATGCGTTTCCTTAAGACAGAGTATGGCATTGACCACATGCCCTCCTCCGCCAAACCGACGAAGCTGACCGTCCCAGATGCGTTCACGGTCTACAAGAAGATGGCCGAAACATTCGACGTGAACCCCGCAGCAGCACGGATTCGCCTAGAAAAAACAGGCGTGTCCATCACGGTGAACCCATCGTGATTTTTTTACTTGCGTTGTTCGCAAAATAAGCGTACAATTGAGTTACCAGATATCGGAAACGGAAACGACGGCCTTGATGGGCCGCCGTTTCCGGAGCCGACACAAGGTCGGTACGGGGCTTCTCTTGGGGGAGACGCTGGTCGGACTGTACCACGAATGCAAAACGCATTGCTACCTCGTTTCATCCGGAACTTAACAAATTAAGTCCTTGTATGGCAAAGCAATCCAACACGAAGACGGTTCACCGCAGTTCCGAATCGGGTAAGTTCGTGACCAAGCAGTACACTGTTCGGCACCCACGTACCACCGAGACCGAGCGCTACAAGATCCGTCGCAAGTAAGTCGAGCTTTGTGTGGGATGGTTGGTGTAAGAGCCGCCATCCCACGCAAGACTCACTCATGGATAGCCATCCAAGAGACGTTCTCGCACCCTTGTTCCCTATGAACCTACTTGGTTTTGACTTCGAAGGTCCCTTTTCGATTGATGGCTCATTCAACGATGTACCAGGCATCTACGTGATTCTCGCTCCGACTCACAACAAAGTTGTGGACGTTGGACAGACCGATAAGCTGGGTCAACGTATTCCAAATCATGATCGTAAGCCTGGATGGCGTCGCTGCGGTGGAAACCAGCTCTGGTTCCATCGTGATACCAGCGTACTTTCACGATTAGGCAAAGAAAGCCGTCTTCGTACTACATACGCCCCATTGTGCGGCGTGCGTTAGACGAATATCCGTAATATCGCGCAAAGAGAAGACCGGCTTAACCGGTCTTCTCTTTATAAAATGAGACATGGCCAGATCTTGCTGCCATGTCTCATTTGTCTCATTTTGACCCCGTCTCACGTGCCTCGAAAACCGCTGGATTTTGACCCCTGAAAAAGCCCTTGGGTTACACGTTTTCCTGGTTGCTTAACTCGACTGGCCCGCCATGATATGTCGTTATCGGAGCCGTCTCGCGTGCCTCAAAAACGTGCGAGATTTGTTCGATGGCATATGACCAATAAAACCGTCCGAAAGGGCGGTTTTATGATAATCTGCTGCTTATGAGACTTATATTACCGACGCAATGGGCCCCTTTACATGGCCTGTCTATGGGCAGCATTACACTTCAACCGCATAAACGCATTAAGTTACCAATAGGATCCGGCGAGTGTCATTTTGACTCAATGAGAATAGAGCGCCCTACGAACGACTGGAAGGATATAAACGAGTGGCTCACATTCCATGCTTTGATATTTGACGATGTTTGCGGGCTTGATTACTACGAAAGCAGTAGTTTTAACCCAGACCGCGATTTCGATACAGTAGGAGATTGCGCTTACCTCGTGGATTACAAGAACATATCTAGGCACGTTCTTTGGACACGAGAACATGGGTCTTGTCTTGCATATACCGATCTCTACGACCAGTACACGCGCACGCCTGACAAACACAAGGGCTTGATTAAGAGTTATTTAAGCAGCAGTAACCCAAATACGTATAGATCATTTGAAAGAACGATTAGAGATACAAGTTTTTGGCGGTTTACTGCTCTTTTTTCGATTGTCGAAGTAATTATTGGTGAGCCGGCACGGTGTGCGTCTTCACCACCTTGCAAAAGGTGCCCTAAAGAAAAAAAAGAGCATAGCATAGCACAAGAAGATTGGTTTTTTAGACGTCTTAATGAAATAATAAAGAATTCACAAAGAGCGAGTGATTATCTTTCAGTAATTTGGTTAGTTCGACAAAAAATACGCCATCAGACCGTACATGAATCAGCTATCTCTGATGCTCATTACGCGGTTCAGAGCGAGAGGACGGTAACGTACGACACGCAGAAGATTGATGCAGAGTGGAGGGATGCCTATTTCGCACAACTAGCACTTGAAGAACGGATGAGAGAGGTAACGAGACTGCTGTTGTTGAATGAAGTCTTCAAAATTGGCTTCTTTCCCGAACCAACAACATTAGAGACAACGCGAATCGGCTAATCCAAAGCTTAACACATAAGGGAAATTGCGGACTCGTAAACCGTCTCGCATGCCTCACGTGCGAGATTTGTTCGATGACATGTGACCAACAAAACCGCCTGAAAGGGCGGTTTTGCCATTCCACTTTCTTTATATCGTTTTACCTCTTCATCAAGCTTCTGACGCATGCCCAGTTCCATGCTACAATCCCCCCATCCGCCTATGCGAAAATCACCCCTCCTTTCCCCAAAACAGCGTGCGCTTCTTCTCACCGCCCTCGTATTGGGGAGCGTGAGCGTCATAGGCATCGTCGTCCAACAAAAACTGCAAGGCCGTGACACAGCCCCTCCCAGCGCCATGCAGCAAGCGTATGAGCGGTTGCAAGACGCCTCCTCACGCGCCCCCCAAGTCCAGATTCATCACGGAAAAGCACGCTTCGTCGAAGCGGACGTGGCGACCGAAGGCACGACCCCCACGGAACGGGCCCAAGCGTATCTCGAGACCTACGGCGCGCTCTACGGACTCGATGCGACAAGCGACATCCAGCTCGTCCCGCGACGCCTTCCCCGCACCACCACGGATCAAACCGCCGTCTCCTTCACGCAAACCTACCGAGGCCTCCCCGTCTTCGGCGGAGAAATGGTCGTGTACCTCAATGAGAATCGCGTGCAATCGACGATCGCCAGCCTCTTTATTCCGACCAGCACCCTCTCGATCGAACCGACGCTCACCGCCGCGCAAGCCCTCAGCCGTGCCCAGAGCGCCCTCACGTCACCGAAAGCCACCACATACGCCGATTCGATCTTGGAGATCTACGACCCGAGCGTCTCAGACACGGGCTTCGCCTCTTCCTCGGAACCCCACCTCGCCTGGCGCGTCTTCCTCATGGCCGGCGAACAGACGGAGGTCCACGTCGATGCCCACACTGGAGCCATCCTCACGTCCTACGCGACTTCGATGGATAGCTTCGATTTTGACTTGCAGGATGCCAACGGCAATGAAGCCACCTCCGCGAACGGCTGTTTTCACCTCATCACGGATGACGACGCGATCGGCGATGAGGATGGGCTGGAACGCGCCTATCATTCAGACCGAGACGCGGTGGCCGCCTGGTGGGCCGGCCGTCGTGCCTATGACTTTTACCGCGCCCGCTTTGGCATGGATTCCTATGACGATGACGGCGAGGACGTCGAAGCCTACATCCATGCCGGCGGGAGCGTCGTCGGCGGAGCCGCCAACTACAACCCCGGCTGTGACTTCATGCAATTTTCCGATGGGAATGTCAGCGATGACATTTTCATGCACGAGTTTACCCATGCCGTCATCGCGCATTCTTCAAATCTCACCTACCAAAACCAACCCGGCGCCCTCAATGAGGCCTTTTCCGACATCATGGCTTCGCTGCAAGACCAAAACTGGCTCGTTGGCGAAGGCCGAACGGGCGGTGGCGCCCCATTTCGCGACATGGCAAACCCTCCTCGCTTCGGACAGCCCGACACCATGCCTCCCCTCATGATCACGGGCGATAACGGGGGCGTGCACGTCAATAGCGGGATCGTGAATAAGGTCGCTTACTTGATCTCTGAGGGCGGGACGCATAACCGGCAACGCGTCGAAGGGATCGGACGCCAAAAAATGGGCGCGCTCATGTTCAACGTCATGCGTTCCCTGCCGTCCAATGCCCAGTTTAATGACGCCCGCAATCTTGCCGTCTCTCTCGCGGACCGATGGGGACGCACGCGCGGCAACGGCTTCACCACACGCGACGCCTGCACGGTGCGCAATGCCTTTTTCGCGGCCGGATTCCGCGCCTGGGATGACAGCGCCCGCATCGACGTCGACTGCGACGGAATCGAAGACGGCCGGGATCCTGATGCGGACAACGATGCGATTGCTGATGTCCGCGATAACTGCCCCCTCGCCCCCAACATCGACCAACGCGACAGCGACCGCGACGGCAGAGGAGATGCCTGCGACACCGACATGGATAACGACGGGATCGCCGATTCCTTGGACAACTGCCCCGCCATCGCCAATCCTGACCAACGGGTAGGCTACGGAAGGCCCGCTCCCTCAATCGGGATGGCCTGCCAAGATTTTGATGCCGACGGAATCTTGAATCCGGCCGACAATTGCCCGCTAACCGCCAATCCAGATCAACGGGACACGGATCGCGACGGGGAAGGACAAGTCTGTGACGCGGATGACGATAACGACCGGATTAGCGATAACGAAAATGAGGACAATTGTCCGCTCATCCCAAACAACGGGCAAGAGGACGGGGATCGGGATCGCGTCGGTGACCGCTGCGATAATTGCCCCTCCGTACCAAATGCAGATCAGCGCGACACGGATCGTGACGGCCAAGGCGACCTGTGTGACGCCGATCGCGATAATGACGGCCTCCCAAATGCCGAAGACCGCTGCCCAGACACCGCCGCCTGTCTCGCCGACAGCCTAGACGGCAATCGTTCTGGTTTTGAGATCCCGATCACGCCTGCGCGCCAACGCATTCCGCTTCCGAGCGCCCTCTGCCCAACCTGCGCCACCACCTCTATCGTCTCGCCTCCCACCTGCCAAGGGCTCTCCGTCGAAGGGGCGAATCCCCGTGACCGGTTCTGGGTCACCGATGAAATAGGCCGCGTCAGTGGCCGGTTCAACGCCTCCGGCACGACCTTCTTCGCGGGAGTAGACATCACGCGAGGCCGATCCTTCTTCCTCAACGCCCAAGCCGGAACCGACACCAGAACCTCACGCACCGCGACCATCACAACCAACGAGGCTGCCTGCGCTCCCGGCTTCAGAGCCACGGCCCCTTCCTCGCCCGCTCCCCGCTCCGTCACGATCCAAAGAAGCGCAGCCCCTCTTACAAAATCCGTTCCGGCCCTTCCCGACACCGACAAAGCATCAACAACCGAAAAAAGCGAACCCCCCTCTACGGATGCCCAAAAAAAAGAAGCGCTTGATCGCGTAAAACTCGACCCCGCCGAGCCTACCGTTCCCCCAAAGCAAGACCCTGTCGACACAAAGGAGCCCACCCCATCCCCCCAACCTGCCGCGGCCGTTGAAAAGGAACCGGATGCCAATGTGACTCCTGAGCCCGTCACGCCGACCCCCACCGTGCCGCGCTTCTCAGACATTCGACCCACGATCGACAACCTTACGCAAAACCCGCAAGCGAACCTTTCCTACGGAACCTGTCCCAAGAATCCAACCCGTCTCGACGTCCAATTCGAACCGAACAGCACCAATCGGCTAAGGACGATCGAGGTGACGCATCAAACGTTCTTCGAGAACGGTACGGCCGCCTCCGCTTCTCGCAACGCCCAGCTCCTCTCTTTTGGAGGGAATCGCTTGGGGATCAGCCTCGACACCTCCTCCTTCGCCAAAACCGATCTGCGCGGCGCAAACGGACAACTCCGCTTCAAAATAACGCTCATCGATGAAGCGGGATTACGAACCACGCTTGAACGTTCGATTGAGCTGTTCAACTGCGACGCGCAAAAATGAACGCAAGAAAAACCCCGGACGCATAAGACACCCACCGCCCGAAAGGGCGGTTTTGTCATTGACGCGCAACGGATAACTTCGTATAGTCCCTCGAAAAATATGCCAACCATCAACCCCTATATCAACTTCAACGGCAACGCCGAAGCGGCCTTTACCTTCTACAAATCCGTCTTTGGTGGCGAGTTCGGCAAGATCACGCGCTTCAAGGACATCGCGGGCCCTGAATTCCCCGTCGCGGAACACGAAGCCGATAAGATCATGCGCATCACCTTGCCGATCGGCAATAATCTCCTCATCGCCAACGACGTCCCAGAAGTGATGGGCCGCGTCAACGAAGCCGAGAACCGATCTAAAATCGCCATTAGCACGGATAGCCGCGAAGAAGCCGACCGCCTATTTAACGGACTTTCGGAAGGTGGGACGATTGAAATGCCCATGACGGAGAGCCCTTGGGCATCATCCTTTGCCATGTTTCGAGACAAGTTCGGCATCGAATGGACGGTGGAATGCGCTTCGAGCCCTCAAGGAAACGTGTAACAAATCCCTCCATTTTTCGCCGCACGTAATAACTCGGACGCAAGTGACGGCTCCAGCAACAAGAAAACCGCCCAAGTGGCGGTTTTCTGATCCTTGCTCACCCCTTCGCCGGCTCCCAAAGCTCGATCGGATTTCCCTCCGGATCATGGACGCGCGCGAACGTCCCCACTTCTGGCATGGCGTTCCATTCGGCGCGCTGCTCAACCGGAACCCCCTTTGCTTCAAGTTCCCGGATCATTGCCGCGAGGTCGCGAACGCGGAAATTTAGCATCCATGGCTTGTCGGCCGCGAAATAGTCGGTCTGTTGGGTAAATGGCTCGAAAACCGTCGGGCCACCATCCTGAATCCAAACATGGTCCTGAATGTTAACGCCCAACACCTGGACGTACCAGTCCTTCAAGGCCTTGGGGTCCTTCGAGCGAAAGAAGAACCCGCCGATACCAGTAATATAGCTCATATCGGAATCCTAGCATGCGACAAGCGCAAAGGGGAGACGCCCGCCGCTCCAGGCGCCTACCGATGGCCCTGCTTGGTCGCGCGATAGCTCTTTTCAAGCATCGCCGTGAGAACGTCCAAGCGAATATCTTCCAAGCGCTTTACGTATAAGCACGCCTTTCCGTGGGTTGCCTTACCGAGACGGGCAAGGTCCGCCGCATATTTTGAGACCCCGTCAACGAGGTAGATCGCGAGCGCATCTTTGCGCGGCGAGAACCCAAGCGCGCACATATCGCCTTCACGCCCGGTATCGTATACGTAGTGGTAACGGTCAAACCCGATGATGCTCGGACCCCACATCTTGGGTGGGGACTTGGTGATCTGACGCATGAGCCGAATGAGCTTCGCCGCATCCGCGCGCCTTTCCTCGCTTGGCACCGTCTGTAAAAACGCTTCCACGGAAGCGGCCGTCACAACCGTCTTGATCGTCATTTTTTTCTTGGCTGGCATATGAACCGAAGGAGACATGGATTAGGTCCGGCCGCTCGCGCCGAGCTCGCGCTCAATGAGCGCCAACCCGATCTGCAAGGCCCGCATGCGGCGCACGAGCAGGGTATGGGAAGACGTTCCAAGCGAAAGCTTCGGCTCGATTTTTTGGCACTTCGCCAGCGTCGAGGTGAGGGCGCGCGCGGCTTCGGAGAGGTCTGCTGGGGAAAAACACTCCATACGCCGAGCATACACGGCGGGCCGGCTTTTCTCCACCATACCCGGGCGGCCTGACCGAATGCGCAGAGGCTGGCCGCGGGGTCGCCTGGCCAGCGTTGACCATCCGGCAGAAGTGCGGTACGTTACGCGGCATTCTATGTCCTCCCCAACTCACCAAACCGTGTTCCGCCACCTGCTCGGCAACACCTTCATCGCCCTCCTCACGAATACGTTCGCCTGGTTCTGCGTGACGTTTTGGGTGTTCGTGGAGACGCGGTCGATCCTCGCGACCTCGCTCATCGCCGGGATCTTCGCCGTGAGCAACGCCGTGACCGCCCTCTTTTTCGGCGCGATCGTCGACCACAACCGGAAGAAATGGGTCATGTTCGGGTCGAGCGTCGTGTCGCTGGCCGCGTATGCCGGCGCCGCCGCCCTCTACTTCTTCCGCCTGCGCGGCCTGCCAGTCGACGCGGGCGCCTTCGCGACCTGGGCGTTTATCGTGACGCTGATGCTAGGCATGATCGCGGGCGGCCTACGGACGATCGCCCTCTCAACCTGCGTGACCATGCTGTTCGCGGAGGAGGAACGGGCCAAGGCCAACGGCCTGGTGGGCACGGTGACGGGGATCTCGTTCGCCTGCACGTCGATCTTGAGCGGCTTGGCGATCGGCTATTGGGGCATGGGGGTCGCGCTGATCGTCACGCTCGCCTGCACCGCCTTGGCGGCCCTGCACATCCTCACCGTCAAGCTCCCGGAAGCGAAGATCGTCTCGACGGGCCTCAGCCATCGCGAGAAGGTTGATTTCCGGGGGACGATGCGCCAAGTCAAGGCGATCCCTGGGCTCTTGGCGTTGATCTTCTTCACGACCTTCAACAACTTCCTAGGCGGCGTCTTCATGGCCCTGATGGATTCGTATGGCTTGTCGCTCGTGTCCGTGCAGGCTTGGGGGACCCTGTGGAGCGTCCTGAGCACGGGCTTCATCCTGAGCGGGATCCTGATGGCCAAATTCGGCCTCGGGAAGAATCCGGTGCGGACCCTGTTCGGCCTCAACCTCATCACCTGGACGACCTGCATCTTCTTCACCGTCCAGCCGTCGATCGTACTGCTGTTCATCGGGACCTACATCTGGATGCTCTGCGGACCGGCCATCGAGGCGAGCGAGCACACCATCGTGCAGAAGGTGATCCCGTTCGAGCGGCAGGGGCGCGTGTTCGGCTTCGCCCAGAGCATCGAATCGGCGGCGACGCCCGTCACGGCCTTCCTGATCGGCCCGCTCGCCCACTTCGTGTTCGTGCCGTTCATGACGAACGGCAAGGGTGCCCAGTGGATCGGCTCCTGGTTCGGCACCGGCCAGGCGCGCGGCATCGCGCTCGTCTTCATCCTCGCGGGATTGGTCGGCCTCATGGTGACGCTGTTCGCGCGGCGATCGAAGGCGGCGAAGGACCTGGGACGGGCATATGAGGAACGGTCGGAACAGAAAGAGGCCATCGCCTCCTAGTATTACCAAAAAACCGCTATTTTAAGCGGTTTTTTTCATCCATCTAAGCGCCCCTCACTCCCCCGAAGCGCGGATGCCCTTGATGACGCGTTCCATTTCCGCATCGATCTCGGGGGTCGGTTGGCCGAGGTCAGGAATTTTATTGACGTAGTAAAGATAGTCACCGCGCTGGAACGCGAACCCGAGTGCGCACCCCTTCGCGCCACCCGCGTGATACTGGACCCCCCGGATCCCACCGACCGTAACCCGCCGTGCGACATAGCCGTCCACGCATTCCATCTCCACCAGCACGACCGCGACGGCATCGGCTTGCCGCGGGCCGATCAGGCGCCGACGGGAGACGTCGTATTCACGGGAGACGTATGTCCCGGCATCGGAGGGTCGACCGAAGCGGATCGCGCCCCGGGAATCAAGCGGCTGGTCGGCATCGTAGACGGAGAGACCGACGTCCGCGAAGCGCCACTTAGGCGAATACGGGACGGAAAGGGAAACGTCACCGAAAGAGACGGTCCGCCATTCAGGCTCAGCCTCACGCCGAAAAAGATCACGATAGGCGACAGGGGCCTCCTCGACGGGAACGGTGGACGACGCGGTGGCAGATGTCACCGAAACGGGCGCATCCGCAGAACCATAAACGCACCCGCCGCCAACCAGAGCGGCCACAAGAAGAGAGAGGAGGGCGGATCGGCTGGGCATAGGGAAGAAGCCGGACAGGCGCTCACCCCTCATCCTCCGCCAACCCCTTCACGAGGGCCAGCAGCGCGAGGTTCTTAAGGATATACTGCCCCATCAGGGTCGGGATGAACACGCCGGACCAAGTGACAGAAGGCAACGCCACCAAAGGCAAGAACGTCATGGCCATATGCAATAGGAACAGCCGCGTCACCCAGGGCCGGGCCCCGACGAGCAGGAACGCTGTCCCGATCAGGACCTCGAAGGCGCCGAACAGCGCGACCAAGCTCGCGGCCTCAGGATAGGCCAGGACCGTTGCCAGCGTATGGTCACCAACCCCTCGGCCGGGCTCGCGCCGACGACCTTCAGCATCCCGAACCAGGCATAGATCAGGAACAGTGCGAGCCGGGCGGCCGTACGGGCGGAGGCGGAAGACATGGGCCCAGTATACCGGAAATTCCAAATCCGGCATCCGGACCGAAATCCAGAAACAGCCTGACGACCACCCACGCCCCCATTACTCGTAAAAAAGGGCTAGCCTTAGACCAAATCCTTGACAAGAAACGCGAATGGGCAGACGGTAGACGTCTTGGTCCAAACCACAGAACTATGCTCGCGACCCTCCGCAAGCAGAAGGGCGCCCTCGAGATCCTCGTGGGTACGCACCACGCCCTGACCGTTCTCCATGCGGCCGGCATTTTTGCCCTTCGAACCCATCCCGGAAGCGATCCCAACGGATGGGGAACGACGCTCTACCTGCAAGCGTTTTTCCCGGGCGCCCTCTTGCGGGGAGCCCGGATCCGTAGCTGCGAACCGATCGAGAACGGGATCCGCCTCTGCGCCGACGGACCCGTCTGCCGAGGAAGGAGCGGCACCGCCGGAACCTGGGCCGCGGACCTTCGCCTCCGGTATGACCCCGAACGGAAACGCATCGACGGGGCGGGAAGCTACCGCCTCTCGCTCGAAGACACGGTGAAAGCCCTTGCCCTAGGCGACCTCAGCCTCCTCAAGATTGCTAGCAACCATCTCCAAGACGTGCCGCGCCAAGACGGGACGCGTGGCGACACGGGAGACGTCGCGACGGTCGCCTTCTCCTTCGACGGCCGGACGGTCCCTTGGGACCTTCATGACCCCGTCCAGACGACGTTCTTCCTTCCCGACCACGCGGCCCATGCCAGCCTCACGTGCGCCCTCAGCGGACAGCTCTACGACGTAGATTCGCAGGCGCAGGGCTTCGACGCGATGTCCATCGCTCGAGCCTGGAAGCCAAGCTTAAGCCTCACGCTCACCACCGACGCCGCGCATCCGCTCACCGTCTTCGCCCAACGCGCCAACGGCCTCGATCAGGAAGCGACCAGACGCTATGGCCGGCCGGTCCGCCTGTCGGAAGCCTACTGGCACGACAATATCGGCATCACGCCGCTTGTCCTGGCGAGCGACGGCCAGGAAAAGACGTTCTCGTTTGGTATCGACATGCATTCCGAGGCGAACCATCCACCCGTATGACCCCCCTCTCCCTCCCGTTTTTCTCCCTCGTCCTCAAGGACTACGTACGCCAGCTGGGGACCGTCCCGGATCTTCTGGCGACCGTTTCGGCGCAGCCTGATGCCGTCGAAGAGGCGATCCGCCCCTACGTGAAGACCCTACGTCGACGCCTGACGCGTTTTTATGAGACGATCCCCCACCTGGATCGGCCGGCCCTGAGCGCCGCCCATCTCGAGACGCTCACGTGGTTTACGGAAAACCGCGTGTTCCTGGGCGGGGACGTGCGCACCCTCTGCAGCGAGCTCCGCGGCCTGCATGAGCACCTCGAGGGAACGCACGTCCCATCGCTCCTCCAGGCCCTCGATCAGGTACAGCGGGATTCGTTGGGCGCCTTTTCCGAAGAGGCGCTCGTCAACGCCCTCGTCACCTTCACGACGACCCATCCGCTCTCGACGGACGAGGCGCAAAGCCTCCCCTTCCTGAACCGGCTGCTGTTACTGGGACGAGTGCTCCGCGAGGCGGAAGCCTTCCTCCGCGACGTCCTGTCGACGCACCCCCAGAATGCGCGGACGCACGGCCGGCGCCTGCTGGAACGCCTCTGGACGCGGGACGGCCGCCGTTTCGCGCCGGCTCCAGTCCCCTCGTTTCCGGCCAAGGTCGGCTTCGCTGAGCGGATGCCGCGCAAATCCTCGGTGGGTGCCGACGCCGCGCCGCCCCTTTCCCATATTGCCGCCGCCATCAAGGCCCTACGCGCCTTCGACGAGATCGATTGGGAAGCCGTGACCTCCGGCGCAAGCGACGCCGACCAGCGGCTCGCCCGTGATCCGGCCGGCGTCTACGCGCAGATGACCCCCACGACCCGCATCGCCTACCGCGAACGGGTGCGCTTCCTGTCACGGACTTCCGGGATCCCGGAACGCGATCTCATTGAACGGGCCCTGGCCCATGCCGCCACCGGCCAGCTGCCGCACGAGCGCCATGTCGGCTATTGGCTGCTCGACGCAGGACACAAGACGCTCCTCACGGGATTCCCAAGCGCGCGCACGCGCTTCCCTTACGGCCTCACCGACCTTCTGGCCACCAGTTACTTTCCGGCCCTCGTCGTCCTCACGGTCCTTTTCGCGACGCTTGTCGCCTGGGCCTTTCCGCAACCCATCTCGTTCCTCCTCTTCTTTCTCGCCCTCTTCCCCAGCCTGCGGACGTCAAAGCAGCTCCTGAACGAGCTCGTCGGCACCGCCATCCCGGCCGCGTTTTTGCCGACCCTAGACCTCAAGGCCGGCTTTCCGAAAGAGCTGGGGAGCGCGTTCGTCATCCCGGCGTTCCTGACAGCCAATTCCCTGGAAGGGCTGCTCTACAAGCTGGAGGTCGCCTATCTCGGCAACCGCGGGGCGCACGTGCGCTTCGGTCTGCTGCTCGACACGCCAGACGCCGCATCCCCACAAACGGAGACAGACAGGGCCTTGCGCGAACGCGCCAAAACCGCCATCGCCGCCCTTAATGCACGCTACCGCGAGACGGACGCCTTCTTCCTTTTCCTGCGCGCGAGCCCCTTCAATCCGCAGGAACGGGTCTTCATGGGCTGGGAACGGAAACGGGGCAAATTACTCGAATTCATGCGCATCCTGCGCGGCCAGGCGACGACGAGCGCCTGCGAGCTCTTTCCGGCCTTCACCGAGCGCGTGGAGTTCCTGATCACGGTCGATGAGGACGCCCATGTGCCGCATGGCTTCGTGCGCGAGCTGCTCGCGATCCACGCCCATCCGCTGCGCCGCCCGACGCTCGAGGCCCTCATCGCCGGCCGCCGCCACGGCTCGACGTTCCTGCAGCCGCGCATGCGCCCCTGGTTCCGCGACCGCCTGAACCTCCTCCCGAAGATCTTCGGCGAAGGCCCCTCCCAAGGTAGCTACGCGTCCCAAGCGGCCGACCTGTACCAGGACCTCTTCAGCCAAGGGAATTTCGGCGGAAAAGGGAGCATCCACATCGACGGCTTCCTCGCGGCCCTGGACACCTTCTTTCCCGAAAACCAGGTCCTGAGCCACGACCTGCTCGAAGGCAGCCTCACGGGCACGACCTACGTCAGCACGGTCGCGCTCTACGACGCCTTCCCGACCAGCCTCAACGGCTACCTCACCCGGACGCACCGCTGGATCCGCGGCGACTGGCAGACGGCCCCCTGGCTCTTCGGCTGGGCGAAACGCGTCGACGGGACCTGGCAACGGAACCCCCTGAACGCCCTCGGACGTTTCAAGATCCTCGATAACCTGGCGGACAGCGTGACGGGCGCGGCGGTGCTCGCGAGCCTCTTGATCGCCTTCGCCGTCGGCACGCCGCTCGCATTTCTCGCGGCCGGTCTCGTCGCCCTGTTCGCCGGCGCGGGAGCGATCAGTTTCGGCTTCCAAAGCCTGTATCTGCTCCGCTCGCTGTTCACCTCTGAACGCACGGAGCTGCTTGGGCACGTGCAAGCGTTCGGCGAAGAGCTCTGGCGCACGACGCGCCGGATCGGCATGGAGTTCGTGTTTTTCCCGTATGCCGTGGGGACCGCCATCGACGCGATCATCCGTTCCCTCTATCGCCAGCTCGTCACCCACCGCCGCCTCCTCGAATGGAACACGGCCGCGAACGCCGAACAGGCTTCGGCCTGGCAGCGGCGCTACGCGCTCGTCCCCGGCGTGCTATTGATCCTCATCAGCGGCATGACTCTGTTTACGAACGGGTCAAACGCCTGGTTCGCGGGTGGAGGCACGCTATTCTTCCTAGGCGTTCCGCTCGCCCTCTCCCTCCTCGCCAAGAAGCGGACGCCCTACCGGCCCAGCGCCGCGCAACACGCGTTCCTTCGGGATACGGCCAAGCGAACGTGGGCATATTTTACCGATATCGTGACGCGCGAGACGGGCTTCCTCCCGCCGGACCACCTGCAAGTCTTCCCGAACCAAAAAACCACGCCATATACCTCGATCAGCAACATCGGGTTCTACCTGATCTCGATCCTGTCCGCCGCCAAACTCGGGACCATCACGCCCACCGAAGCGCACCGGCGCCTCACGGACACGGTCACGACCCTCGAACGCCTCCCGCGCCACGGTTCGCTGTTCTATAACTGGTACTCGGTACAGACCGGCGAACCGGAAGCGGACCGCCTCGTGTCGAGCGTCGACCTGGGAAACCTCCTCGCCTGCCTCATGGCCGTGTCGTCGTGGCTCCTGGAAGAACCGCCGCACGTCGAATCCGCTTCTGAACCGGCGCTCTGGACGCGGGTCGAAACCCTCATCCACGGGATCGATTTTGCCGCCCTCACCTCACGCAAGAAATCGCTCCTCGCCGTCAGCCTCGATCCCGCGACGGAGACGCTCAGCCCCTCGTTCTACCAGACCCTCGCTTCCGAATCGCGCCTCTCCGTCCTGCTCGCCATCGCCAAGGGGGACGTGCCGTTGCGCGCCTGGAGCCTGCTCTCGCGCCTCATCAAGCGCCAACCGCATGGCGGTTCCGCCGTGCTCTCGTGGTCGGGCACGCTCTTCGAATACTTGATGCCGACGCTCTTCCTCGCCGAACCCGCAGATTCCCTCATGGGCACCGGGATGCGTCACGCCTACGCGAACCATCGCGCCTACCTCAGGGGACTCGGGTTCTGCGGGGCGCTCTCGGAGTCGGGCTACGGCGTATTCAACCCCTCCGGCGACTACGGCTACAAGGCCTTCGGGGTTCCCGGCCTCGCCTTGTCGCCCCATGCCGACGGAAGACCGGTGATCGCCCCCTACGCCGTCGCGCTCGCCCTCGCCGTCAGCCCGGCGGCCGCCCTCCACGACTTGGCCCGCCTGTCCGAGAAGGCCTACGGTCGCTACGGCTTCCTCGAGGCCCTCGACTACACGACGGAAGCGGAAGGCCAACCGATCGGCACGTACATGAGCCACCACCAAGGAATGCTGCTGGGCGCGATCGCCAACACCCTGCATCCCGGCTTCCTGCAAACCCTGTTCATGGCCCATCCCCTCATCCAGACCGTCCTCTTCCTCATCGACGAGCCGACCGGCCAGCCAACGACGGAACTCTTTCCGGAAACGGCCTGAGCCACAAAAAACGCCCCGCGGGCCGCGGGACGTTTTTCGTTTTTCTCTTATCTTAGCGGCTTTTCCCATCAAAGGCGGTGAAGGGCACGGCAGCGGCATCCACGTCATCCAAGCAGCGCACGTTGATCGCGATCGATTCCGCCCCGTCCGGCCCGACCCCACGGCCGAAGGCGCCGACCCCACACGTCGAGCAGAAGAGATGGTGAATGGTCTTCTTGTTGAACAGGTAGTCCGTGAGCGCCTCCTCGCCGGACAACAGCTTGAAATCCGCCCCGGACACGAACGACAGCACGTACCCCCGCTTCGAACAGATCGAGCAGTTGCACATGAGCGCCGGCTTGGTGAGGTCGATCTCCGCCTCGAAGCGAACCTTTCCGCAGTGGCACCCGCCTTGGTACGTGGTTTTCATAGGCCCATATGGTGACATGCGGGAAGGCCCGGGACAAGGCCGAAAAAACCACGCGCAGCGCTGAGCTGGACGTGGTTTTTCAGAGGCGAGGGGCTATTCCGCCTCCCGCCGCTCGATCCGCCCCTGGTCGTCCCGATGGGCCGCGGTCGGAGCGAGGTCCCCGTGGAGGATCCGGCTCGCGTCCGTGCTCGTCGCCATGAAATCTCGACGTGGGGACACTTCGGCGCGTCCCACATCCGTTGCGCTGACCGCGACGAGATCCGCCGCGAGGCCCGCCGCCTCCAACCGCGTCGCGTCCTGCAAGCTGGCTCGGAGCTCGGCGGCCGTCCCGTTTAAGGTCACGCGGGCAACGTCCTTTTGGCGAACCGTCACGGTCCCGGAGACGTTCACGTCGGCTTCCGTGCGTGAAGCGTCTTGCGCCTCAACGGCCAGGCGCGCGCTGGAACCGGTCAGGGACAGGCGGGCGACGTCGGAAACCGTCGCCGTCGCGCTCTGGCCGCGCAGCTCCATCTCGAGACGCGCGACGTCCTTCACGGTCAGGCGGATGTCCCCAGCGAATCCCCGCACCGTCACCTGGGTCCGATCACCGGCCTGGACCGCATTCAGCACAGGAAGCGTGAGCACGCCCTCGATCGGCCGCGCTTCGCAAAAGATGCAGAACCGAGACACGTGCGGACGCTGGTCGATCGCCAAGACCCCGTTCGCCTCTTCGGTCGTAAGTGCCTCCAGATCGCTGGCCCGACCTCGCAGGACCAACGAAGGGACCTCCCCCTGAACGACGCTCAACCGGATGCGACCAGATGCGACGAGCCCCTCAACCATTCCGGGAGTATACGTCCGCGTCGTCAGCTCCTGGGTCTGCCGTTGCTGGGCCCGTTCCTGGGCCCAGGGGATCAATTCAGCGGCCACGACCGCGCCCGTTGCCGCGGCCACGATCCAGAGCGCGGCGAGCGAAGCCACGACCGCCGTCCGAAAGGCGCTCTTGCGACGGATGATCGTCGCGCCGAGCAGGGCTACGAAGAATAACGGCACGGCGCACAAGAGAAAGAAGGTGCCGATACCCACATAATACGAGGGATTCTGCGACAGCTCCGCGAGCGGAACGTCCGAAACGAGATACGGCGAACGTGCCCGGAAGGCGAGGAGTGCCGCAAGCATCGTCACGCCCGCGATCCCCAAGGTCGCAAACAGGGCGAGCGCCGCCCCGACGAGGACGCGCAGGATCGGCCCGATCGCTAACACGATCCGCTTGCAGAAGCCGAACACCATCGCCACGAGGCGCACCGGGAGGGACAATAGGCGGCGCAGCGGCGACGTCGGCGCCTCAAGACGCTTCCAGGCGGACTTCCCCTCTTGAGAGAGCTCGGAAGCCTTCTCACGCAGGCGCTCCTGCAACGCGTTCACGCTGGTCGGCCGACCGCGCATCTCCAATTTCTGGACGGGCGTCACGGCGCGCGGTACGACCAGCCAGAGGATCCCGTACAACACGAAGCCGATCCCGTTCAGAAGGGTCAGGACGATAAAGCCAAGGCGAACGTAGAGCGGATCGACGTCCAAATAGGCCGCCAACCCCGCAGAAACCCCGGCAACCGCCACGTCTTCCGCATCACGGTACAGACGCTTTGGCACAGAAGGCCCTTCGGCTTCGGGGGCTGGTTCCGCTTCGGAACGTTCCTCGTCCGCGATCTCATCGACATCCCCGAGAACGGCGATCACCTCCTCGACGTCCGCCAACGTCAGCGCCTCCTTATACGGCTGGATCCGTTGGGCGCACTTCTCGGCGAGGCTCGCCTCAATGTCCTGCATCAGCTCATCGACGGCGGGCTCGCCGCGGAACCGGTCCTTCAAGGCGGTCAAATAGGCCGACAGGCGGGCATAGGCATCCTCCTCGACGGCGAACACGCGGCCGCCCAAGCTTAACGAAAGGGTCTTTTTCATACGGTAGGGATAAATTTCTTGGTAAGCGTGGTCATTGAGGCGTCGAGGCGGTTCCAGGTCTGGGTCAGTTCGGCGAGCAACGTCCGACCGGCGGGGGTGAGGGCGTAGTATTTGCGAGGCGGCCCGTTCTTGCTTTCAATCCAGTCGTACGTGAGGCAACCGGCCGTCTTCAGGCGCATGAGCAACGGGTACACGGTCCCCTCGACGACGAGGAGCCCCGCGGCCCGCAATTCCTCGAGGAGGTCATTTGTATACGCCTGCCCGCGCGACAGGATGAGCAGGAGGGCGAACTCTAAGAGGCCTTTGCGCATCTGCGCGTTGATGTTGGCGAGGTTGAGCGGTGGATGGGGGGACATAGGAGGACTGAGGGGAGCGTAGCAGATAGTACTATGCTATGCAAGGTAGTATGTGACCAAGCATCGATCATCCATAAAAAAACCGAGTCTGTTAACTCGGAATAGGGATGCGGCTGGTGAAGCGATTCGCCCAACCGCCTTAGCCAATCAACGTCTGGGTCACCCTCCAGATGATCGCGACCCCCTGCCAGCCCTGCGTTTTTACATGGCCATGCGCAAGCGCGCGCGTCTCGTGGCACGACTCGACCGCCTCCCCATGGATCACCACCCAGGCCTCCAATACCGGCTGGCCACGGAAGGTCAGGCGGTGTGCGTTCGCGTTGAGCCAGCGGGTATTCTTCCAGAGATCAGGATGGGACGGTGGAACGGGCTCGAACAGGGGCGAAGGAGCGGGCGGATCGCCCGGTTTCGACAGCTCCTCGATCTGGCGGTCCAGGCCCGCATAGGCGTCATCAGGCTCCGGATCCTGGGCTCGACAGGTCCCCCCGTCATCAGGATCGTTGCCGAACGGCGAGCGAAAGCGATCTAGATTGAGCTGAAAAAGGAGAAACCGCTTGTGCGTCATCATGACACACACCTCCCATCGAACGGGTGAATACGAACGGACTCGCGCATCTTAGCGCATGCAGAGAGAAAAACAAGGAGGTACCCACACATCCTAAAAATGGTGAAAAACTGCTGTTTATCGCAAAAATTAACCCCTCTCTTCTTGACAAGAACCACGAGACCCGCTATGCTGAGCCACTATTCGAACGCCCTTTCCCTCTTCAAAAAATGGAGTCCGGACCATGCCCAATCGCATCGCTCTCTATGGCAAGCTCTTCAGCCCGCCCGGGCTGCACCACCAGCAGTACGTACGGGCCCTCCTCGACCTCAAGAATCCGAACACCGGGGACCCATTCTTCCGAGAGGTCCTCGTGATCCCCTGCGGACCCCGGACCGACGACCACAAGAAGAATCGGACCTCGCCGATCCACCGCGCCGCCATGGCCGACCTGGCCTTCGGGCTCATGCCCCGTTGCCGAGTGGTCCTCGACGACCTGGAGCGGCCTGAGTTCACGCGGACCCACGAGCTCGAGGCGCAGTACGGCGCCAACGGCGACGAGGTCTGGCACGTGGTCGACACCACGGACATCCAGGGCGGCAAGGACGGCACCTCCAAGATCCAGACGACCTGGCAGCAGGGCCCGGAGCTCTGGAAGCAGCTGCGCTTCATCGTCATCGTGCGCGGCGCGTACGACCCGGACGACCTGCCGCCGCGCAGGATCGCGATCACGGACACCGGCGAGGCGCACTGGCACGGCAGCAGCCGGCACGACCGGACACGGTTGCTGATGGACTGCGACGTCACCGACCACGTGGACCGGCATGTCGCGGCGTACATCGAGCGCCACCAGCTCTACCGCAACGCGCACCCGCAGAACCCGGTCCCGCTGCAGCTCGACCTGACCCGACCCGTGATCTACCTCGGGGACGAGAAGTACGTGAGCAGCCGGGCACGAGCCTTCGTGCAGCAGCTCGGCTACCCGATCTCGGGTGAAGCCCTCAGTGAACCCGCCTCCGACGTCGACCGCCCGACCTGCATCCTCGTCTTCGGTGGCGACGGCACCATGATGCGGGCCATCCGCGAACACTGGCGCCTGCGCGTCCCGTTCTTCGGGGTCAACACCGGGCACCTAGGCTTCCACCTGAACGAGGT
This sequence comes from uncultured Gammaproteobacteria bacterium, assembly GCA_964623645.1. Classification (GTDB taxonomy): domain Bacteria; phylum Patescibacteriota; class Patescibacteriia; order 2-12-FULL-60-25; family 2-12-FULL-60-25; genus JAGOUA01. Next base: position 20,134 of record CAZURG010000007.1, on the reverse strand, counting down.
GCCCGAAGGCGCGAACATCAAGGCACTCCTCCAGGGACCGCTCAAGGCCTACCGCCTCCCCATGCTGCACGTGTCCTACGAGAACACGCTTGGGGAGACGCGCGAGGCCTACGCCTACCAGGACGCTTGGGTGCGGGCCCCGGAGAGCATGATCTCGATCGCCGTGCACGTGAACGAACGAGAGCTCTACGGCCGACTGCTCGCGGACGTCGCGCTCGTGGCCACCCCCGTAGGTACGACCGGCTACGCGGACTCGCTATACGCGACAGGCATCCCGTTCGACCAGAACCCGGACGGGCTCCTGACCTTCGCGGTCGGCGGCTTCAACCGGCACAGCACCCCCAACCACTACCGCTCGGAGAACTTCCCCCCAACCGCCAAGATCTCGTTCCAGGGTCTGGAAACGGGCCGTCGGCCGATGAAGGGCTACGTGGACGGCCGGGGCGTGGGCGAGGTGGAACGAATGAGCATCCGCATCAGCAGAGCTGCGGCCGCCGAGGTCGTCTATTTCCCGGACTACGATCCGGCCAACAAGATGCGCTGAAGAGGCCATCCCGAACCCATCGTGAACGGCCTCTCTTTTTTATTCGTGCGCGCGCTTAGACAATGCGTCTTTTCTATGACAGGCCCTCTCTCCTGAGCGGTCCGAAAAAATCCCTCCCCTTGCCATCTTCTCAAAACGACCTATGCTAAAGACCTATGACCCCATCCGATGACCGCCGCCTCGACACGGCCCTAAAAATCCTGATCAGCCTTTCCGTCGCGTGCGGCCTTGGCATCGTTTGGCTTGGCATCACGCTCTACCGCTCCCAACTGCCCCAGATCGGTCCCTCCACGATCGAGGGACGCATCGAGGAATGGGGCGAGCATCTCATCATCCTAAAAGAGAACCCGTTCCCGATGGCCTCGACGCGTCTGCTTATCAAGAACCGGGAAACGATCCCGCCGGAGAACATGGGGATACGCATGCGCTGTCAAGCAGAGAAAGCGGGAGGGCTCACTGACACCGCTGAAGGATCCACCGAATCGGTCTGGTTGGATGCCTGCGTCAACGCGGATGGGTCCTAGCTCAGGCCCCAGGCATGGGCGAGGCCGGACATTCAGAAAAGCGTCGCGCGACACCGGAGGCACGCGAGAAGGACTAGGATTGACAAGACGAGTGAACCTGCTAACGTGATGCGCGTGTGACCGTTCCGTGAAAGGAAGCGACAAGATGAACGATCGGACGCGCAGGAGACTCTTCAACCTCGGCCTCATGGCGGGCTACGTCATCCTCCCGTACAGCGTCACCTGCATGGCGATCGGGGGGATCTACTACCTCGTCTTCGAGCGGGAGGAGGACCGCTCCGGAGACGGGTTCCTCAGCCGGGTCCTCGGGGCGCCCATCACCCTCCCAGGCCTGGCCTACACGAAGCTCCGCGAGCGATTCATCGATGAACCCGCGTTTCGAGCGCGCGAAGCCCTCTACAGACGCATCGGCAATGCCCTCGTGACCGGCCTCCACGCCGAAGGGATCCCGCTCGCCGAATCGGCGTTCGACGCCTTCAGCATTCGAATCACCGCCGAAGCGCTCGACGAGCGCCAGCGGACCCGCTTCGGCGAGGTCGTCACGCGTACCATCCGGCAGTTCCCCGACACCCCCCTTGCGACCATCTGCGGCAACCTCTCGCCGCCGCAGGCGCTCGACGAGGCGTGGGCCGTGCGCAACGGGTTCAGCGACTGGGCCGTGGACATCGGCCCGAGCTGCTCCCTGTGCGGAGCGAAAGGGTTCGAGCACTGGGTCTTCGGCCGCGAGGCGGCGGCGCGGGTGCGGCGCCTGGAAGAGATGGAGACCTCGTCCTTCAAGGCGAATGACAGGACGACGAAGACCGTCCAGGGCGGCTACGCGTGCGAGCCCTGCATCGCCAAGTTCACCATTGGCAAGAGTCATCCGGGCCAAGACACCTGACACGACCCCCGGGTCGTTTTTCTTTTTGCACAAAAAAAGATCGTCCCGCGAAAGACGATCAGAGATCGGACAGGTCTTCGAACGCCTCCCGACCTGAGGGCGTCAACTCGTACGGCGGATCGACCACGGACCAGGGCACCGGCTGCAGGAGCTTGGCGTCCATCAGGACCTCGAGCGCCGCATCGACCGTCTCCGGAGAAAGGCCGATGAGCAGAGACAAGGTCGAGGCCGACCTCGGCTCCTTCACGAGCGCCCCGAGCAGCTCCTCGTGCTCTTCGATGAGCTCGCAGACCTCCGGACCATGGAGGAACTGGATCGCCGGCAAGATCAGGTCGACCTGGCCGATGAAACGCGCTCCAATGATCGCAAGGAACGGGTTATCCGACGGATCGAACTCCTCGCACAGATGATCAGCCATCCGACGCAGCTCGCGCCAAAGAGCACGCAGCTCGCGCCTGGCTTCAGGCTCCATGTTCTCGCGCAGACGTCGATTTCCCCAGAGAAACGCCCGCTCGGCCAGCGACCGGAAGATCGTGTCCACCTCACCTTCCACGTGACGCGCGTCCTCGAAGCGCTTGATCAGGTCTTTTTCTTGAGCAGAAATCTGTACAGACATCCGTTCCTCCTTGTCCGCTCGAGCATGGCGGGTTTTTGCGTTTTTGTCAACCGTGAAGGGATGCCATCCGACCGTTAGCGACAAAAAGAAAAAGCCCGGAAAATCCGGGAGCGACTACGCCGCGGGGGTGGGATCGGGCAGGAGCGGAAGGCCTTGGAAGAACGTCTTGAATTCTTCGGGGGAACGCGCGGCGATCAGCTGGCCGATCCGTGCGCTGATCCGCTCATCCTTCACGATCTCGTCCGCAGACGGGGCCCGCATGTCGAATGCGGGGACCGTCGAACCCGGCTTGACCTTGAACCAGCTCCGGCAGGCATCGCAGACGAGCGGATGGTGCCCACCGCCGTACGCGACCATCTTGAACACCCGCAGCGAACCCGTCTTACATTCGGGACAGAACATGCCTCACCTCTCGGGAAGAACGTAGGGCGAAAAGCGCCCCTTGTCAAGGCGCACGCACGCGGTCGGGAGACGTCCCAACCGTTATCCGCGCATGAAAAATCCTCCGCACGGGAGGATCAGAGGCGACGAAAGAGCATATGCACTTCCTGAACGGTCGCGGCGAAGGCGGGCAGGCGCTCGACGTCCGGCTGCCAGGGCAGGCCGCGTTCCACGAGATTGAGGTCGTGCTGGATCCGCGCACCTGGAATGACGTTCCCCTGCTCGTCACGGTCACGACCGAGCAAGAGAAGCTGGTCGGAGACACGCACGGCGGAGGCGATGTCGTGCGTGACGATCACGAGGGTGAATTGCTCATCAAGCGAGGCGATGTCGGCGATGAGGTCGCAGGCCGCATCCTTCGCGAGGGGGTCGAGGCCAGAGAAGGGCTCGTCCATGAGGAGGATCGACTCGGAGCACAGCACCTGTTGCGCGATGGCCACGCGCTGCTTCTGCCCACCCGAGAGGCTGGCGGGCCAGTCATCCCACCGGTCAGCGAGGCCGAAGCGCGCGAGGAGCGACTGAGCCTCATCCGTCGCACGTTTGCGGTCATACCCCCGGCGACGAGCGGCAATGAGGAGATTCTCACCGACGCGACGATGTTCGAGGAGCGGGTAGGTCTGGCTGACGACCCCCACCATCCCGGGCTCGACCGGCAACTGCTTCGTCCCAGCCAAGGCCCGGCCAGACGTCGGTGCTTGCAACCCCGCCATGACACGGAAGAGCGTACTCTTGCCGACACCGGAAGGGCCGAGCAGCCCGACGACCTGTCCCTGCACATGACCCGGCCGGATCAGGTCGCGGATCTGCGCCTGCACATCGCGCAAGACGATACGCTCACCGTAGGCCACGTGAATATGATCGAGCGTGAACAGGACACTCTCGTAATGGATCCCCTGATGCATCGTTCAGCCCTCCTTGCGGATCGCGACATGGGGACAGAGCCCGAGACGCACGCGCCCGAGCAGCCAGTCCTGCCCCATCCCGACGAGGATGATGAGGATCTGGACGGCGAAGATCGCCGCCAGGTCGAGCTTGCGGTTGAGGTCGATGAGCAGCACGCCTACACCCCCTCGCGACCGGACCAGGCCTTCGACCATCGTCAGCATGACCCAGCCCATCGCGGCGTTCTGCCGCAGGCTATCGAGCGCCTGGTCGAGGGTCCCACGGATGACGATCTCGTAGGTCGTGCGCCAGGGACCGAGGCGCAGGGTACGGGCATAATCGAGCTGGGACTCCGGCACCGACGCGACCACGCTCACCATCGCGGTGAGAAAGAAGGTCGAGATCCCGAACACGAGCATCCAGACCTGGAGCAGCCGATCTTCGGCGTACATCCCGAAGAGGAACGCGATCCCGGTGAAGCCGAGGAAACGGAGCTTGGTCAGGGCACGCACGAACCATCGAACGGCGGGAATGACCGTGAGATACGCGAGCCCAAACGAGAGCGCCGTCGACAAGACCAACGCCTCGAGATTGAGCACATAGCTCTCCCACAGACGGACGAGCAGACTCTGGCGCAGGAGCCGGACGAGCGCCTCCCCAACCTCGAACGGCGTGGGAATGATGGCGTTGTGCCGGACGAGCACCAGCCAGAAGGCGTAGAGCCCCCCTGCCGTAGCGAACGCCAGCCAGACACGGGTCACCGCGCTGATCTTGGCAAACGGGGTGAACACCTTCATATGATCCTCCTTTGCATGGACTCTCAGATAAGACGCCTAGCGACTAGGCATCTTATGAAAGAGGCCCGGCACGTGATGTGCCGGGCCAGGTGACCGTCAGGACGCGCTGTTGGCGCGCGTGATGATCTGGACGCGCCGGTTCTGGGCGCGGACGGCCGGATCGGCCTGGTTGGCCGTCGGGGCCACGGGCTGCGTCTGGCCGTATCCGTGCACCGTCACGCGCCCTTCCGGGAAGGCGTTCGGCGCGCGGGCTCGCAGCCAGGTCTCGACCGCCCGGGCACGACGCTCGGAGAGCGCCTGGTTCGCGGCCGGGTCGCCGACATTGTCGGTGTGGCCGTTGACCTCGACGAACGTGTTGGACGCGACCTCGAGCCCCTGCACCAGCTCCTCGAGGATGGGGATCGCCGCGGGCGTGAGGTCCGCCGACCCGGTGGCGAAGGCGATGTTCCAACTGCGGTTGCCGACGAGCGGGGCCGCCGCGGCCTGGCTGGGATCGAAGGCCGCGCGCTGGACCTCGCTCGCGGCAACGTGGCCGTACCGCTGCTCGACGGCTTCGGCGGCCGCGCGCATGTAGCTCAGGTCCGAGACCGCCTCGAAGGGGTCGAAGCTCGGAAGGTCGCCCGGGTACTGCTGACGCACCACGTTGCCGAACGTGGTGTACGTCGCGGCCATGGTGTTGGGCGCCCCGGGGTTGAGGCCGAACACCTCGAGCATGTCGCCGAGCGTGTTGGCCTTGGAACCACCCAGGAACACCTCCTGGCCGGTGACGCGGTCGATCTGCGTCTCGCCCTGGAAGTAGCGGCGCCAGTAACCGGCGTTGGCCGTCTCGTCGCGGTAGACCGCTTGCGAGACCTGCGAACCGACGGCCAGGGCGCGCGGGTCGGTGTTGACCGCCTGCCCACCCAGACCGATGGCGCTGATGAGGCCGACGAGCGCCGCCCGGTGGGCGCGGTTCCAGTGCCGGATCCCGATGATCGCATTGGGCATCTGCCCCGCGTTCTCCCGGGTCGACAGGATCGAGACCAGGCCGCCGCGCCCGTTCACGACGTTGACGTCGCCGGGCGTCCAGGTGACGACCGCATCCACACACGTGCGATGGGTCTCGCTCGTGCGGCGGCCGTCGCGTACGACGGGGCGCGTCTCACAGGCGCCCTGGTTGTACTTCTCGACCGGCTCGAGGTAGCTCGCGGTCCCGACCCAGTTGAGGCAGTTCGGGTCGTAGGTCGTCGCGTCGGCGTTGTTGCAGAGCCCGTTGTCGTGGGCCCACGCCATGGCGATGTTCCAGTCACCGTCCTTGAGCACCCCAGCGATGGTGCCACCGCGCGCCGCCTGCGGGTTGGCACGCCAGGCGGGCGGGCCCATGAGCTTGTCCTCGCCGCGCGAGAACCCGGCCGAGGCGACGACCTCGGCGGTCATCTCCGGGCCAAACCGGCGCAGCTGCTCGTTGAGGCCGCGCAGGAACATCGCCCCACCGTCGCCCATGATGGCGACGAAGTGCGCGCCTCCGCGGCAGTCGGGGGCCCCATTCTTGAGCTCCTGGGCGCAGCTGATGAGCTCGCGCTGCATCACGCTGGTATCGTCCTGGCGCGCGAGGGTGAGCCGCACCCCGTGATCCGCCATGAGCGAGCCCGCCGTCGTGACGGGGCCACCATTGGCGAACATCATCCCCATCTGCGCGTTCCAGGCGAACACGAGCATCCGTACGGGTTGCCCCGCGGTCTCGGGAACAACCTGGTTCTGCGGGATCACGACCTGGTAGCGGGCCGTGTTGACGGACCCGACCCCCGCATCACCGGCACGCAGAACGGGCAGGGCGACAGGAGCGACCTGGCTCGAGGCACGCGTACGCGTATCGAGCAGGCCCGCCTTCCAGGCGATGAGGACCGTAAGGCTCGCGAGGACGACGAGGATCACCGCCACGCCAAGGGGCTGAATTCCGTGCATTCTTTTCATGATGCCTTCTTCCTTTCTTCTGTATCCGTTGGAGAAAACCCGGAGGAGACGGGCGATCGCTTAGCCGTTGCCCCGCTCCTCCGGCCGGGCAGACTGCCTGGCGAGGAGCGCTTCGAGGCTGGCGGCCTCAGGCGTCTGCGGGGCGGCCGTGGCGTCCACCCGAACACCGGTGAGGCCGCGGCGCACCTCTTCGACGCGCTCGATCGCGGCCATGTTGGAGATGTCGCGCTTGACGAGATCCCCGCTGAGGTCGTTCATGAGCACGTCCACCTCGGCGAGCGCCAAGGCGTACTGGTCGTCGATGAAACCGGTCGCGGCGTCCCACTGCTCCTCGCCGTCGCCGATGTCACCGAGCACCGAGCGCGCGCCCTGGACGGCGCTGCGCGTCGCCTGAGCCGCGTCCCAGTTTTGCTTGTACATCTCGATGTCCGAGCGCTTCTTCTCGACATACAACTGGCAGATCTCCTTGGCGTCCTTGAGCGCCCCTTCGAGGCGACGCATCTGCTCGAGCTGCTGCCGACGGCTACGGAGAGACGTACGCACGGTCTCGAGACGCTGTCCCAGGGTCGTTGCCCGGCGCGCGTAAGCGGGATCACCACTCTTGGCCGACTGGGCCAGGGCGGTGACCTGCTCCACGACCACCCTCTCCTCCTGTTCGAGGCGACCGACCTGCTGATCGAGCGTGGTCCGCACCGCGACGACCTTGACGAGCTGCGCTTCCAAGTCGGCCATCTTGGCTTCAGCGTCCTTGAGCAGCTCACGCATGACGTCCACGGGCGCGACCGCGATGATCAGCCCCGTGAACCGGCGCGAGAGCACGCGCGACAGCAGGTAGAGGCTCTTGAGGTTGAGGAGGATGAGTCCGCCGACCGCCGCCGTCGCCCCCAGGATGAGGGCCTTGACGAGGGCCGACTGGAGCAGGATGAAGAAGGCGATCGCCACCGGCAACAGGGCGTTGAGACCCCAGAGGCCGAGAGCGAGGGCCAGGACGGCGAACACCGCGAACCCGACGTTCTCTCGCTTCTTGACGAAATCAGGCACGCTACTGTTCATTGTCTCGTTCCTTTCGGAAGCGCGGCCGGGTCGAGGGACCGAGCCGCATCGATCGTGGCGGTGAGCATCTGCTCCTCTTCGGAAATGATGGCTTGGAAGGCCGTCGCCTCGGCAGCGATCTGCGCGTCACGTTCTGCCTGCGCGCTGTCGAGGAGCGCGAGCTTCTCCTGGTCACCTTGGAGCGCTTCCTGGAGCACACGGATCTGGCGTTCGCGTTCGGCGATCTCCGCTTTCAGCTTGGTCTCGATCCGCTGGCGTTCCGCCCCGAGGCCTTGGCGCTGTCGTTCGAAGTCGCGAAGGGCCACGTCACGGCCGCCGGCCAGGTTGCGCAGGGCGTTTTGGGCATCCTGCGCGATCTGGGCAGGAAGGTAGACTTCACCGGTCAGCTCAAGCCCTTCGATGGCCGCCTTGAGGCGCTCGTTCCGATCGGGGATGCGCTGCAGCAAACGGGTGACGTAAATCGCGCGGACCCGAGTCAGGGCCTTGAGACCCTCGAGACCGATCGAGGCCAGGATACCGGCGCGCAACTCGGCCAACCGCTCCGGGGAAACCGTCACGGGCGCGACCGGTGCGAGCGAGAGCGGGGCGGCAGGCGGAGCTCCCCGGGCGGGCGTTGCCTGGCGGCCGGGAGGCGTGGTGGGCGAATGCACGTGGCCATGGTCGTGGTCGTGCGGAGCATCGGGACCCTTCGACTCCTCGTCTACAGGGGGAACGTAGAAGTGCCGTGCCACCCTGGCGAACAAACCGGTCCCTCCGTTGTCTTTCTTACCTTTTTCCGTGTCACCGCTCATGGCGACCTCCCTTTCTTTGGGTCCTCTCCAGCGAGAAAGGACTGCGCGGCATCTTACGCATTTTCCCGGATTTGTCAAGGATGGGCGGATGGGACCCTTGACAGATAGGACTTATTCGGCCACTCTCCCACCGGAGGGAGCCCGAACATGGATCAGACGCTCAAAAACAGCCTCATGCGATGGAAGCGGATCCAAAAAGAGCCACAAAAGGACCCGCAGGCAATTAGCCTGGTGGAAGACGAGATCAACCGCCTCATCCACGGCGATCCGGAGCGTGGGCGGGGAATCCCCTGGTCACTGCGCACAGATAGCTGGCACGCCGACCCCGCCGGCGGCAAGGGCAGTGCCTTACGCCAATACAAGCGCGGGCATTCATGGCTCGACGAAGACGCAAACAAGCGCGTCATCGTACGTTTCGCGTTCGACGCCTGGGCACAGGCAATGACGGAACAGGGCAAGCCCTTCGTCAACGCCGACTTTCCGTTCTTCCACCTCTACGTCACGCCCGACGACGTGACGCAGATCGGCGGCTTCGATCTCGAAGCGGTCGGGCGCCACAACGTGCACGCCCACGGGCGATACAAAGAAGAGAACCTGTACGACCCGGACTGCTGGTACGCACCCTGTATCGGCTACGGCTACAGCCCGATCAACCCGTATGCCAAAGCAGGCCTCGCGCCCCTGCTCAGGACGCTGGCCACACAGGACCACCTCTTCCCCGGCGTCATCGCTGTAGGCGAGATGACCTGCCTCATCATGGGGAGGTACCTCAGCGGCCACACGACGCTGGTCTTGCGGAAGGCTAACGACTGGCAGGTAGAGATCGCGACAGACCCGCCCGAGCCGCCTACGGCGCCGCAGGATGGCCCGGTCCTCCGAGGGGGGATCCGACACCCCGCCCTACTGGAGAGCATGGAGAAGACCATCCCCGGGCTGGGCACGCTGACCTACGATCCCAGGGCCACCTTCAACAACCCCCGCGAGCACGAGACGACCGACGAGTGGTGCAAGAGCCGCATGGCGACCCTCATTCCGACCGGGGGCACCGCGGAGCCACTGACGCTGATCCCGCTTACAAGCGACAAGCTCGACCGGGTCGACGCCCGGCACCCCTGACATCCTCAAGCATGAGGGTGTCTTTTTCTTTTTCGTCTTGACATGTTGCCGGATAGAGAGAACAGGAAAAAGTTCCAATTCAAGAAACCGGCAAGGTCTCCGACATCCCTCCGTCCCGTGGCTTTTCCCTGCGCGTCTTGTATCATCTGGCGCATGTCCTGGTTTTACGAATACTTCGAGGTCCCATCCGCCTTCAACGGGACCATTAAATGCAGCCGGAACCTGGGCACATGGCAGGTCGTCGTGGGAGAAACCGGGCAATCCGGACCCTACCTAGACACCATGTGGAAACGTGCGGTCCGGAAGGTCCCGAACCCAGGCTCGATACGGAAAATTTTGGTCTTGGGGCTAGGGATCGGATCCTCCCTCAAGGCCTATGCGCGCCGCTTCCCCGAAGCGAGCCTCACCGTCGTCGAAATTGACCCCGTCATGATTGAACTCACAGACCGTTTTCAGCTTCTTAAGGGAAAAATACGACCGGAAATCCTCCTAGGGGATGCGATCGAGATCGTCCCCACCCTCACGGGACGCTACGACCTCATCGTCTTCGACATGTTCATCGGCGACCATGTAGCTCCCGCCAGCCGAGAGGACAAGCTCATCCAGGCCGCCCTGGAACACCTGGAAGCGGACGGTTCGATTCTTGTGAACAGCTATCAAGAAACGGACGTCTTCGCGCGGTTCAAGAAGCATTGCTGCGAAATCACCCGATGGCGCTACCTGCGGAACCACGTGGCTCTCTTTCGGCCGCACGGGGCAGGCGCGCTCGGCGATCGACTCCCAGCTACGTATCAGCACGCCTACAGCTGCATCCCATTCATGCGACGCGAATTCCAACGGCCGCCCTTTTTTGTAACGGTCCTAGCCGGAGAGGTCGTCGGTATCCATCGGCGCCTTCCCTTTTTTGATTTCGACCATTTCCTCGGAGATGTGGAACCCGTCTCTCGCCCTACAAAGACACGGCCACGTCTCACGTTCTGGCAACCCTTAAGCCGTCTCGACCAACCGGCGGGCTGGAAACGGTCGCCGGTCGCGGGCCATCGTCGGCTCACCGGGTTTGCGCAGATCCCGAGCGAGGGCGATTACACGCAGCGCTGGTCAGGTCATGCGAAACGTCACTTAAAACGCTGGAAAAAGCAGGTCGCTCACGTGTTGGTCGACACCGATGTCGAAACATACACCCAAAGCTTCCGGACGTGTGGAAAGGCGGCCGGACTAATCGCCCTCTTCAGCGAAGAACTCGCACGAAAGGATAAGGCACACCCAAATTGCCTCCGTTTACGCGTCGCACGCGACACGGAGACGGGGGACATTATTGCCGGGTTCGCCTCCCTCTGGATCCCAGAGATCAGACAGACGTTCCATGTTACCTCGTTCATTACCCCGGCCGGGCGAGAGACCTCTGCCGCGTTCGCCCTCGTTGACGACTGCTTTCGCATCGCCCAGGCGAGAGGTGATCAGGTTCTGGAATTCGACGGGTTCCATGCGCCAGGTGATCCATCCTCCTGGAAAGGGTTTTCACGATTTAAAGGTCAATTTGGGGTCTTTTTCATCCGTTGGCCGAAACCCCTCATCCGGTTCGACTGATCGCCCTTCATCGCGAAACAAAAAACCGCCTCCCGTTCGGGAGGTGGTTTTTCTTCGCTTATTGCGTGGCGCCGGCCTGTTGGATCAATTCCTTCAAGCCTTGCGGACCATCGTACGGGACCGCCCCGCTCACGAGGTTGCCATTGATGAAGGTGGCAGGAGTGCCCTCGACGCCAGAAGCGCCGCCCTCATTGAAGTCTTGGTTCACGCGAGCCGCGGTCTCCCCATTGTCGAGACAGGTGTTGAACTTGCCTTGGTCAAGACCAATATCCTTGGCCGCCTGCTTCATGAGATCGGTCGACATCGGGTCCATGGCGATGAGCTTGGCATGCATCTTCCAGAACGCGTCGTTGCCACCAAGTTTCGCGGCGCATTCGCTGGCTTCACCGGCTTTCTGGGCGCTCGGGTGCAAGGAACGCAACGGGAAGTGGCGATAGACGAGGCGAACGTCCTTCGGGAAATCCTTGAGAGCCTGCTGCACAGTCGGTTCGAAGCGCTTGCAGAACGGACATTCGAAGTCGGAGTATTCGATGAGGGTGACCTTGGCGTCCTTGTTGCCCTTGATGTGGTCTTCAGCGCCGACGGCCTTGACCGGAGCGCCCGCAGGCGGGGCAAGAGGAGGATTAGCGATCGGTCCATTATCAACCGGACCCTGGGCGACGGTCGTGGTTTTCGCCGCCCCGCCAATCACGCCACCCACGACCAATCCGAGGCCGAGCGTGGACGAGACCGCAATCCCCAAGAACAACCCCATCATGAACATGACCTTCGAGCCCCCGTCCCAAAACCCAGACGAACGTGCTTGATCCATAGATGATGGTAAAAAACGAACAATAAGAGCAAAGTTACGCGTCCTCTAGTGTACGGGCTCCCCCGCCCGGCGGCAACGTCGCCGTCAAGAGCTTAGGGTTGCGTGGACGTGGCGACCGGGACCGTAGAGTTAGTTGAGGACGTGGTCGGGGTGGTCGAAGTCGCCGTCGGCGGCACCGTCGCGGCGGCACGCAGGGCATTATTCAAGAGCGTGCGCCAGTCGGCCACGGAACGAGCGAATGTCTCGGTGTCATTGACGTAGAAGGTCGGCGTGGAGTCGACCCCGTTCTTCTCACCCTCCTCGACATCATCCATGACCTGCCCGTCGAAACGGCGATCGTTGTAGCACGAGGTAAAATCCCCCTCATTCAGACCCGCCTCCCGCGCAAACTGGATGAACCGGTCCTTCGGATCGCTGACGGAGGACCAGGCCTCTTGCGTCTCGAAAAGCCGATCATGGTATTCCCAAAACTTCCCTTGGGCATTGGCACAGCGACCTGCGTTGGCAGCCGCGCGCGCGTTCTGGTGCAGCACCATGAGCGGGAAATCCTTCCAGATGAAGCGGACGCGGTCTGCAAACTCCTGACTGATCGCCTGAATGACAGGCTCGACGCCGCGGCAGGCCGGGCATTGGAAATCCGAATACATGCGCACGACGACGGCTGCATCGGCCTTCCCTCGCGCGATGGCGTTGGTATCGTCAAACGAGACCGTCCCGTTCGGGGTCGGCGTCGCAGACGGGGCACGAACGAGCAGGTAGGTCAGCCCCCCGAAGATCAGCACCGTCGAAGCGACGATGGCTGAGATGAGTTTCGCTTGTTGAGTCATACGTACGCACAGTACGGCCAACGCCCCGCTTCTTCAAGACCCGTCAAGAGGGGCGGTTTTTTGGAGCGGGACGGGATGGAAGCGCCCGCAAACGCCACAACCAACCGCCACCTAACGCGACGAATCCAATCCCCACCCACTGCGCGGGAGTCAATGCGAGATAACGGGCGTCAGAGATACGGAGGAAATCCAGGAAGAACCGGGCTAGCCCCTCGATCAGCAGATAACAAGCGAACCAGAATCCCGGCGGACGCGATTTTCGATTCAAGAAAAGAAAGAGGAGGCCGGTCGCGAATCCCATGAGCGAGAGATAGAGGCCCAGATCATGCCGCCCTTCCCCATCCGGATAACGCACCGCCAAAAAGGAATCGGAAAGCGTTCCGGGATGATCATGGATCAGGAAACACCCGATTCGACCGACTCCGCACCCCCACGGCAAGCCCCAGATAAGGGTGTCGGCATAGGCGACCCAATCAAGCTTCGCCCGCTTCACGTAGGCGAAAAAAACGGTGGCGGCGGCCAAGAATCCGCCCGTAATTGCGAAGCCAGGTGCGCGCGGATTGATCGCTTCCCAAGGATGGGCCAAGTAATACCCGGGCTCATAGATGAAGACATGAAAAAGGCGCGATCCGATCATCGCCGCAAAGAAGATCCAGGCCGCAAGCGAAAGGACGCGTTGAGGATCAAGACCCAGGCGCTGGGCGCGACGATACGCGACCCATGTCCCCACCCCATACCCGAGCGCGACGATCGTCCCCCACGTCTTGATGGAGACCAGACCAAATAAGGAAACCGTCTCGACCCCGAAATACGGGATCATAGGAGCGCCTTAAGGGAGCGCAATACAGCCTCGAACGCGCGCAAGGCCTCGTGCGTCTGGCGGTCACTCAGGCTGAAATTCTGCTCATGGACGAGCTGGTTACGCCACTTGTGGGCCGTCCAGACATCCTTGATCTTCGGATGCTGGTATTGGGCGACCTTGAGGCGGTCCGCCATGGTCTCGCCAGGAAAACCGACGGATTTTAAAGCGTGATCAACGAGCTTGTCCGCTTCGATGAGGGCGAGCTTGCGGCCGGCGGGACTGCCTTGCTTTGCGAGGCCTTCGATCTCTTTCCAGGAGGCGGTGAATTTTTGACGGTTGAGGGCGTCCCAGTCGGAGGATTTGCCGGCGCCGCGGAGGAGCTTGATAATGCCGGCGGCAACGACAAGCACGATTAAAAGCACTAAGAAAATGAGGGGAAGAGAGACGCCTCCCGTGGCACTGGGGGTGGCGGTGCCCGCGTCGAAGATGAGTTGGAAAAACATATTTCACGCTTATGTTAACATGTATTCCTTTGGAAAAAGAGGGGGGACGCCTCCCGACAGAGGGGGGGGCGGGACTGAAGCCCCACGGACCCGCCCTTTCCGGCGCGGGAGGGCCGGGACCCACAAGAGCAAGGGAAGCTTTTCTGATTTAAATTAGAAAAGATGTCCCCGGCTTCGCAGAGGACATCTCCCTTCCGTCATTACGAGGAACCTCTGGACGAGGCAATCCCGTCCGGTCATCGAGCGATCCGAATCCGTATTTCATTCATCACCCGTCTTCCCGATCAATCCTAGCTTCGATAAAGTCCTCTCAACCTCCCATTTTCGTAAAGAATGACCGTCGTCGATAGCTAGGACATCGGCGCGATAGAGGGAGAGGAGTTGGCGTTGGGAGACGGGGTCCGGGAAAAGGGCATAGAACCGGTCAAGCAGGTTGCGGGCGGGGCCAGGAGGAGGATAGGGGGAGCCGTCGTGAGCATCTTCTGGCAACAGACGGGCTTCCTGGACCAGGTCGCCGAGGAGCTCGTCGTGGCGGATCAGGCGCTTGATCGTGCGCTGCTCCTCGCGGGAGAGGCGGCGGATCTTGTCGAGCCAGGCTCCAGCGGCTTCGACGTTGGAGATGGCTTGGGGGTCGTCCGCATCGAGCTTGCCGACGTCGTGCAAACGGGCGGCGGCACGGACGAGGAGGGTATCCCGCCCGCTCAGACCGTACGCACGCGCATACGTCTCGGCGTAGCGTTCGGCTTTCCGCAGATGCTCATCCAGATGGAAGAGATGCGCATCACTCCCTTGGTCACGATCATAAGCTCGGTCCCACTCCTCGTTTCCCAGGAACGCCTCAAGGGATCCGTATGGCTTAGATGCGAGGTACCGCTCGACGAAATCATCGTGGTCAAAGAGCAGCCGTCCCTGGCGATCGAAGATAGGCACATAAAGCTGCCCGTTCACGACCGCCTGCTTTAGCCGATCCAACGAGGAGCCGTCCTCTGCTGCTTCGGAGATATCTAGCCAGACGAGGGCGCCCAGCTCCGTTTTCGGTAGGCCACCAAAAAGAAGGACATGGCCAGGGATCCCACTCTCGACGGGATGCTCATCCAAAGCGGCAAACGCGTCCGGCTGGGCTCGATGCGGGTAGACGAGAAGGATGGAGCCCTCATAGCGTAAACGCCTATCTTTCAAAAGATGGGCCAAGGGGATCCCCTCGTGTTCTCGCATGAGGCGGACGGCATCAAAATGCAAAGGGTACGAATCCGATCGACTGGAAATACCCAAACACTCACCGCAGATGTTCCCTTGCCGCAAGATCGGATCAACAGCAGCCTCACTCGTATAATGGAACAATGTCCCAGCGGGGAAAGATGGGCCGGACGCAGCCACCCCTTCAGCCAGGTCGCGATTGCGGCGATAGGCCTCCGTCAGCGCCCCATGTGAGGGGTTCAAGATCCGTCCCAAGCGTTGACGCAACAAGGCGGAAAGCGTTTCCGGGGCAGACATCGTAAGATCAGCGGTCACGCCATCGATCACTGTGGTGCCCATCGCCCGCAACGAAGAGAGCACGTCAGGATTCCTGAGGACCAATGTCTCCGTTAAGCCGAGGAGCTGGTCCGCCTCCGTCCCAGGCACGTCAAGCGCTTCAGCAAGGGATCGAATCTCATTAAAACGTCGCCCAGGATCCTTGGCTCGAAGAATCGTATCCATAACCGTCCGTCGCGCCTCCGCTGGAAGACCATCCTGAAAGGCAACCAATGCGTCCACCTCCTCCCGACAAAAACGAAGGAGAGCTTTCGGATCTTTCACCTGTTCAACGCCCTCTGCTAACGCGCCGCGGATCTTATCCATTTTCTCCATCTCCAAGATGGCGGCCTCCGGCGAAACGCCAAAATAGAAACTGTACAGATACTCCAAGCGTCTCTTCATGTCACGTTCATACCGCTCAGAGGCAAGCCTCTCTTCTGGCTTTCCCGTCTCCCAGTCCCAGTAAGCGAAGGGCGGGAAAAGGTGGGGGCGGACTTTGTAGATCTGTTCATCGATCCACGTATCCCAGCGATGGAGGTGGTCTAGCCACGGTTGAGTCCTGTCCGGCCAAGCCGTCGCAAACGCCAAACGCCGATACGAGGAGCGGGCGATCCAACGCATAAGCTCCGGCCCTTGTCCCTTGAGCCAGAGGAACGCTTCCGTGACCTGCTCGGCCGGTACGCCGACCGTCTCAAATTCAGGTAAACCAAGTTCCGTCCAAACGGCAAAATCCTTTTCGGAAAGACGCAAGAAAGCGGCATAGGCGGCACGGACCGCATATTTCGGATCCTGCGTCCGGGGAGCATGCCTTGTGACGAAGCGAATGAGACGATCGGTGAACTGATCGGTCTGAACCGGCCCCACGACGCCAGCGCTTTCAATGAGGCGCGTCACCGCCTGAAGGAGGCTCAGCCGCGCCCTATCTCGGTCTTGCGCCGGAAGATGAGAAAGGAGCTCTTGCGCATGCTTCAAAGCCTGTACACGAAAGGAATAATCCGTTCCCGCTGCACACGTCCCCAAGACAGCAGTAAAGACGCGACGCCGAGCCGGAACGCCCAATCCGCGCACAAGCGGCAAGAAACGTTCATCGAGCAGATGTGTCCAGGGATCGGTCAGGACATCGGGCCAATGACGCGCGATCGAATCAAGCAACGCGTCAGGGATCGGCAAGTTCAGATCAAGACGCCAGGCAAGAGCAGC
Organism: uncultured Gammaproteobacteria bacterium; assembly: GCA_964623645.1. Lineage (GTDB taxonomy): Bacteria > Patescibacteriota > Patescibacteriia > 2-12-FULL-60-25 > 2-12-FULL-60-25 > JAGOUA01. The sequence continues at coordinate 3,292 of CAZURG010000007.1, read as the reverse complement.
CTGCAAGGGATAATAATCGGTCCCATCAAGGGCCGATTCCATCGCTTCCGCCATCCGCTGCGCCCAGGCTCGCCGCTCCGCATCAAACGTTGTAGGCGCGACAAACGGAAGCCCCGCCTCCCCTCCTTCCGTTGAGCGATAGCGGCCGGTAAAGAGAGGGATACGGATCGTCGGAAGGACGGAGGCGTGCTGGCTTACCGGCCCAGACACGAACGCCTCCATCGCGACCCGCAAATCCATTTCCGAAACGTTCATTCCTGGACCAAACCCGCGTTCCACGGAAGCCACACGCCCGATCCCATCGTTCGCTTGACGACAGAAAGTCTCGGTAAAAAGATGCAGGTCCTGGACGCCAAAATCAAAGATCAGCGATTGCGCTAGAACGATCGCGAACTCGCCGGGCGCGAACGACGCGAAATCATGGATATGGAAGTGTGAGGCAATCCGGAAGAAATCTTCCCTCCTCTTTTCTTCATAATCCACTTCAAGCTGCGCGATCAACTTGTGATGCGGCTGCAAGGCCTCAGACAAGCGCCGCCGGGCCTCCTGATAGCACCCGGTCCGAACTTCAAGCGCGGGGGCACGCAAGATGGGGTCGAGCGGGAGGTCCGTTGTAAGCGCCATAACCTTACCTTCGTTTATTTTTTCCTCAAACGAACGCCCGCCCCACGCCCGCATGGCTGCGGCGGCAGTCGTGGACAGCGTTTCCGACGCCCCACGGCCATGACGCTTCACGACAAAGGCGGGATCGACACGCGCATATAAAAACGGCTCTTCCTCGGCCCAGCCGGAAAGGATAGAGATTTCTTCGGGGCGTGGGAGGGTACCAAGCGAGAGCAGGCCTGCGGCACGCGCGTCATGGATATGGGCAAAGCCCCGAACAATCTCTCCTTGGACCGAGGGATCGGCAAATAGCCCCCGGCCAAAGGCGGCATAGGACTCTTGCAAGTCGATCCGCATCAGGGAACGGGCAAGGATCCGCCGCTCGACAAGCGGAAGATCCTGGATCAGGTCAAGCTGAACAACTAGGGAGACGCCAAGCTTCGAAGCAAAACGCTCCAATCCCCAACGCAGGTCCGTCGCGCTCGGGGCCGCCTCAAGGAGAGCCAGTATCTGCTGGACGTCCTCCGCCGTCACCGCTTCGGGATCCGAGAGGAGAAACCGATGATGTCCGACCTCTGTACGCCACCCCCCAGCGGTTGTCATTTCTGGCGCTGGGTCGCCCTCATGGGGCATTGGCACATCCGGAAGGCGCGGTCGAGAAGGAAAACGCATAGCGATTGCCACCATCGTATCACGGCAAAGCCTCCGGAAGAATAGGAAAAACGACCCAGTGGGTCGCCTTTCAGCCTATGAAGATTCCACTCAAGATTCGGCTCGCGAAACGCTATTCCCTTTCGTACGCATGCGCCCATGACAGCAATCTCCCGTCATCAAACCGCTTCCCGATCAGCTGCAACCCAATCGGCAACGTCGTTGCCGGATCGCGCCCGCACGGAATCGAGATCGCCGGAACCCCCGCGACATTGATCCCAACCGTAAAGATATCCTCGAGGTACATCGCGAGCGGATCGCTGATTTTTTCGCCGAGCTTGAAGGCGACGCTCGGTGTCGTCGGCGTCACGAGGAGGTCGACCTGCTGGAAGAGACGGTCGTACGCGGCGGCGATGAGGCGACGGACCTTGCGGGCCTGGCGATAGTAGGCATCGACATAGCCCTTCGAGAGGACGTACGTGCCGAGCAGGATGCGGCGGCGGACCTCATCGCCAAGACCATCGGCGCGGGAATGCTGGTAGGTCTCGAGGAGGGCTTCTGCCTCTTTGCGGTTCCCAAAACGGATCCCATCGAGACGGGCGAGGTTCGCGGAAACTTCGGCCGGAACGAGCACATAATAAACGGCGAGAGCCTCATCCGCATACGGAAGATCGACTTCCTGGATGTCGGCGCCGAGGCTACGTAACGCATCGATCGCCTGCTCGGTCGCGAAGCGCACTTCGGGTTGGATCCCAGGAGCTTGCCAGGCTTGACGCGGAAGGCCGATACGAACCCCTTCGAGGGAGGCGTTCGCCACGAAGCGCGAAGGGGCTTTCGTGGTGGTTGTTTGATCGTGGGCATCCGGGCCATGCATCGCCTGAAACAGCAACGCCGCATCCTCTACCGTCTTCGTCATCGGCCCGATCTGGTCAAACGAGGAAGCCATCGCCATGAGGCCATAGCGCGAGACCATCCCATACGTCGGCTTGTACCCGACGATCCCGGAAAAGGCAGCCGGCTGGCGGATGGAACCGCCCGTGTCCGTCCCTAAGGCCGCCGGAGCTAGATCGGCCGCAACGGCCGTCGCACTTCCTCCAGAAGATCCGCCCGGGACCCGATCGGGTACCGAAGCGTGTTTCGTGGGACCGAACGCCGAACGTTCGGTAGACGAGCCCATCGCAAACTCATCCAAATTCGTCTTGCCCAAGAACACCATGCCGCTTTCTTCCAAACGCTTTAATGCCGTCGCTGTATACGGCGCCTGGTATGTTTCCAACAACAGAGAACCGCCCGTCGTCCGCGTATGCTGCAAGCACAGGTTATCCTTGATCGCGAGCGGAATCCCATCCAAAACGCTCGCTACCTCCCCACGCACCCGCCGCTCATCAGCCGCGCGCGCGGACGCCAAGGCCCGCTCGTCAAGTACCGTCAAATAGGCATTCAGACGCGGATTTTCCAAGGCGATCCGTTCAAGATACGCCTGCGTGACCTCAAGCGATGACGCTTCACCGGTCGTGAGCGCCTTCTGCAGGGCGGCAACGGTCCATCCAGAAAGAGGCATAGGCTAGGAAGGATTCGATGAACGACGCGGGAACACGCTCGGTACGCGTAAAAAATCCGCCAACCGATCTGGGAAGCCCTGGACAAGCTGCTCCCGAATCTCCAGATCGGAGCGCGAAAGGTCCTTGTCCGGCGCCTGCGTCTCCGAAAACAACGCCCCATCATCAATCCCACTCGTATCCACAGCTTGCAGACGCGTCACATATTCCAAAACCGCGGACAATTCCCGCGCATAGCGCTCACGCTCCATCGGACTCGCCGAAATACGAGCCAATTCCGCCACATGACCCACCTCCTCAGAAGAAACGGACATATGGCCGTAGGGTAGCGAATGGGTACACGAAAGGCAACGCATCTCGTTGGAGTTCTTTTTCTCTATTTTCTCATCCTTTCCCTCCCCTCCCTTGTAGGTCCCCGGGCGGGGTGGCCTCTTTTTTCGGTGAGAGTGTGTGAGCTTCCATCCCGGGAACAAGAGGCG
>CAZURG010000006.1:2892-57907 GCA_964623645.1 uncultured Gammaproteobacteria bacterium | reverse complement strand
GCGACGCTCTGTTCGTATTTCTGTTTCGACCCAGGAAAGAGCCGTTCCACCTGCTCGACGAAGCGCGCCTCCAGGTCTTTACGTCCGGCGAGGCGGGACTGGTAGGCGAATTGGTAGTATGGACCGTCACCGGCGGACGCCTCATCCGGCCCGATCTGGCTCGCCCACACGTCAAGCTCGGGACCACGGCCGAGAATTCGATACGCATGGAAGATCGGCACGAACTCGCGAACATTGCTCGGAGCATATGGGAACGGCTTCTCCAAGGCCGAAGCGACATAGCGCGCCCCCTCCTGTTCACGTTGGAGGTCAAAGAGATAGGTTAATCCGGCCATCCAATCGCCATATCCATTCTCCGGATCTGCGTCTTGAATCAACTTGATCTGGGCCAACGCCTCATCTATTCGATTTTGGGAAATATAGAGGCGAGCCAACCCCTCGTGGAGCTGTTGCCGTTTCGGGCTATAGACCAGGGCCGTCTTGAACTGCTCTTCGGCCTCCGCAACCTGACTGGGAACGAATTCGGCCGTATCCGAGAGCAAGCGGGCGTAGACATAGCGAATGTAGCTGTTCTTCGGATGACGCTCGGTCTCCTGCTTCCCGGCCGTCTTCACAACACTCATCCATTCCTGCCACTGCGGGACCTTCGTGAGATTGCTGCCGACCCCAACGAGGGCGCGTGTCAGCAGGAAGACCTGCTCATCACGATATGGCGTCCAGATACGCATCGCTTCCTGGACATTCTCAAGGGCGGCCGCTTGCGGAAAGAGCTGACTTGCTTTGATCGTCAAGAAGGAGGCACGGAACGGGAGCACTGACGCGCGCCAGACCAACAACCCTGCCACCAGGAAAACCGGAACTACGACCCACGCGCGCAGCGTACGCGGTTTTGCCTCCTCTCGCCGAGCCGGCGAAGAAGCTAGGAATCCCGGACTTGTCGCCGCGATCACGAGACCGAACATCAGATAGCTGAGCACGAACCCGGCCGGATGGTCGAACACGAAGAGGTTCTGCACGAAATACGCGACCGGCATAGCCACCAGGAACGAGGCAAACACATGGTCGATCCAGCCACGCTTGTAGGCCCGATAGATCGACCAGAACAGGCAGAGGAAGATCCCGATATAGGTCAATAATCCCAACGCGCCCGTCATCGATAGCACATCAAGAACCGTATTGTGCGCCCGGTCAAACCAGGTCTCGTATAACGAATACCGCAGCGAAATCGGATTGTAGTGGGTGTTAAAGATGATGTGGAACGTATCCAATCCCCACCCGAAGAGGGTACGAAGCGGAGCTTCCAAGAAGCTCTCCCAAGCGATCTGCCAGGCGATGAAGCGTGTCGAGGCCGTCGAGGAGAAGTCGAGGAACCGGTTGAGGCGTAAGGCTTGAACCAGCGCGGTCCCACGGGCGAGATAGAGGATCCCGTACCCGACCATGGCCGCCACAACCGAGCCGACCGCCGCAATCCGGTTGCGACGACGCTCGGACGTGACGCCAAAGAAGACGGCAAAGGCCACCAACCCCACAAACAGGCCCACCAACGGCCCACGCGACTGGGAGGCCGCAAAACCGGCTACGCCCAACAAACCCAATACCCCATACGCGAGCCACCAGCCCCGGACACGCGTCTTAAAGGCGAGCAAGGCCAGAATAAAGAACGCGAACATCTGATACATCCCCATATAGATCGGATTATCGAGGATGCCGCCGACACGATCACCGGCCCGGTAAAAGAAGAGCTCCGGATTCACCCAACGCTGCCAGATGGCCGTGAGCGCGACCGCCCCACCTACGAACGCCTGCACCCGCAAGAACGTCTCCCACTCCTTCCAAGTACGCAACATCCCGATCAGCATCATGAGCCATGCCAGGAAATGGAGGAGGGTGAAATACCCGTTCATGCGCTCCTGGTTCCCCCACCACGAACGGAGCGGGTCAATCGAGAAGACGACAGACAGGCCCATGGCCACGAAATAAGCGAGGATCGCGAAGAGAAGCGGGTGTTTTCGCGGCCGGAACTCCGGCTCCATCCAGGCCAAGAGCGCATAGGCCGGGAAGGTCAGGCCAATCAGGATCTGGAAGAAGATCAGCTTCGAGAAGACGAATGGGAAGATAACCTCCTTAATGAAGACGAGCGGCATGAGCAGCCCACCGAACACCCCGATCCAGGCGACGGCCTTCAGCACGCGAACCAGCGATGGACGTGACATATGCCCCAATGCTAGCGGATCTGCACAAAAAAACCAACCCCCGAGGGGGTTGGTTTTTTGGTACGAGACCGATTACTTGCTCAAGACAACGGATCCGGAGATCGTGTCGACCAAGTATTCGTTCGTCCAGTCGCGCGAGACACTCTCGGAACCCGTAAAGATGTTCGAGTAGTGCGGCTGTTCAGCCTTGTCAGACCAGAGCAACGCGTAAGCCGTGTCGCCACCACCCGTGAGGAGGGACGGAGCAGCCGAGGTTGCACTGATGCCAACGAGACCGGCGTCCTCGCCCTCAACCGTGATCTGGGCGGAGCTCTGTGCCAAGTAGCCAGTGATGGCGTTGGTAGAGACCGAGCCAGAGAAGCTGCGGAGAGCCAAGCTCGTGCTGATGGAGTCACCCGTCGTCGAGCTCAAGCCACCAACCGTCGCCACGAGGGAGAAGGTCGAGCCGGAACCGGAGACGGTTTCTTCGTTCGTGAAGCGAACGAGGACCATCATCGTTGCCGTTGCCGTGGAAGCATAGACGTTCACCGTCGTGCTCTCGAGGTTCGCGCCGTAAGCGTCGCGAATGTCGATGTCAGCGAGGTTGAGGTCCACACCGTTCCGCTGCAAGCGGAAGTTGCCAAGCGTCATGTTCGAGGTCGTCGTAACGGCAACCTTGAAGGTCATTTGCTTGATGCCGACTTCGCCACCCTCAGAACCGATCTGCGCGCGGTAAAGCGTGCGTTGACCAGCAGCGAGCGTGGTGCTCAAGCCGGAAGTGGATTGCGTGATGACCGGTTTCGACTTGCGAACAATGAAGGAGTTGCCGACGATGTTCGAAGCAGAAGCCTGGTAGACACGCTCACCGGAGGCGTCACCCGTCGCACGCAACGCGAGGTTGCCCGTGAAGAGCGCCGAGGTGAAGATCGTGCTCGCCGTCCCACCGACCGTGAGGGCACCCGTCGGAAGACCGACAGCCACCACGTTACCAGTCACCGGAGAGTTGCTGGACGTGCGCTCCGAGGAGGAGGTCATGCGTTCAGCCAAGCGTCCCAAGAGACAGACGTAGGTCGCGGAACCCTTCGGAACCACGATCGGGTTGGTGGAGAGGTCGATCTCGCCCGGTTGGTCCACACCGCTCGGGAGAGAGGTGGTCCCGCGGATCGAGAAGGTCCGACAGTCCGCATCAGAGGATTGCACCACCGCGATCCCGCCCGGGACATCGCTGCCAGCCGGGGTAGCCGAGGTGAAGTTCGCGGCAGCACCCGTGGAGGTGACACCGACGTAGTCGATACGAATCGCTTCGTATTGAGCATCCGCGCGGTAACGCGACATCACATTCCAGGTCGTCCCATCGGCGACGAGGATCGTCGATTGGCGCTGGTTGTTAGCCGCGACCGTGAGCGTACCACCGGCACGAACGGATTGCGCGATCGTCGGAGACGTCGAGGCGTTGTTGTCGACAGCCGTGGCACGGGAAGCGGTGACGGAGTTCCCGTCCTCGTCCTGAGCCGAGATGTCAGCGTCTGCATCGATACCGATCGAGAAGCGGTCGGTCGTCTTGGAGACGGACGAGTCAGCGTTACAGCGGACTTCGAGCGTCTTCGTCATCCCGCGGTTCACCAGGAGGTTAAGCCCGGAGAAGGTCATCGTACCATCGCTGCTTGGGGACAAGCGCGTGCCGACAGCCGTGGCACCTTCGAACACTCCACAGGAGTTGACGACACTGATGAGCTCGGCAGCGGAGTAGGTGGAGTTCCCTGCATCCGCATCACCGAAGCCCGTGAACTTCAGCGAGGTGACACGCACCGCGCTTTGCGAACCGGCCGTCAAGGTGAAGCCAGCTGCCGGAATGTCCTGCTGGTTCTTCACGAAGATGTCCGCCGACGGCGTACCCGCGAGGGCGACGTTCAAGGTCGGCGTGCGGACCGTCATGGTGTTACCCGTCACGGTCGTGTTCGGAGCAATACCAGAGGTCAAGAACTCACCAGAGCTCAAGATCCGGAGGTCGGTGCTGCCGAAGATCGCATCACTGGAAGCACCACCCAAGGCGAACTTGTAGGTCGCGCCGTCGGTAATGCTGGTGGACGTGTCACCCGTGATGACGAAGTTACGCGTCTGACCGGCGCGAAGCGTCACGGAAACCGCCGAGGTGAACGCCTTGTATTGGACCGGGCTGGAGCTGGGCGTGGCACAGGCCGACGTACAGCTGACCGGACCGGCGACGATCTCACCCGTATCAGCATCCTTGATCTTGATGTCGCGGAGGTATTCCGTCGTACCATCGTAGACACCGGAACCCGTCGTCGTCACCGTGAAGTTGAAACGGCGAATTTCGACGTCGTTGGAACCAGACGTGATGGCGAAGCGATAGAAGACCGCGTCGTTCTGGCCACGTCCGACGTTGGCCGTTGCCGGACCATTGTAGGAGATGGTGAACTGGCCGCCTTCCGTCTGGGAATAGCTGGCGTTCGTCGTCGTCGAGCTGGAACCGTCGTAGGAACCAGAGCACGGCGAGGTTGCATCCGTACAAACCTGGGCACCAACACCGTACACGCGGTCAACCGCGTAGACGTCGGAGGTGTATTCGGCGTAGATGCGGATCGTGCGGCCAGAGCGGCCAGCGACGGCACCACGCAGGTTGAACGTGCGGGACTGTCCATTCGGAATCAAGAACGGCGTGGCGAAGTTCAAAACGATCTTGCCATCAGCCGCCACCATGCTCGCCGAGGCGACTTCCGTCGCGCCCTGGAAGAGCTTGAGGTTGCTCAAATCCGTGTTGGAGATGTTGCCGGCCTGGTAGAGCGTGATGCGGCGGACTTCGACGTCGTTGGAACCGTTCGCCTGGAGGCGGAAGTTCGCAAGTTCGGCGTCAGAGGTACCGACACGCGGGTTAGCCGGTTCAGACCCGTCGATGACGTCGACACGAGCCACGGAGGCCGTACCAACCGTCATGGCGTTGCCACGGACCGGGAAGGTCGCGGAGACCGTGCTGGACCCATCGACGACCACCGAAGCGGCGTCCGTGAGTTCAAACGCGTGCTGACCACCCGTCACCATTGAGACACCGCCCACGAGGTCTGCCGAGAGGTAGACCGATTGCGTCGAGCCGGCCGGGATGTCAAGAGCCAAGCCGTTGAATTCAACCAAGTTGGAAGACGAGCTGATCGTACGACCGGAGGTCATACGCGTGCCGTCCGCCTTGTACAAGTAGACGTTGCTGAAGTCCGTCGTGGCACCGACGCCCACGCGGCGGAATTTCATGCCCGTCACGCGAACGGAGCCACTGCCGGCCATCAGGTTCACTTTCGTGAACATGACGCTTTGGGCGTTCTTCGGGAGCACCATGGCGGCCGGAGAATCCGAGGCCAAGGAGACCGTCAACGCACCACCGACCGGGGTCACCGGACCACCGGAGGACATGACCGCATCGGAGAGTTCGGCTTCGCGAGACATGACGTCCGTCCCCATCGGGTAGGAAATCGTCGTCTGGATCACGTTGCCGGATTGGAACATGTTCGCGCTGAAGCCAGCATCCGTGATGCGGCGGCGCATGCCACCCCACACGACGTAGCGGTCAGAGGAACCCGAGTAGGACACGAGCGAACCATCCGGGTGGACGGCCGTCGCGAGCGAGGAACCGACCGTGTAGTTGACGAAGAACGCATCCGGGACGTCAACGACGCGGCGAGCCCAGTTCGAGCCGAACAAGGCGGTCGCGACGGATTCCGTCTCGACCCAGCGCAAAGCGCCACCACGCGTCACCGCGTAGACCTTCGGATCCGTCGTGATCTTAACGAGGTTCGTGCCCGGGCGAATGGTGACGTTGCCGCCAATCATGATCGCGGAGAGCTCGGAGTCGCTGATCGTGCGGACGCCGGAGAAGTCGGAGAACCAGGAGCGGTACGTCGTCTCATTCGGGAAGACGTAGCGGCGGTTGTTTTGGAAGTAGTAGACGGCCGGACCGGAAGCCTTGATGAGGTCGCCGTTCATGAGGGTCGCCGCAGAAGCCACAGAGGGCACCGCGAACGCGCCAACACCAACGGAGGACAACACCGTGGACAAGGTCGCGACGGTAGAGACTACTTTTTTAGAAAATTGACCCATAGGAACCAAGTAGGTTGGTCCCGAGGCATACCGATGGTGCCGCTTGTGAGGCCCCACCAGCATTCCTGCGGAACGAGAAGTGAAGTGAGAATGAGTAACGGCTCGGATCCTCCTCTTGCAAGGAGCTCGACTTTTATGAAACGAGCCAATGAGGTTCGAACACGGGGCAGGAAGTTGTTCCTCATCCTGCAGGGGATCCATGCCACGAGCATGGGTACCCTGTCGGATGCGGGAGGGGCGAATCCCCTCCCCTGGAACACCTTCACGGCCTGATGGTCTGATTGACGGTTGGTGGCGTTGACGAGCCGCTGAGAGCGCCCGTCGTGGAAGCCGTGGATGCCGCGCTTCCTGCGGGGGCCATAGCGCTTGAGCTTGGTGCCGGGATAACCGGCGTCGCACTGGAGCCGCTCCCGACATCGATCGTTGAAGCGGAAGATGAAGAAGATGCGGCGGACAGGCTTGGCAAGACCGAATTAACGCTTTTCTCGGCCGCCGTCACCGCTCGAGCCGCTTCCCCAAGCTTGTCCTTCAGCATGTCGAACTGGTCCTTGTCGAGAAGCTCACGCATCTCCTCGAGAGAAGCCTGGGCCTGCTTGAGCTGGTCGAGCGGCTCCTTGAGGAGTCCCGCCTGGACCGCCGCCGAGGAGCTCGCAGAAGCGATGGAGATCGGATCGAGGGCCAAGGCCTTCGAGCTGCTTGCGGCGCTGGCGGCCTCCGCAACTTTCTTGGTACTGTCTGCGATCCCCTGCGCAAGACCGTCGACATGTCCGGACACAACACGTTTCAGATCGTCACTACTCACCACCTCGACGACACCAGGATCATCGTGCTTATCGATGAGGATCTGGACCGCCTTGAGACCGGCGTTCACGGCGGCGACCTGCACTTCCGTAACGCTCGACTTCACTTCTTCGGGGACGACCTCCTTCACCTCTTTCAAGGTCTGGACCAGGCGTCCGCTCTTCTCATCAAGATCCTTGGCAGCGGCGACAGCCTTCGGAGCGGATGATTCGATGCCCACAGTATGCAGCTGAAGCTTGACGGCGTCGAGGTCTTGCTTGAGCGAATCCGTCGCCTCCTTCAAGCGGGCGGTATTCTTTGGGGTGTCGGACTTAGCGAGTTCCTTGATCTCTTCCCCCCGCCGTTCGACGAATTCGACCTTGAGTTTGAGTTGGTTGGGCGGTTCCTTCTCCATGAAGATCCGCGCCTGTTCGGTGGCGAGCTTCACGGGATAGAGCAGGTCACCCGGGATGGACCGCTCGGCCGCAGAGACGCTCGCCAAGGATCCCCCCAAGACCACCCCAAATACCGATAGCGCTGCCATGACCGGCCCTCTGACCGTATCAACGACCGGGCGAGGGATGAATGACAAAATGAGCGCCTTGATGCGGGCACCAAAAGACACCGGGGCACGCTTGAGCGCGTCACGGCGGACTTCCTTCAGTAAGACATTACGGGTACGCGCCACCCAAGCCGCATCAGGACGGATGCGGCGTTCGGCGTCTCGCAGCTGACGGACAGCTGCTTTGAGTTCGCGTTTCGTCATAAGGATAAAAAGTGTTTCCGGCTTGGCCCGCTTAGCGGGTCATGATCCCCGCTCAGCGGGGCTCATTCTCTCCTTTTTGGAGGCGTTGTAAAGCCTTGAAAGCGCGGTGGTAGAGCACGCGCACCGTCCCGGTCTCCTTCCCAAGCGCTTCGGCGATGTCCTGGAAAGACAGGTCGTCGATGAGGCGCAGGGTGAGCACATCCTGATAATCTTCCTTCAGCTGGGCGATCTGGCCAAGAACCAGGGCGAAATCAGCCTGGGCCTCGATGGCCTTGGACCCCTTGCCCGCATCCGAAAGCGTCCCTTCATCATCAGTAGCCGAATCGGGTGACGGAAACGTTACACTCCCCCCTTCCGTGGCGGCATGGCGGCGGCGGTACTCGTCGATGACGAGGTGGCGAGCGATGCGGTAAAGCATGCCGCGGACATGGCGGATTTCCTCACCGCGCTGGAGCGCCTGCCAGAGACGGAGGAACGTTTCGGAAGTGACCTCTTCAGCCTGCTCGCGAGAAGAGAGTTTTACGTGGATAAACCGATAAATAGCCTCAACGTAGGCATCATAGATCTGCGCGAACGCCTGCTCATCCCGAGAGGCCCGCACCCGATAGGCATAATAGGATTCGAGTAAAGAAAACATGAGGGAGGCCTCGGAACAAGAGGCCGATCACCCGTTTACACCCGCGTCCGGACGTCCCCAGCCCACGAAGAGACATAGGACGAGGCGCCCAAGGCGGATGCGGAAGGAACGAGGGGGCGGGAACACGGGTCCCGAACGGGGAAAGCCTAGCATATAGGCGCTAAAATGGCAATAAACACAGAAAAAACCGGCGGGTGCCGGTTTTTTACGGGAAAGCAGGTACCAACGGGCTGACGAGCGTCTCATCCTCAAGAACCAGGCCCCGGTAGAGGCGGTCCATGGCATCGAGATTATTGGTGGCATCGAAGGCCTGGGCGACATGGGCGCTCAAGGCACGGCCTTGGGCCTGGCAGGCTTCCTCGGAAGCGGTCACCAGGCGATAGAGGCCGTCGACGAGGGCTCCTGGGGCGGCGACGTCCAGGGTCTGGGCGTAGCCACCGGTCGCCTCACGGTTGGCTTGGATGTCGTGCATCAGGACGGGACGGCCGGTACTCGAGGCCTCAAGGACCGCGAGTGACAAGCCTTCGTCGAGGCTCGGGAAGACGTGCCCGAGGGCGCAGGCCTGCAGGGCGCGCAACTCCCCTTCGAAGCGCTCGCCAAGGGCGAGAGCTTCCGGATTCGCGGCAAACAGGGGCTTGAGCTGCTCAAGGTACGCGTCCGTAAACGAGCTTCCGCCGACAACGGCGGTCTTGATGCCCGCAAAAGCTTGGGGATACTGCGCTTTCGCAGCCGCAAACGCTTCCAGCAGGCGATGTGCGCCCTTATGCGGGATCAGGCGTCCGACGAACAGAAGGTACTTGTACGGTTCCAAGCCAAGGGCGCGAACACGCGCTTCAGCCTGCTCCTGATGGTCGGGACGATTGAAGCGGAAGGCATGCGACACGTATTGCGCACGGCGACCATATGCCTCTGTGCAATACTGTTGCAGCTCCTGCGAAACGGTGATGACCTCATGCGCGAACGTGCAGGTCAGCCATTCGCCGATCCAAAAGGCGGCACGGGCGAACGGGCCCCACTTGCTGAAACGACGGTCCATGCAATGGAAGGTCACGACGAGCTTGGCCCGGGGATACAGCACACGGACCAGGGGGGCGAGGAGAGCGATGCCGACGCCGTGGAGATGGATGACCTCCGGACGGAAACGGCGGGCGGCGAGCACGGCAGTGAAGCTATGCGTGATGGCGTCGAGGTGCTTGGTGCAGATCCCGGGCGTACACACCTGTTCAATTCCATGCGGAGCCGTAGCCTGGCCAACGTACCAACGACGCCCAAAGACGACGACCCGATGGGCACGCGCAACCAAGCCCTTTGCCAAGGACTCGACATGCTGCTCGATGCCGCCGGAACGGGCCGGCAGGCCTTTTTGGCCGATCATCAGGATAGTCATAAGATCAACTGATTGTATCAGGAAATGGGGGTTTTGTCAAGGGGGAGATAGGGCAATCTTGGCTATATAGAGGCAAAAAATCGTATTTCAGAGAGAGATCCCCTCGACCCAAGCGGACTGCCAACGACTAAACCGGTCGCGCCAGAGGCAAAAGGCATCGACCTGGTAGGAGAACGCTTCGTGATCGGGATGCGCAGCAAGCCAGGCCTCAAGGGCTCGGACGAGGCGTTGAATCTTACCTCTAGAGATGGCTTCGAGGGGGTGCTGGCGAGCGGAGGCACGGGCCTTGACCTCCACAAAATGGAGACGGGAGCCGCGCTTAATGATCAGGTCGAGCTCGCCAGAACGACAGGACCAATGACGATCAACAAGGGAGAATCCACGCGAGAGGAAGAAGGAGACGGCCTCGTCTTCGGCGCGGCGACCAAGCACCTGGGAAGGAGGAAGACTCATGGGAGCGAAGGCAGAGCTTCCCTACCCCGTTCCATACCCTTAGATGAAAGGCAAGCGGATGCTTTCCGCGAAACGCCGGCAGCGACTCCCCGTCCGATCCGTAGGAGCACTTGTTGCGTACCGACCTAGCGCAAGGTCCGCTTGGGAAAGATCGAGCCAAGCGTGCCCTGCAAGAAGGCGTCCCAAAGGTTGGTCATGAAGAGAAAGCCGGCCACAACGATGATGGTGCCCATGATCTTGTAGAACAAGCGGGTACCCCCAGCACCGAGCTTAGCCTCGACGGGTTCGATGGGGCCCAAGAAATCGAGCATCGTCTCGGACTTGAAGATGAAGAACAGGCCGACGGCATCGATGAGCAGGCCCAGGAGAATGCGCACGATGATATTCATGGGCGGAGTATAGCACGGTTGCCGGAACCCGCTGAAACGGTAGAATGGGATCACCTATGCCCCGCCCCGCCGCCGCGACCAGTTGGGAACGCGTCTCCCGCTGGTATGGAACACACCTCAAGCAGGACGATTTTTTGCAGCGTGACGTGGTGATTCCGGGAACGCTGGCCCTGTTGGAAGAAGCGGAACAGGGGCCGCATCTTGATCTCGCCTGTGGCGAAGGGAGTTTTTTGCAAGCGTTCGCACGGACGTTTCCGCGGCGTTCCGCGTTGGGGGTGGATGCGGCCCCGTCCCTCATTCAAGCTGCAAAACAAAAACGGATTCGGCAGGCGGATTTCCTGGTGGGTGACGCGCAACGGTTGCCGCGTTTGCCGGTCCAACGCTTTTCTTCGGCGAGCTGTCTCTTGGCGATCCAAAACATTGAGGATGCGGCGGCGGCATTCGGCCAAGTCAGCGATCGGTTAGAAACCGGCGCACCGTTCGTGATCGTGATGAACCATCCGTGTTTCCGACAGCCGCGCCAAAGCGGATGGGGATGGGATGAGGAACGGAAAATCCAATACCGCCGGGTGGACCGGTATCTGCAGCCATATGAAATGCAGATCTTGGCGCATCCGGGAAAGCCGTCGTCGGCGAGCACCCCCTCGTACCATCGGCCGATGAGTTTTTATGTGAATGCCCTGGCAAGCGTCGGGTTGATCGTTGATGCGTTAGAAGAATGGACGTCGCCCGCGAAGAGCGATTCGGGACCGCGAGCGAAGGCGGAGAATGTTTCGCGGGTGGAGATTCCATTGTTCTTAGCGCTCCGGGCGAGGAAGATTGCTTCCCCTACCTGAAAAGCGAGGTGATGGCGGTTGCCAAGCGCGAGAATGGATTGATTCTTCTTGCGGGCGAAGGAGCGGGAGGAACGACCGGCATCACGACGGTCGGTTCATTTGGCCCGACGATGTCATAAGGGGATCGTTGTGGCGAATCTGGGGTTCGGATCTGGGGATCCATCATCTCTTCATATCCTGGCTGTCTGGGAAGGAGTGGGAGCGCGCCGAACAGTGGCGGTTGAGCTTCCTGGGTAGAACCCGGTGAAGTCTGCTGCTCCATGGGAACCATCCGCTGCTTCGCCTGGGCTTCGAGCGTGGCAAAAGCGGACATACCTGTCATGGGACGTTGCAATTGATCTTCGAGTTTCCGTAAGTGCTCGGTGGTCGCCGCGTTCATTCTTTGCCAATCAGCCTGTAGCTTCGCTCGCCAACCCGGCTCTTCCCAAGCGGCGCCGTTCGCGATGCGTTCGCGGGCGGCATCGAGACCGGCAGCCACTTCGGGGCGCTTGTTATATTCGCGCCACTCGGCGCGGTTCTGGGCAACAAAAGGAGCTTGGTCTTGACCGGTTGCCCATTGGCGGCGGTATTGATCCGCGCTATCACCGGCCCCCCAAGGCCCGTTCGCCTTGGCAAGCGCCGCCTCATAGTCCCGCACGGCCGACGGGAGACCGGCGATGCGCGAATCGGTCCCCTCTGTCAGATAGTCCTCGGCACGGTACTCTTGGCCAGACGCCTCATCGCGATAGACGACTTGATTCAGCGTCTCAACGGAAGGATTTTCACGCAAACTTTCGAGAATCTTGAGCTGATCCTCATTGAGCGTACTGACGGCGCCGTCCGCAGCACGGAAGGCGTAAGACAATCCCCTGCGCGCTTCCTTGAGCGGATCGGCAAGCCTGGATTCTGGAGTCTGCGTCTGCGCCGTAAACGCGGGGACGTCAGGACGCGTCACCTTTGGCGGAGGAACTTGCTCAGCCGGGTTCTTATAAGCCGGACCCATGTCAAATGGCATAGAAATCTGATGACAGTATCTCGTAAAAAATGCGTTCGTGCAACTGAGGTTTTTCCAGTGCAGAATCAGGATGAATCATCGATCACCAAAAAATGCGGCTGAAAAAAATAGTCATGAAAAAACCCGGCGAGATGCAGGCGAGTCGCTTGGCATCCGTCGGGAGAGGGGGTGTGGACCTCGCGAGCCGCCTAGGCGAGAGGCTCGATGAGGACGAGGTCGATGACCGCGCCGCCGAGAGCGAGGAACGTGACGTAACGGCCGGTGAGGCGGACGGCGGCGAACCAGGCATCGGGGCCGAGCGTCAGGCGGTCGCCATCGAAGAACTGGGGATGCTCCGTGGCGTTCTCGGCGAGCTTCGCCGCGACGCGGGCATGGGCCGGGAGGCGGATCTCGAGGCCGCCCTTGTAGGCGATGACGAGGGTGACGCGCTGCTTGCCGGGATCGCCATCGGAGGGCTCGGTCACCGTAGGGACGGACGAGGGCTGCACGATCTCGAAGTGGATGCAGCGGACATCCTCCCCAAACGAAGCACGGAAGGACTTGTCCTGCAGGTCGAGCCCGGTGTAGGTCGAAGGGGTGACGTCGCTGAGGGGCGCGTACGCCCGGCGGACGAATTCCGAGACGTACGCGCATTCCCAGGAAGGGATGGGCGTACGGGCGACGGTCCCGTCCATCCGGTGGATGACGAGCTGGAGAATCTCTCCGCCCTCGTGAGGGGCTTGCGCGGGCGCGGAGGACGAAGCGGGGGCGACGTTCATGGGCTACTCCTTGGTGACTCGTCTGGATGGATACCGGTCCATCTCAAAACGACGGTCTTTTATACCAAGAAACTGGAGTTTTGTCAAGGCCATTCTTCCATGGATTGCGGAAACGCCCAAAACAAAAGAACCCCGTAGGCGGGTTAACGCTATGAGGCTAGTACCCATGAACCCTTCACGAAACGCGCGCTCGAGAGAGCGGACGAGTCCGTCCAGATGCTCGCGGCGGATGGACAGCGAGGCGGACGCACGTGAGGGCGACGACCGCGACCATAGCGAAGAGGCCGCCGAGGATGATCGGCCGCTCCTCGCAAGCCATGACCCCCAAGCGGATCCCGAGGACGGCTTGCGGGACGGCGAGTCCGACAAGAAGGCCAGCAGAGACGAGGTTGACGCGAAAGAAGGAGGTCCACACGCCGTCCGACTGGGCGAGGTAGAGGCTCGCACTCCAGAGACAGAGGGTCGTGAAGAGTTCCATCCTGCGGTCGTCGCCCTCAATGCCAAGGGCTAGGCACGCACCAACCAGGAAGGCGAAGGTCGTGACGATGCGCTTCTCGTTGATGATCATCGCTGCTCCGTTGAGGGCGTTCGCCTCGGTGATGGGTGAGGTCGTCTGGACTC
The DNA here is from genome assembly GCA_964623645.1 of uncultured Gammaproteobacteria bacterium. GTDB lineage: Bacteria > Patescibacteriota > Patescibacteriia > 2-12-FULL-60-25 > 2-12-FULL-60-25 > JAGOUA01. The sequence continues at coordinate 43,987 of CAZURG010000006.1, read as the reverse complement.
GTCGCATACCGTCTGATGGCGGCTTGGTCAGGAAGGAGATGTGGTCACCCACCCTTCGTGCAAGCCTCCTGGGGAACAGTTGATCGTAGCAAGAAAACGAGGTTTTGTCAAGCCATTCCGTCCCCTTCTCGTTTCCGATACAATCGGAATAGACTACTTCGATGGCCTTCGTATTCAATGAAAATCCCCTTCTCTTTTTTATGAAATCCTCCTGGAGAGAAAACATCGGATTTCCCTCTATTGGGCTCGGCGTCATCACGATCCTAGGCTCGCTTTATGGCTGGTTGGAAGGGCTACCTCCCCTCACGACGTCTCCGCATGAGCTTGCCTTCAGTTTGGCTCTAGGCGCGTTCCTGATTGTTTTTGGATTGGTTTTGACGTGGCCAAGATAGATTCGATAGCTGGCGGCTTATGAAAAGCAAAACCTCACAGGGACGTCGCGTGTGAGGAGGACGCAGGGGGCGGGCGCGTGAACGGAAACGTAAAAACTCGCCGGGAAAGCGAGTTTTTACATGGTCGGGCTAGTGGGGTTCGAACCCACGGCCTCATGCACCCCATGCATGCGCGCTACCAACTGCGCCATAGCCCGAGTGAGTGAGCGACAAACGTGCATCTGATGCATGTTTGTCCGAACGAGCGAGGGCTATATGACTCATCCGATGAGGCATATAACCGACTGACGAAAAGAATTCCCTTTCCGTCCCGGCTCAGCGAGGCGTATCCTACGTCACCCACCCCAGAAACGCAAGGTCCCTTTTTCGCCTTATTTCAGCCCTTTATTGATACATCTTCGCCTGCAAGGCGAACAACTCGGCGTATCTCCCCTCTTTCGCGACGAGTTCATCATGGGAGCCGTCTTCAATAATCTTGCCGTCATCCATCACCAAGATACGTTCGGCGCGACGCAGCACGGAAAACCGGTGCGAGACGACCACGGCCAAGCGCCCCTCAACCGCTTCCGGCAACTTGGAGAAAAACGCATCCTCCTTTTCCGCATCCACGGCCGAGGTTGGCTCGTCGAGGATGAGGATACGGGCCTTGCGATAGAGGGTCTGTGCGATCATGAGGAGTTGACGTTGGCCGCCGGAGAGCTCGATGGGCTTGTCTTCGGGCATGCCGAAAGAGCGGCCAACGTGGGTTTTCGTTCCGTTCTCGAGACCTTTCAGGATCTCGTCGAAGCCGCTGACGCGCAGGACCTGCTTCGCGCGAGCTCCCCAGGGAGCCGTCGGATTGCCGTAGCGGATGATATTCTCGACGGTATCGTCGAAGTGCGGGGTATCTTGGTTCATGTAGGCGAGCGCCTTCACCCAATCGTCGGAACGGACGTCTTCAATGGGGACGCCGTTGATAAGGATCTTTCCGGAAGTCGGACGATAGATACCAGCGAGCAGCTTCAAGAACGTGCTCTTCCCGGCGCCATTCAGGCCGACAAGGGCCACATACTCCCCTTCGCGGAGGGCGAGGGAAACGTCTTTCAGGACGGGCATGGCCTGGTCGGGATAGGAAAAGGAAACGTGGTCGAATTCGATGCGGAGCGGTTGGCGCGGGAGATGACGGGCCCCATCCTCACGCGTTGGAAGGGTGAGGATCATCCGGAACAGCTGCGGTCCGACAAGCTGCTTCTGAAGCCAGCCAAACCCGGCAATCAGGACAGAAAACGATCCTGTCAACCGACGGAATGAAGGGATGAACACGACGAATGAGCCAACCTCGCCTGTCAGGAGGGATTGGTTAAATAGATACCACCCACCACCGATCAGGCCGATGAGCGTGGTGACGTTCGACAATGCCTGTGAACGGACCCGCAGAAGACTTTCGCGGCGGCGCATGCCTAGCGCCTTCGATGCGATCTGATTCCAGCGACGGAAGAACAAGCCATGCAGACCGAGGACCCAGCGATGGACTAGCCAGCTAGGGTTCAAGAGAACCGTCTTATAGTAATTACCACGCCTACCTTCGCGGGATTCCATATCCAAAATACCCCAAGCCCACTTGCGCTCGTGACGGAGGGAGAGCAGAAGAAACAGTAACGGGGCGCACATGAGGATGGCCAGCCACCAGGGCAGGAGCAAAAAGATGGCCGCAGAGCTCAACACTTCCAAAACGGTGAAAATAAACCAATACCCCTCTTGGGCTGCCCCCAACAGGTTTCCGCGCGATTCCTCGAACGCGTGGTAGAGCGTCTGGAAGCGCGGATGCTCGATCATGGCCGGATCAAGCGTTTGAAGATGGCACATCAGATCTTCTTTTGTACGAAAGTCCAAGGTGAGACGGCTGATGTCACGGATGTAATCCTTCACATGATCCGTGGCCGCTTGGAGCAGAAAAACCGCGGCCATGAGCCAGAAGAATGGTTTCGCCTCCGTAAAATTACCTGCTGAAATCAGGTCGATGAGTACCTTCGTCACCCAGATCATCCCCGCCGAAGTGATGGGAACAAACATCAGGCTGAGGAGCAGAATGACGGCTTGCTTCTTGGAGGCAGCATAGGTGTACCGCAAGAACCAAAAATATGCCTTCCAAGCAGGCACCCCCTCCCCTTTCGGAATCTCTGGAATGTGCGCGACACTTGACATGCGCGCATTGTAGCACGCGCGCGCTACTCCACTCGCTGTTTCGCTGACCAGCGCAGCTCGCCTTCCACAAACGCATCGAGCGCCCCATCCAACACCCCTTCCGCATCCGCCGTTTCCACGTCGGTGCGATGGTCCTTCACCATCTTATAGGGATGCAGCACGTACGAGCGGATCTGGTTCCCCCACTCGGCGCTTTGGAAAGCGCCGCGGAGCTTTTGCTTTTCTTTTTGATGCTCCTCTTCCTGCAATTTCACGAGTTTCGAACGTAAAATATTCATCGCGACGGCCTTGTTCTGAGTCTGCGAGCGTTCGTTCTGACAGGAAACCGTGATGCCCGTCGGCAAGTGCACGATGCGGACCGCAGAATACGTCGTGTTGACGGACTGGCCACCCTTGCCGCCACTCATGAAGGTATCGATGCGGAGGTCGTCGGGCTTAATGTCGACGGAGACGGTCTCGTCGAGTTCCGGCAGGGCCTCGAGCAATGCGAACGAGGTCTGGCGCAAGCCGTCGGCGTTAAAGGGCGATTGGCGAACCAGGCGATGGACCCCCGCTTCCCCACGTAAGTGGCCATAGGCATGCAGCCCCTCGATGATCATGGTGACGGACTTGATGCCGGCCTCGCCGCCGCGTGACTCATCAACCAACCGAACGGTCCAGCCCTTGGCTTCCGCGTAGCGTACATACATGCGCAACAGCATCTCCGCCCAGTCTTGGGCGTCAGTCCCGCCGGCGCCGGCGTGGATGGCGATGATGGCGTTACGGGCGTCGTGCGGGCCCGAAAAGAGGAGTTCGAATTCTTTTTTGAGATAGAGGCCCTCTAACTCCGTGACACGGGTCGCGATGTCCGTCAAAACCGTCTCGTCATGCTCTTCCATCGATAAGCGGAGAATCTCTTCCGCTTCCAAAAGATCTTGACGAAGCTGGTGCCAGCTCGTAAAAACACCCTTTGTTTCCGCGAGTTTTTGCAAGACTTTGCGTGCCTCATCGGCATCCGTCCAGAGGTCGGGGGCGGCGGCGCGGGCCTCAAGAGCCTCCAAATCCGCACGCACCCGATCCAATGACAAGAGCTCCCAAGCTTCGTTGAGCTTGGCGCGTAAAGCGTCGATCCGCAGGAGGACCTCTTGGAACATGGGCGCAGCATAGGGGATCCGCGTCCTTTTGACGAGGGCGCGGAGGTCGCCTACGATGGCTCGGTATGCCCTCTCTTTCTCGCTTCCTGACCGGCGCCGGCCTGACCGTGAGCCTGGTCGCCCTTCCGCTACAGGTCTTCGCCGCCACACCGCAACAACAGCTCCAGCAGGCGTTCCGCACGCTGGTCACGAATTCAGCACAAAACGCCGCCCAAGGCACGATCGATATTCGCGTGCAGAAGACCCCGCTTCGACGCGGGGTAACCGCATCGACACAAAGTGGGACGTTGGAATTTTCCGTTGAACGCGAAACGGACGGAGAGCGGAACGTCCAAGGCTGGGTCCAGTTAAAAAAGGCGGCGAACAAGACGGCCACGACCGACCAATCCTTTACCTTCTCCCCGACGCCGCGCGTCGATTTCCGGTCCGTCGGCGGCGGCCTGTTCCTGCACTTGGGGAACCTCGCTCCCCTCCTTTCCGCCCTGGAAGTCCCGATTTCCGCGGATCTGGTTACTCCGTTCGAGCGGTGGATTCGCGTTGAAACCGGCGCGACCACGTCGGTAGGCGGCGTGTCGATCATCCCAGCGAAAGAGGAGGACCTGTCTGCCAACCTGGGAAAGATCAGGCTCGGCGTCCTGCTGGCCGAAACAAAAAAAATCCCCGTTTTGCAGGTCCTATCGAACCAGCCGGTACGCGCTGGCTCGCCTCTTCGGCACATGAAGGTCCGCTTCAATCCCGCCTTCGTGACGATGCTAGAGCAGGAGGCCCTGAAGCGCGACGGACGCGACCAGGCGAAGCGCCGAGCGACTCAGGCGATGTTCAAGGACATGCGCGCGGAGCTGGCGAAGATGCAGTTCGCCGTCATCCTGGATGCGCGGGACGCAGCCCGCCCGACCATTACGCGCATTGAGTTTTTCGGACGCGACACGGTGACAGAAAAAGGTTGTGATTACACGCGGTTTCAACGAAATGGCGACCCCGTAGAAACTTCATTTACGTGCGCCCTCAACACCGAACGCGTCGTAACGGAAATGCGCGGCGGAATCAATCTTCTACAGAAAACAGATGTCCGCGTGGAAGCCGTGACTGAAGCGACGCCGCTTGAGCAGCTCGTAACCCAACTATTTGACCTCTATCTTGGCACGATGAGCGAAGGCGCCCCTACGGAAGAAGACGACGCTTTCACAAGCTAGCGCCTTCCCTTCAACGGTTGGCACGTCCGACAAAAATGCGTTCCGCGCCCAGCGAGGACGCATTTTGTTATGGGGGTTTCACAGCGCAGGCAGGCCTGGCCTCCGCGACCATACACCTGCAGCAACCGAAGGAATCCGCCTTTCTTGCCTTCCGTGTCGACATACGTATGGGCGCTAGTCCCGCGTTGCTTCACGGCCCGGTTGAGAATATCCTGGATCGCGGCCGCCAAGGCTCGGAACTCGGCGGGCTTTAAGCTGGATGGACGGCGGGCGGGATGAATCGCGCTCAGGAAACACGCTTCATCCGCATAGATGTTGCCGATTCCGGCAATGACGGATTGGTCCAAGAGAATTGCCTTGATTGTCCGCGTGGAAGGGAGCATGAGGCGCTCAACCAACGTTTCGAGGGTCGCCGCGAGGGGCTCCGGACCGTATTCGGCGAGGACGGTTTCCGTCGCGGCGGCATCCAGTAAACGGACATAGCCAAACCGGCGGACATCGGACCACGCCAAATACCCGGTTTCTTGACCCCGTCTGAAGGCAAACAGCAAACGCTCATGCCGATTGGCGGGACCGCTTGGCTTCTTTTCATAAAAAATAAGCTTCCCCGTCATTTTCAGATGGACCGCTAACGCCATCCCATCGGAAAAACGCCACAGCAAGAGCTTGCCGCGACGTTCAAGACCTGTAATCCGCTTGCCTGCTAGGGCGGTCGCAAAGGCTTCGCCTTGAGGCCGTTCCTTATCGGATTGCCAGACCGTCACTGAGAAAATTCGTGCTCCGTTAAGGCGTTTTTCGAGTTGACGGCGGACGGTCTCAACTTCAGGCAGCTCGGGCATGGGAGGAGGGGCCGGCGCGCATCCGATCAAGCTCCGCGATCCAGGAGGCAAAAACTTCCGGATTCAGGTCTCGATCCGTCAGACGATCGCCTTTCGCTTTAAAAAGAGCTGAGAACTGTTCCGCATATCCCGTATAGTCCTCCTCTTCCGAACCCCAACTCAGCATCAAGGCCGTCCGCTCATCCTCAGACGCCGGATGACGGCTTTCGATCCAATATTCCATGAGAGCGGCCTGGAAAATAGCAGGAAAATTCTTCTGACGCTCAGTTCGAATCGGTGTGGATTCAGGGGAATGCATAGCGAAGAGCAATAAAGCAAAAAGCAGGGTTAGGCACTCGTATCCGGCCATGGCGTGATCAGCTCATAGCCATCCTTCGTGACAACGACGCTTACTTCAAAATGCGCGCAGACGTTGCCGTCGGCCGTGACAACCGTCCAGCCGTCGCGTTTGGTGCGGACTTTCCAGGTTCCGAGGGTGATCATGGGCTCGATCGCGAGGACCATTCCTTCAAGCAAACGCTGGCGCGGCAAGAAGGCATCACGGTAGTTCGGAACGTTTGGCTCTTCATGAACCGCGTGACCGACCCCGTGGCCGACAAGATCACGAACAATCCCATATCCCTTAGGTTTTACAAAATCTTCGATCGCGTTCCCGATGTCATGGATCCAGCCTCCGGCCTTGATCGTGCCGATGCCACGAACGAGAGCCTCGCGCGTGTCGGCAACCAGCTGCTCCTTTTTCTTATCGAACGTGCCGCCTGGAATAACGGTCGTCGCCATGTCCGTCGCGAGGCCTTCGTACCACATACCAATATCCAATCCGACAACATCACCGGCCTGGATGATGCGGTTCGGGTGCGGCAAACCATGGACAACTTCCTCGTTGAGGGACGTGCAGAGGGCGCCATTATAGGGCGGATCTTCGTCAGAGATGCGGTAGCCTAAAAAGGAAGGCGTCGCACCGACTTCGGCCATGCGTTGGCGAGCGAGCCCATCCAAATCTGCCGTCCCGATTCCCGGCACGCATTTCTCGCGAATCTCGCGAAGGATCGCTGAAAGCAGCGCGCCGCCACGCTTTAGCTTTTCGATCTCTTGAGGGGATTTGGTGAGCGCCATAGGCAGAAAGCGTAGCGGATTCGGGTTCTTTTTTCAAGGCGCCCAGGAAAACCATCTTCCTAAGAAAAGCCGAGGCGACGCAGCTTATTTTGGAGCTCCTGAGCGAGCGAGTCGATCGTCTGGTCGGCCTTCACCGAAAGCAAGGTCCCTTTTTGGCGATAAAACGAGACGAGAGGCTCGGTCATGAAATGGTAGATAGCTTGGCGACTGAAAAAAGCGTTTGGCTGGTCGGTGGGACGCCCCTGGAGACCACTCCCGCAATGCAGGCAGGTTTCAAGGGGACCGGGCGGATTCGCCCGCAAATGGTAGACGCTCTTGCAGGAAACGCACTCACGACGGTCCTCGACCCGTTTCGCAGCCTCTAAATCCCCCATCTTGATGTGGATAGCGACCTGGACTTTGGCGAGCTTTTCGAGTGCCGCGGCTTGTTCGACATTACGAGGGTAGCCCTCGAGGACAAACCCCTTCTCTTGCGTCGCAAAACGTTTTATTTTACGCAAAATAACCGCATTCACCAGATCATCCGGAACAAGCATCCCCTGGTCCACGTATTCGCGGATGAGCTTGCCGATGGCCGTGCCCTCGCGGATCTCTTCTTGGAGCAAATATCCCGACGAAATCAACGCCACGTCAAACGCCGCCGCCAAGCGCTCGGCTTGGGTTCGCTTCCCTGCCCCATGGGGGCCGAAAAAAACGGCGCGCAGGCGCTTGCGGGGCATAATGGGGGGAGGGTAACAGGAAATCCACTTTACCACAAAACGGGCTGGTATTTTCGACCGTGCGAAGCTTTGCTTAAAAAGCTCTAGCGGCACCCCTTATGGCAACCCTTAATGACGCACAGTTATCAGCCTTAGCTCAATCGTTCAGGAGCCGTCTGGTCGCACTTACGGCGTTAGAGGAGATGGGCGTCCATGATGAACGGATGATCGAAGCGCATAAAGCATTTTTCCTGGAGAACCCCGATGCAGAATCCGTTGGATTCCCCGAGTCCGTAAAACGATTCTTTCAGTGGCTTAACAGGCAGAATCCAGCGGCGTTCATGGAGGCACAGCTATGGCTGCATCACTTCTAACAGCCACCATAAAACCGCCTTTCGGCGGTTTTATGGTTCGCGACTAGTACGAATCGTACTGCCGCATCGTGACCTGCCCTTCGATCTGCTTCACCGACTCGATGACCACCGACACCACGATCAGGAGAGACGTCCCGCCAAGGGCGAGGACCGTCGTACCCGTGAACGCTTGCGCGATCAGCGGCATGACGGCGACGACGCCCAGGAAGAGCGCGCCACCCAAGGTGATCCGTTCGATCACGTGGTTGAGGTATTCGGAGGTCGGCTTGCCCGGACGGACGCCAGGCACGAAGGCCCCCTGCTTCTGCAGGTTTTCGGCGATCTTGTCCGGTTGGAACACGATCGAGGTGTAGAAATACGTGAACCCGACCGTGAGGGCGAGGTACAGGATCCCATACACCCATTGGTTCTGCAGGACGGCGATCACCCAACGCGCGCCGTTCGCGATCCAGGCGGTGCGGACACCGATCAGGAACTGCGAGACGAGCGTCGGGAACAGCAGGAGCGAGATCGCGAAGATGATCGGGATCACGCCCACCATGTTGATACGCAGCGGCAAGGTCGACGCGGCGCTCGCGCCACGCACCTGCCGAGCATACTGGATGGGAACGTTGCGCTGGCCTTCGGTGATGAAGACCACGCCCACGATCATGGCGACCGCGGCCGCCCCGTAGAGGGCGATCACGAACCAGTCACGCGACCCACCAGAGAACGTCGCCGTAAACTGCGACAGGCTCGTCGGCAGGTCCGCGAGGATGCCGGCGGCGATGATGAGGGACATGCCGTTCCCCACCTTCTTTTCCTGGATCAGTTCACCGAGCCACACCAAGAACATCGTTCCCGCCGTGACTGTCGCAATGATCATGATCAAATGCAACGAGCTACGATTGGTGAGGATCGGCACAGCCGACTGCCGCATGAGGGCGATGATGCCGAACGATTGGATGATCGCGAACGGCACCGTCAGCCAGCGCGTCCATTGGTTGACGCGACGGCGGCCCGCTTCCCCGTCTTTCTGGATCTCTTCGATCTTGGGAAAGATCATCCCGAGCAGCTGGATGATGATCGACGCCGTGATGTACGGCGCGACCCCCATCGCGACGATGCTGAAATTGCGAATCGTCCCGCCCGCAAAGAGGTTAAGCAGACCGAGCGCGCGATTGCCCTCGATGAAGGCCTGCAACGCGACCAGGTCAATGCCCGGCAGCGGAATGTTGGCAGCGAGACGGAAGACGATCATCAACGCCAAGGCGAAGAGGAGACCGTTCCGAACCTCGCGCACGCGCCAGGCTTGGAGGAGTTTATCCCACATAGGAAGCAACATGGCGCGCCCGAAAGCGCGCCATATACGGGGTTAAGACGTTTTCTTAGACGTTTTTTTGGACGCCTTCTTCTTCGACATCACCACCGAGCCGCCGATCTTCTCGATCGTGGCCTTGGCGCCGGCGCTCACCGGAAGCCCACGGATCGTGAGCTTCTTGGTGAGGCCTTCACTGGCGACGATCTTGACCGCGCGGTGCGTCCGCAAGACGAGACCGGCCCGGCGCAACGAGTCCATCGTCACGACCGACCCGTCCGTCAAACGCTCGAGCTGGGCCAACGTCAAGGTACAGGCCTTGTCGTAGCGGCTCTGGAACCCACGGACCTTCGGGAAGGACAACAACATCTGCTTCAACCCCTTGAGGCGAAGCTTGTTGCGGCCACCCGAGCGGGCGCGTTGGCCCTTGGTGCCACGACCAGCGGTCGTGCCGCGGCCGGACCCGTTCCCACGGCCCACCCGGAAGGCTTTTTCACGCGCGCCGTCTTGCGGGGCGAGCGTGTGCATCATGAGAGAAGACATAGGAAAGGATTAGACGGCCGTGGCTGCGCCCGGCGTCGCTTCCTCAGACGTCTTCTTGCCGGCAGGGGCGCGAAGCATCTTGAGGGCGAGCATGGTCGCTTTCACGTTGTTAGATTTGTTGCTGGAACCGAGCATCTTCGAAACGATGTTCTGGACGCCGGCAAGCTCAAGGACCGGGCGGATCGCGCCACCGGACTTGACGCCCGTCCCTTTCGGGGCCGGCTTCAAGATGATGTGCGCCGCGCGGAACTTCGCGTGGACGACGTGCGGGATCGTGCCGTTGATGAGAGGAACCGTGATCAGGGACTTGCGGGCCTGGGCCGTGGCCTTGGCCGTCGCACCAGCGACGTCCACGCCCTTGGCGAGCCCGAAGCCGACGCGGCCCTTCTGATTGCCGATGACCGAGAGAACGCGGAAGCGCATGCGCTTGCCGCCCTTGGTCACACGCGTGACGCGGGCGACCTCGAGGTTCTTCTCGATGTAATCGGCCTCAGCCGGCACGTCGCCGTCGCGGCGCGGACCGCGGCCATCACGGCCACGACCGCCTTGTCCGCCACGACCACCCATGCCACCGCGGCCTCCTGCTCCCCCACGTCCACCCATTCCCATACCGCCGCGACCGCCCATGGGGCCGCGGCCCGCTCCTGCTCCCGTGCCTGGATGATTCGCCATAATGAACCCCGGCCGGGCGACGGGCGTCGCGGGCTTGGCCGGGACCGCTGGCGTCGCTTCTGGCGCCGTGGCAGCGGTTTCTGGCGTTGCTGGTTGGATCACATCAGACATATTAGAAGGAGAGACCGCCTTCGCGCGCGCCCTCGGCGACCGCACGAACACGACCATGATATTTCTTATCGCGGCGGTCGAAGACGACCGTCGTCACACCCTTGGCCTTCGCCTGTTCGGCGATGAGCTTGCCGAGCGCCTGTGCCTTCTCCAATTTCTTGGCCTTGGCGAGGCTTTCCGGCAAGTGGGCGTCGGAGGCGGACACGATGGTCTTGCCTGCCACGTCGTCGATCACCTGGACCGAGATATGCTTCAAGCTGCGCACCACGCAGAGGCGCGGGCGTTCAGCCGTTCCGCTCACCTTGGCGCGGACGCGCGCGAGGCGGCGGCCGGCTTGGGTGTTACGAGACAATGTAGACATATCAGAGGTTAGGCTTTCGCCGTCTTACCTGCTTTGCGGCGGATGGTCTCATCCGTGTACTTAATCCCCTTCCCCTTGTAGGGCTCCGGCGGGCGGACGCGGCGGATGCGCGCGGCCGTCTCTCCCACCAGGTACTTGTCGATGCCCGTGAGGGTCAGGATCTGCTTCTCGGACTTGGCGTCGACCCCTTCCGGGAGTTCGAACGGGACCCGGTGCGAGAATCCGACGTCCATCATTACCTTGCGTCCTTCGACAGCGACCTTGTAGCCGACGCCGACGAACTCGAGGGATTTCTCGAACGGCTTCTGCACGCCATCGACGGCGTTCTGCAGGAGCTGGCGGAAGAGGCCCCAGAGGGCGCGTTCATCCACCTTGTTCTCATCGCGCACCGCGACCGTGAGGGCTTTCGGATCCGCCTGGTGGGCGACCGTAACCCCGTCGGCGAGACGGACGATGAGCGTCCCCTTCGGCCCCTTGACCGTGACGGCCCCGTCGGCCGCCGTCGCTTCGACCCCGGTGGGGAGGAGGACGGGTTTCTTTCCGATACGAGACATAGGGCTTAGAAGACTTCGCAAATGATCTCCCCGCCGAGCTTGCGGCGGCGAGCCTCTTTATTGGTCATCAACCCGACCGAGGTCGAGATGATGGAGATACCTTGTCCGGAGAGGACCGAGACGAGGTCGGTTGACTTGGAGTAGACACGGCGGCCCGGGTGAGACACGCGACGGATCGAGCGAATCATCGGGACCTTCCCATTATACTTGAGCGTGACCGTGAGGGTCTTCTTTCCCTCCTCGGTCTGCTCGTCGACACGGTCGAGGAACCCCTCGCGTACGAGGATGTCCGCGATCGCGCGCTTGATCTTCGAACCCGGCGCAGAGGTCGTCTCATGATGAGCGGCCTGGGCATTGCGGATGCGGGTCAGGAAGTCGCTGATTGGATCTGTGAACATACGTGAGGAGATTACCAGCTGGACTTGGTGACGCCCGGGATCTCGCCCCGGTTTGCCAGCTCACGGAAGCAGATACGGCAGAGCTTGAAGAAGCGGATGTAGCCGTGTTTGCGTCCGCAGCGCCAGCAGCGGTTCACCTGGCGCGACGAGAACTTCGGCGGCCGGTTGGATTTGGCGATTTGATTCTGAGTAGCCATAAGGGGGAGATTTAGGCGTTCAGGAAGGGAAAGCCCAGGCCCTCAAGTAGGAGCTTGCCCTGCTTGCGGTCGCCGGCGGTGGTCGCCACCGTGACCTGGAGGCCGTGGATACGTTCGACTTCATCGGAACGGATTTCCGGAAACGCGATGTGCTCGCGGAATCCGAAGGAGGCGTTCCCCATCGCGTCGATGACCTTGGGCGAGACGCCACGGAAGTCACGGATGCGCGGGAAGGTCACCTGCGTGAGGCGCGTGAGGAAATCCCACATGCGCTGGCCACGCAAGGTCACCATCATGCCAACGACCATGCCCTGGCGGACCTTGAAGTTGGAGATGGCTTTCTTGGCTTTCGTCTTGACCGGCTTCTGGCCCGTGATGCGGATGAGCGTCTGCTCCACCGTCTCGAGCACCTTCGGATCCTTGAGGCCTTGGGACAAGCCGACCGACACCACAACCTTCGTCACTTTCGGGACGGCGTTGGGGTTGGTAATGCCGAGCTCTTTCTTGAGCGAGGGCACCACCTCGTTTTGGTAGCGTTCTTTGAGCGTCATAGGTTACTTGGTGCGCTTGGAGTGGCGCATGGGCTTGCCGTCAGCGCCGACGAGCTGGACGTTGGAGGCATCGATGGGCATCGCGAACGAGACCTTCTGGCCGGGCTGCCCTTGCTGGGCGCCACGGGCCTTGAGGTGGCGGGTGCGAACATTGACCCCTTCGACGACGACCTTGCCGAGCTGCGGGAAGACCTGGGTGACCTTGGCCTTCGTCCCCTTCGCCGAACCGGCGATGACGATCACCTCGTCCCCGGTCTTGATGTGGATGGTAGCCATAGGATTACAGGACCTCGGGCGCGAGGGAGATGATCTTGGCGTAGCCACGCAAGCGGAGCTCGCGGGCGACGGGGCCGAAGATACGGGTCCCTTTCGGTTCCTTGGTCTTTTTATCGATGATCACGGCGGCGTTCTCATCGAAACGAATGTAGGATCCATCCGGGCGGCGCGTTTCTTTGCAGGAACGCACGAGGACCGCATAGACGATGTCCGATTTCTTGACGGCGCCGCGTGGGGCCGCCTCCTTCACCACACAGGTGACGAGGTCGCCGAGCACGCCGTAGCGCTTCTTGTAGCCGCCATTGACGTGGATACACTGCAGGAGCTTGGCTCCGCTGTTATCCGCGACGGCGAGCATGGAACGGTGTTGTACCATACGTATTCTTACGCCGCCTTGATCATCGCGATCACGCGCCAGTTCTTGTGGCGGCTGATCGGACGGCACTCCTCGAATTCGACCAGGTCGCCCACGTGGGCGAGATGTTCGGGGTCATGTGCCATGAATTTCTTAGAGACCGTGAAGTACTTGCCGTACTTTTCGTCGGCCACGCGGCGATCCACGCGCACGACGGCCGTATCTTTCATCGCGGTGGACGTGACGACGCCCTGGAGGCGGCGACGAGCTGGTTGTTGGGTCGACATACGTGAGGATTAAGCCTGTGGCTTCGACTGACGAAGGACGGTCTTCACCCGGGCGAGGTCGCGCTTCATGGCGCCGACTTCGGAAACGTTCTTGAATTGGCGCGTCACGATGCTGAACCGAGAGGCGCGCAACTTCGCTTCAAGTTCCTGGATGAGAGACTGCAACTCTTCGTTCGTCTTTTGTTTCAGATCTTTCGCAAGCATAGGGGTTAGCGGCTTACGAATTTACATTTTGTACAGATCTTGTACGCGGCCGCTTCGAGCGCCGTCTTTGCAGAGGCGACGGGAATGCCGTCCATTTCGAACAAGATGGTTCCCGGACGAACAACGGCGACGAAGTGGTCGACCGCACCTTTACCGGCACCCATGCCCACCTCATTGCCCTTCTGGGTAATGGGACGGTCTGGGAAGATGCGGATCCAGATCTTGCCTCCGCGCTTGATGTAGCGCGTGAGCACGCGGCGGGCCGCCTCGATCTGCTGGCTGGAGATCCAGCCGGAGCCGAGCGACTTGAGGCCGAAGCTGCCGAAGGCGAGCTCGATCTTGTCGGTGGCGTTGTGTCCCGAGGGGAAGACGCCCTTGTGGGCCTTCCGGTACTTGACTTTCTTAGGGATCAACATACGAGGTTAGGCAGCTGCGGATTGAGGGGCCGGTCCGCGCGGGGCGCCCATAGGGCGGCCACCGAACGAGGGACGGCCGTCACGGCGCGGTCCGCGACCAGCATCGCGTCCACCTTCACGGCGATCGCTGCGGGCGCGTTCCGGCGTGGTCGGCTGGTACTGCGTGAGACGGTCCTTGTCGAACACGTCGCCACGGTAGATCCAGACCTTGACACCGATGCTTCCGGCCATCGTCTGGGCGAAGGTCTGGCTGTAGTCGATGTCGGCACGGAGGTTGGTGAGCGGAATCTTGCCCCAGCCGAGCCATTCGCGGCGCGCGATTTCGGCGCCATTCAAACGGCCGGACACGGCGATCTTGACACCCAACGCCCCCGCCTTCTTGACGCGCTCGATGGTCATCTTGAGCACGCGGCGGAACTGCATGCGGCGTTCGAGGTCGGCCACCACCCCCTGAGCAACGAGAGCCGCTTCGAGGGACGGTTTCATGATCTCTTGCACCGACAGGTGGACCTGCACGGACTTGGCTTTGGTTGGGAAGAACTTCTTCATCAGCTTCTTCTTGAGGTCTTCGATGCCCGTCCCGGAGCGGCCGATCACGAGACCCGGCTTGGCCGAGTGGACGGTGATACGGATGACGCCGCGGGAACGTTCGACTTCGATGCGCTTGACCGCCGAATCCTTGAGCGCCTTGGCGAGATACTCGCGCATTTCGAGGTCCTGACGGAGCTGCGCGGCAAAGACGTCCTTGCGCGCGAACCAGCGGGACGGCCAGGTGGTCGTCATTCCGAGACGGAAGACGACAGGATGAACTTTATGACCCATAGGGATTAGGCTTCAGAAGAAGGGGTGGCCGCGGCCTTAGGGGCCGGGGCTTTCTTTGCGGGGGCGCGCTTTTTCGGCGCGACCGGGACGGACTCGACGGGCTTGGCGATAGCCGGAGCCTTCGTCGCGACCTCACCCTTGGGGGCGAGGACGATCGTCACGTGGGTCGTCCGCTTGCGAATCGGCGCCGCGCGGCCTTGGGCACGCGGACGGAACCGTTTCTGCGTCGGACCGCCGTCGGCGACGATGGTCTTGATGTAGAGGGACTCTTTGGCGAGTTGGAAGTTATGCTCGGCATTGGCCATGGCGGAACGCAGGAGCTTGAGCACCGGTTCGGCTGCGCCCTTATCCAAGAAGGTCAACCGAGTCTCAGCGGCGCGGGCATTCAAGCCGCGGACCGCGTCGACAACGAGACGGACCTTGCGTGGGGACATGCGGAGATAACGGAGGGAGGCATGCACATCCATAGATTATTTCTTGGGAGCGGACGCGGCTTGCGCCGTCGTCTTCGCGGCGTCGATCGCCTTCGTGAGCTTGCCACCGTGACGCGAGAACGTGCGGGTCGGCGCGAATTCGCCGAGCTTGTGGCCCACCATGTTCTCGACCACGAGGACGTTCTTGAACTTGTTGCCAGTGTGGACCGCGAAGGTCATCCCCACCATTTCTGGGGTGATGGCCGAGGCGCGCGACCAGGTCTTGATCACGGCCTTGCTGTTCGGACCCGCTTTCGTGACCTTGGCCAAAAGTTTGGCGTCGGTGAAGGGGCCTTTCTTTAAGCTGCGAGACATAGGTTAGCGAGACATGAGGTTACCATTGCGACGCGACACGATGTGCTGGTTCGAAGACAAGTGGCGACGGCGCGTCTTGACGCCGAGCGCATGCTTGCCCCATTTCGTCTTCGCATACTTCATACCGATCGGGTGCTTGCCTTCGCCACCACCGTGCGGGTGGTCGACCGGGTTCATGACCTTACCGCGCACCGTCGGCTTGATGCCGCGCAGGCGCATACGGCCGGCCTTGCCCCAACGGACCAAGTGCCAGTCCGGGTTCGAGACGGTGCCGATGGTCGCCAAGCAGTTCTTGGGGACACGGCGGACCTCGCCGGACGGGAGCTTGATGGTAGCCCAGGTGCCCTCGATCGCCATGAGCTGGAGTGAGGTACCCGCGCCGCGGCCGAGCTTCGCGCCCTGCATGGGAGCGAGTTCGACGGCGTGGATGAACGCGCCAACCGGGATTTTCTCAAGCGGCAGGCGGTTGCCCGGCTTGATTTCGGCCTCGGTAAGCGAGGAAACGAGCTGTTCGCCGACCTTCACCCCGTCAGGGAGAAGCATGTAGGCCTTCACACCGTCCTTGTAGGTGAGGAGACCGATGCGGCCGCCACGGTTCGGGTCGTATTCGACCGAGGTGACGGTGGC
Source organism: uncultured Gammaproteobacteria bacterium (assembly GCA_964623645.1). Classification (GTDB taxonomy): domain Bacteria; phylum Patescibacteriota; class Patescibacteriia; order 2-12-FULL-60-25; family 2-12-FULL-60-25; genus JAGOUA01. The sequence continues at coordinate 27,599 of CAZURG010000006.1, read as the reverse complement.
CGGGATGTCGAAGCGCAAACGCTTGGTGTCGACGACACGGATGTAGCGGCGCGTACCACCGCCGCGATGGCGGACGGTGATCTTGCCGTTGGTACGGCCGGCCTGCTCTTTCCGCATGACGATGAGCGATTTTTCGGGTTCGTTGCGGGTGATGTCCGAGAAGTCCTGGACCGAGGAGAACCGACGACCCTTGGTCACGGGACGATAGACTTTGATAGGCATAACGGGTTAGACCCCTTGATAGAGATCAAGCTTCTGGCCCTTCGCCAAGGTGACGAGGGCTTTCTTCCACGTGTTGCGGGCCGTGACGCGCTGACCGCGGTACACCGGTTTCCCGGCGTGGCGGATCATGCGGACATCGGTGACCTTAACGCCGTACAGGGCCTCGACCGCTTTCCGCACGGAGATCTTCTCCGCGGAAACCGGCACGTCGAAGGTGTACACGCCACGCTCGGTGAGGAGCGCCGCCTTCTCGCTCACGTGCGGGCGCACGAGGGCGTTCGAGGCAAAGTGATTGGTGACGACCTTGGCCTGGGCGGCCGGGGCGGTCGTCTCCTCCGTCGTTCCTGCTTCTTTCTTGGCTTTCGGGGCGGCCTTTTTCTTGGGCGCGATCTTCTTCCCAGGCGCCTCCGCGGTGGGACCAGCCGCGTCTTCGGTCTTCGTTTTTCGGAGACGGTCAATGAGTGCCATACTTAGGAGAGGTGATACACCTGTTCAAAGGCGGGAACGGCATCCTTCAGGAAGATAACCGTCCGGTACGTAAGGACATCGAGCAGGTTCACGGATTGCGCCGTGACGAGCTTGAGGTTGGGCAGGTTGCGGACCATGCGCATAAGCGCCGGCTGCGAGCCCGGAGAAATGATGAGCGCGTTGCGGTCGACCGGGAGTTTCGCGAAGAGCTGCGCGGCCACTTTCGTCTTCGGCGCCGACACGTTGACGGCTTCGAGGACGAAGAGCTTGTTGTTCATCACCTTGTCGGTGAGACCCATGAAAAGCGCCTTCTTCTTGGTCTTCTTGTTGATCTTGACCGAGAAGTTGCGTTCGCTGGTCGGACCGAACGTGATACCACCACCCACCCACTGCGGCGAGCGGATCGAGCCTTGACGGGCGCGACCGGTCCCCTTCTGCTTCCACGGCTTCTTGCCACCACCGGACACCTCGCCGCGCGTCTTGGTGTTCGCGATCGGCTTGCGGGCGTTCGCGCGCAACCCGACGACCACCTCGTGCAACAGTCCCGGGTTCGGCTTGACCGCGAACAGCGCGTCCGCCAACGCCATGTCCCCGGCTGCGTTTCCTTCGATGTTGTAAACAGGAACCTTAGGCATATTAGACAGACAGGATGTGGATGATGGTGTTGCGGGCCCCCGGGATCGCTCCCTTGATGGCCAACACGCCGCCCTCACGCACCTCGATGACTTTTAGATTCTTCACCGTAACCTGGTCGGAGCCCATGTGGCCCGCCATGCGGCGACCCTTGAACACGTGCTGCGGCCCACCGGCACCGATCGAACCCGGCATACGTTCCTGGTCCTTGTGACCGTGCGAGCTCGGATGGCCATGGAACCCGTGGCGCTTGACGACGCCCTGGAACCCCTTGCCCTTCGAAACGCCCATCACCTGGACCATGTCACCGGCTGCGAACGAGGTCGCCTCGATGACATCCCCGCGCTGGACGGTCGGCTTCTCGACGCGGAATTCGGCGAGATGACGGAGCTTCGGCAGGTCCTTGAGGTGACCGGCTTCGGCCTTGTTCAGCTTCTTGATGACTTCGAACCCGACCTGGACCGACTCGTACCCGTCCCGTTCCTTGGTCGCCACTTTCGTGACGTAGCAGGGGCCGGCCTTGACGAGGGTCACCGGAATGACGGATCCATCGGACCCGTACACCTGCGACATCTCGAGCTTCTTTGCCAAAATGTATTTCATACGCAATCCTTCGGATTGGTCGCAAAATGAATGAATAGGTTACGGCTGCGCCTCTTCCTGTCCACAGACGGAGAGGGAGCGCGTCTCACGGAAACGGACGTTTCCAGGAGGCGCGCCCCCTCCCGCGCGGGACAGACAGAAGGGACGCAACTGATTTTCTCGCCTTCTTGCAGAACAACGCATCCATGTCGTTGCAAAACAAAAAGGGTCAAAAGACTGCAGACGACACGAAAACGCTTCGTCTTCAACCCTCTGACCCTTCCACGAAACGTGGACAAGCCAAACTGATGAAGCCGATTCGCGATTCATCCCGGGTGGGCTCTTTCCTTCTTGCGAAGGCGGGCGGCTACGGTCCTACGCGCTAATGCCGACAACAGGCACCAATGCGCAGGACCCAACCGACCCTCGGGGCCAAAACCCCGAAAGAAACTGCAGGGAGGTTATGCGGTCAATCGCCCCCCTTACGGGCGACCTATCCCGCGCTCGGATGAGCACGGGAAGCAACTTTCTCCTTGGGAATCGTTCCTCGACGGAACTGGAAATTGTGAATGGTCCTTACCTTACGCCTGCGTCATCTGCGGATCGACACCGGCCGGGAGGTTCAACGAGTGCAACGCTTCGAGCGCGGCCGGGTTGAGGTCCAGGATGTCGACGAGACGGGTGTAGGTACGCATTTCGAACTGCTCACGGGCATTCTTGTGCACGAACGTCGAGCGGTTGACGGTCCACTTCTTGTTCTTGGTCGGAAGCGGGATCGGACCGACGACCTTGGCGCCGGTACGCGTCGCCGTCTCGATGAGCGTGCGGACGGCCTGGTCGACCAGGCGATGGTCGTGCGAGCGGAGCTTGATACGGATGCGGCTGGAGGTAGCTTCTTTCATAGGAGGGAGCGGAAGGGCGTAGAGGACGCGAAGAGGGGACGTCCCCGCTCACTACAGGAGAGAATGTCGCCGTTTTCTCCTGGAGCGAACGGGGCGAGTCCCCATTCGACGTGCTTATTTCACGATCTTGGTCACGACCCCGGCGCCGACCGTCTTGCCACCTTCGCGAATAGCGAAGCGCATCTTCTCTTCGATGGCGACTGGGGTGATGAGTTTGACCGTCATCTTGATGGTGTCGCCCGGCTGGACCATGGCGACGTCGGCCGGAAGTTGGACCTCACCCGTCACGTCGGTCGTGCGGATGTAGAACTGCGGCTTGTACCCGGTGACGAACGGCTTGTGACGGCCGCCTTCTTCCTTGGTCAAGGCGTAGACTTCACCCTCGAACTCGGTGTGCGGAGTGATGGAACCGCCCTTGGCAAGCACCATACCACGCTCGATTTCTTCCTTTTTAACGCCGCGGATCAGCAAGCCCGCGTTGTCACCGGCCATGCCGGATTCAAGGGACTTGTTGAACATCTCGATGCCCGTCACGACCGTCTTGCGAGTTTCGCCGAGACCGACGATCTCGACTTCTTCGTTGACCTTGATCTGACCGCGCTCGATGCGGCCCGTGACGACCGTGCCACGACCTTCGATCGAGAACACGTCTTCGACCGGCATGAGGAACGGCTTGTCCGTCTCGCGCACCGGCTCCGGGATGAAGGTGTCACACGCAGCGATGAGGTCGAGGATCGGCTTGGAGGCCGCATCGTCGCCCGCATTCTCGAGGGCCTTGAGGGCCGAGCCGCGGATGATCGGGGTGTTCTTGCCGTCAAAGTTGTACTTGCTCAGCAAGTCGCGAATTTCTTCTTCGACGAGGGCGATCATGTCCGGATCGTCGACCATGTCACACTTGTTCAAAAAGACCACGACTGCCGGAACGCCGACCTGACGAGCCAAGAGGATGTGCTCACGGGTCTGAGGCATCGGACCATCCGTCGCGGACACGACCAAGATCGCACCGTCCATCTGGGCGGCACCCGTGATCATGTTCTTGATGTAGTCGGCGTGGCCCGGACAGTCGACGTGCGCGTAGTGGCGCTTTTCGGATTCGTACTCGACGTGCGCCGTGGCAATCGTAATACCGCGGGAGCGGGATTCAGGGGCTTTGTCGAGCTTGTCCTTGGCCGCTTCGTCCGCCTTCATGCCATGCTTCGAGAGCACCGCCAAAATAGCCGCCGTCGTGGTGGTCTTGCCGTGGTCAACGTGACCGATCGTACCGATGTTCACGTGAGGCTTGGACCGTTGAAATGCATCCGCCATAAGCTAGAAAAGAAATAACAGGTCGGCAGAACGGCCCGGAAAGGGCCGCTCAGGCCATAAGTAAGGGTACACCCGAGGCGCTTCCGAAAAAGCACGCTCGTTGTGAAGAAATTCGCCCCGAATGAGCGAACGCGAATAGGATAGCAAAAGCGCGAGATTCTGGCAAGAGTGAGAGAATTTTTGGGCTTCGTGCCACGATTTTTCATGAAAAACGCTTATCTTAGCGCATATTGACGCTTGAGGTCTTGACAAATGGGGCTTTTTTAGGTATCGTCGCGGGGCCTCATCCGTTTTCAAAAAAAGGCACGATGGTAGCAACCCCTGATGCTCAGGGAGCCACCCTGTGCCGGATAAGGCACAAGGAGGGCTCCATGAGCGTCAATAACAAGGCGGTTCAGCATGATTTCGTAGACTACGGCCGCCCGGAGCAGGTCACGGTGCGGTTTACCCACCGTGACGGCAAAATCCAGGGGCGGGTGATCAAAGAGGACGCCCGCCGAACGTCGATGCGGACCAAGATCGTCTTCCCCACCCGTAACGGCTGGAAGGGTCCGGCGCCGCGGGATGGCGAGGAGTTCAAGACCGAGGTGGAACGCGACACGAAAGAGGGCGATCCGCACCGCGGAGCGCTCATCGTGCAGCGGATCCTCCCGACGGTGGATGTGCGGCGCGGCGGGCATCACCTGCCTTGCAGCGCCTGTGGCACCTGGACCATCCCGACGAGCGTCGCCTGCGGCTCCACCGAGTGGGGAGGGACGCGGTACCGCCACGTCCGTACGTCGGCCTGTGGAACGTGCGGGTTGCTGCACGAGATCCTCTGGCCGGGCTGAAACACCTCTGGGCGATCGCTCTTCAAGCGCGATCGCCTCTTTTTTATCTCAAATCCGGCGAATACTCTTTTTTAGAAATCCAAGAAAAAGCGTTCTTCGAGGCTCAAGTCGGGGCGTGTGGGAGCGGTCGTGGGTGGCGCGGGAGGAGGGACGGGCTGCGATTGATCCGATTCAGGGGGCAGCTTGGGGGCTTCGGGATCGGGTGGGGTGATGATGTCTATGGCTGGTTGGGCTAGCGGTTCGGCCGCCTGCTCGAGTTCGGCGAAGGTGGAGAGAGCGGCGGGTAACGGAGTCGCGGGAAGCTCTGGGGATTCGGCCTGAACGGGTTCGCTTTCTGAAGACGGGACGGATTGCTCGGGAATGAATGACGGGGTCGTAGGGCGCGGAGCGGGAGCCGAAGGAGGCAAATCCGGGCCCGCTCCCCCGTCGAGGGCCTGTTCGAGCTGGTCAAGGGACAACAAAATGAGCGGCTCTTCTCCGCTTTCGTCCGTGATGATCACGGGGACTTGCCGTTGTTTGGCGAAGCGAAGGATCCGTTGCCAGGACATAACAGGCTGAAAACTTGGGCGCATCTCAGCATATGCGAACACAGGAAACAAGGGGGAAGGGCGCCTCGAATGGGTTGACAGAAGCGGCTTTTTAGGCAAAGATCGGCGGCAGCGGACATTTACGGAACGCCGAGAGGGAGGATCCTATGAGTGGATTCGGAGGACGCGGGACATCCGCGCCGGAACAGGACGACACGACGGCAAGCGCTTCCCCAAAGGCCGATACCCCATATCGCTTCAGGGTGGCGGATTCCGATGAGTCCCTGCCCCATCTCATCAGGACGGACTTCGATGTGCTGCTCGCCGAGGATCGGATCGACTACAGAGCGTGCCGGCAACCGCCAGACCGGTGGATGGCACACATCAACGCGCATCGGTCGCCGAAGGGGTACGAGCAAGAGGGGGATGCGGAGCCTGAGCCGGTCTTCTTCGTCGCAAGCATCATCTGGTCGCTGCTGCTGTCGATGCTCTGGTGGCTCGTGCGCCAGGGCCATAAGCCGGACCTCATCAGCGGCCTGACGATCGCTGCCGTCATCGGGACGTTTCTCATCGGGAGCCTCGGGCTGCTCTCATGGATCGGAACAGCGAAAGACTTCAAAAAGCGAGGCGTTCCGGAAGATCAAGCGGAGTGGTACGCCGCCCGCGGATTCATCAAGTACATCCTGCTGCCGCCGGTGTCGCTTTATCTGAGCTTCAAGGAGGTCGTGGCCTGGCGCGCGTGGAAGAAGGCCGGGAGACGCTGGTCGGCGCTGCCTTGGACCGAGGAATTGGCAATCTGGCGAGTCGTCGAGAGCTTCCGCAAGGAGATGGACATCCATACCGCGTTCCGTGAGCGCATCAAGGAGCGCGGAATAGCCCTGAGAAAAGAGGCGCGACAGGTGCGTGAGCATGGATCGGGACTCGTGCAGAAGGCGAGCAACGAAGAGCAGCCGGATCTCGCGGGACATTACCGAATCACCGGCGAAGCGGAACGGAAGCGGGCGAATGAGCTGGATCAGGAGGCGGATCGGCTCAAGGGGCTGGAGCAGAAAGCGGACGACCGCCTCGTCGAACTCACGATCCTGACTTCCGCGTACAAGGAACTCCAGCTCAGCCGCTCGCGCCTGCGGGCGGCCGATGCGCTGGTGCCGACGACGGCCGCGCTCGAGCTGCAGGAGAAGTTGCGGCAGACGCATCTCGCCCTGTGCGCGTTGGAGCGGGAGGAGAAGCCGGTGAAGGCGCCAGTCGATCCCCTCAGCCAAGATGAGGATGCGCGCCTGAGCGCGGAGATCGAACGCGTGGCGGAGCAGAAGGGCGTGCGCTGACCCCTCGGAACGAGGGGCTTTTCTTTTTGGGAGACGCGTCAAGCGTTTTCAGGGAACTGATAGACCGTGACATACGCTCCCTTCTTTATAAGGGGAAACGGCAACGCCGGAGCGAGGAAGACGACGATACGCGTCCCAGGACGCAAAGCACGCGATAGGAACGGGACGAGTTTTTCACGCATGCCGGAGAAGCCAAAGATCGTGACGACCGTTGCCTGAGTGAGATCGGCGGAAAAGAGGTCGCCACGGATGATGCGGGCCCGCGCACCGAAGCGACGGAGGCGCCAACGGGAAAAGACGGCCAGCAGCGGGTGAAATTCGTAGCCCCTGACCCGAGCCCCACGATCTGCTGCAGCCTTAAGAACCTTCCCGCTCCCCGACCCCAAATCGATCACCACGTCGCACTCATTGACGGGACAGAATTGAAAGGCTTCTTCCAGCCAACGGCGCGGGACAGGAACGAACGGCGCTCCCCCATGAACGCCCGCGAACCAACGGACCAAGGTCCAGAGGATGACGAGAAAGAGGAGCAGTAGGAAAAGCGAAACGGCAAACGGCATGACAGGATTAAACACCCGACGGGACAGATCAACAATCATCCCCCCCTAAAATCTACAATCTAGGCAAAGAAAAACGGGGATCCTGGAGGGGATCCCCGAAGGGTCAGTACGCGTCGCGGCGCTGGCGGCGCTCGCGCGGGGCGCCGGCGGAACGGTCGTCGGCGGGAGGCGTGCCCGCCGGCGGACGATCGCCGCGGCCGATGGCGTTGGCATAGGGGCCGATGGCGTTCATGATGCGGCCGAGCTGACGGGAGTCGGTCCCGAGAGCCCTGAGACGATCAGCGAGGGCATCGAGCGTCTTGACAGTGCCTTCGGTGAGGGCGACGAGGGCCCCGCAGATGGTGCAGACGTCATCCGGATCCTCCGCGACGATGACGTGATCACCGAGAAGTTCGCGCCAGGAAGACTCGACCGTCCCACGGTCATGGACGAAGCCGCACCCGCTCGCCCGAAACTGATCCGGGATGACGAAGAAGACGTGATACATCCGCTGCGCCTCCTGGAGCAGTTCGCGAACGGGACGAGCCTTCTCGTGGATATCCCCGAAGACGTTGGTGATCTCGGAAGGGCCCGAGAAGCGGAAGGGATGGTCGTCCCCCGTGAGGAAGGCGTACCCGCGCTTGCCGCGCTTCTCGAAGCAATCGATGCTGGTACGCTGGGCGAGGAAGGGGAAACAGAGGTGATACGACTCCCCTGCATTGGCGCCACCCTTGAACAGCTTACGCGGATAACGCAGGAGCCAGCTGTTCATCGGTCCTTCCTCGGATTCGAACTGGCCAACCTGGATCGGGCGCGGCATGTCCGTCTCCGTATCCCCGACCATCCCGAAGAGGATCTGCGGATGATGAATGCCGAGTCCGATAACCGTAGCCATGAAGGCGGGGAGCGTCCGGGTTGCCAGGTTGAACGGGATGTCGTGCATCGACTGCGTCCCATCGAGGAAAAAGGCGATCGCGAGCGACGCAGGATGCTTCGCGCTATCGCGACTCTCGCGCGGCCTCATGTTGTAGACGCACATGTCGTCGCGGACGCAGGTCTCCTTGAAGGTCTCCCCGGGCGGGAGGGTCGCCTGATGCTGAGTGATTTGTTGGTGCGCCTCGTGACTGTAACCGCCGTATCCCATGATGATTTCTCCTGTGTTGCGAACGTGGACGTGGAAGAGGATCAGCCCCGCGGTTTCGGGGGCAGATAGAAGGGGACGTAGTCAGGCCGCCCTTCGGTGCGCTTGAGGCTCTTCACGATCCCGAGGAACGGGTCGTGGATCTGCCGCATCGTGTCGGTGATGCGGAGCGGTGACACAGGCCCGTACCCCGCGTGGGCGCGGACGAACTCCGTGGCGTCATCGATCGCATCCGGAGGGAGCTCCCCCGTCGCCAGATCCGCCCCGAGCAGGTACAGCAGCGACCGACAGGTCATCATGACGTCACGGGAACGCGTGTGGCGCGCGCCCGTCGGATCATCCGGAAGGAAGAGCTCGCGCCCAGGAACACAATCCGCGACCACAGTGCCGAGCGGGCCCGCGTAGGAACAATCGATGAGCGTGAGCATGTGATCCTGAGGGAGGATGAGGAAGTGCTCCGGAAGCGGCGCCCCGTGCGCCCAGTTGCACTGGTGCAGCCAGGCGAGAAGCTCGAAGGCGCGCTTAGCCAGCCAGGCGAAGGCTTCCCGAGGGACGCCTCGCGGATAGGCCTGACGAACTTCGTAGCCGTTGTAGAGGTACCCGGGCTTGTCCTGGAAGACGAGGGCCGGAACGCGAACCCCGTCTTGATCGAGACAGGCCTCGAACGGAAGCGGCTGGTGGATGCGTCGGGCGTAGGCCGCCGTGGCCCCGCTGTCGAAGGACGGGACCGATCGCAGGAAGCTCCGCGCGCGTTCGTACGAGGCTTCCGCCCCGGCCACGCGCGGCGTCTTGATGATGACCACCTCGCACGGTTCATGGAGCGCGGTCGCGCGGAAGACGTGCGAATGGTCCCCCGACCCGATCTGCCCCTCCACGAGGTACGGCCGGCCACCGACCATCCAGGTCGGCGCATCCGGCTGCCGGTGGCGAGCCAGGAAAGCGCGCCGCGTGAGCTTCGGGACGTTCCAGATCTCACGCTCGTTGCCGAACGCGAGAGCTTCGAGGATCGCGCTCTCGAGCGTTTCGCCCGTGAGGTCGTACTCAGCGGGCGTGTCGAGCAGCGTCGGCGCTTCCTCGGGGCGAGAGAACGTCCGCTGCACGTCGAAAAGGAAGGCGAGGAAGAGGTAGAGCGGAAGCCCTTCCTCCTCCAGTCGCCGGTCGAGCGCGCGGTTGATCCGCCCTCCGCACCAGGCCCGAATCCCCTCGTCGGTGAGCGGAAGCTCGTGGCCGGGAACCGTGAGGGCATCCGTCTCGGCCTGCGGCTCGACGAGACGCCCCGTCGACCAGGCCAGCTTGCGCAGCCGGAACGGGATCAGGACGGCCTTGCCGCGCTTGCAGGTCGGGCACAGGTGCCCGAGAGGCAACCCTGTAACGGCACCCCCCTCCACCTGGAGCAGGAGCACCCCACAGGCATCACACACCGGCGTCGACGGATCGACACCATGAAGGAACCGTACGAACTCGTCTCGTTCCCCCGGAGGACAGGCGTCGATGCCAGACGCTTCACGCGCCGCCACGACATCCTGCTCCGTGATGGCCCGCACGTGCCCGAAGGTCGGCTTCAGCCCGAGCAGGCGTTCGCCCATTCGCGCCGAAATCATCTGACGCCGTGATGCGGAGGCCATGGCCTCGATCCCCTCGAACCACTTCCTGAACCCCTCGCGCAGATGCGACGGAAGGGCGACCATTCGAACGTCCATCATTCCCATTGGAACCTCCATCCTGACGCTTCGGCATCGATCGACTGAGCTAACTTCGTGTATATTATACACGTAGCTAGATACTTTATGTGTACCACGTACCAAAAGCACCGTCAAGACCTGCCCTGAAACGATGCGGCACGCTTTCCTTCGTGCGGACAAGACAAGAAAAAGACCGAATCATCGGTCTTTTTCTGTTTCACCCGCCTTCCCTGATCCTTCACTCACCTTCTTGGTCCGACGCTTCTTGGCGACGACGGCGCTCGGCGCACCTGAGGGAGCAATGTCTTGCGTGACACCCTTCGGCGCAACCGCCGCCTCCAACCCCTCCACCTTCTCGCGCCAATATTGAAACCGCGAGCGGTCATCCGACAGCAGACGGAACTTCTGATACCAGAGGCGCGCTTCCTGCGGATCCCCCATCCCGACGGCGATCTCGAGGGCTTGTTCAACGTATTTGGCGCTGTTCGGCTCGAGTTCGACGGCACGTTTGGCGGAGGGCCAGGCCTTCAGGAGGTCTCCGGTCTCCGTATAATGTTGGGCGAGTTCAGCGTGGCGATAGGCTTGCTTGCCGCCAAGCTCGACCGCGTGAAGGCGATAGAGCTCGGCTTCGTGCCAATGACCGGCGGCTTCCTCAATGTCGGCAAGCGCCGCATACGTGGCATCATCCGCACGTTTCATCTTGAGGATGAACGAGAAGGTCTCTTGCGCCTGCGGATAGAGTTTCTGTTTCAAGTAAATCTGACCCAAGCCCTTGTAGGCCTCGACATGATGCGGATCGAGAGCGAGGACATCGAGGAAGCGCTTTTCCGCTTCAGCCCACTTGACGTCGCGCATCAGCGAACGCGCTTCGGTGAGGAGGACCTTGATACGTTCGCGCGTGGTTGGCGTGAGCGAGGAGAACGGGCTCTTTACGGAGCCATAGGTACTTTCAATGGCGCGCAAGCGATGCGTGGCGCCGTCGTACAAGGCCCCGAACTGACGCGCGAACGCACGACCCATCCGGCGGAACGGCTGTGAACGCTCGGCCCGCATCCGCTCGAAGCGCTTACGGATCATGGTTTCACGCTTGGCACGATACTGCTCTTCCTTAATCGTAAGCGGATCAAGCAGGCGCAAGTCCGTCCAACGACGAGCCAGCAAGAAGGCCGCCCAGGCGAGACAGCCTACGGCAAGCGCCAAAAAGATCAGGGGAATGAGCATGGGAGCAAAACGACCGGCTTAGGCCGTGGACGCGGCGCGGCAGAGCATGCCGAACACCCGTGGATCCAGCGACGCACCACCGACCAACACCCCATCAATATGCGTCGTCGAGAGGTAATCGGCGACGTTGCGGGGATCAACAGATCCACCATACAGGATCTGCACGCGTTCGGCCACCGCATCGCCGAGCTTCTTGCGGATGATCTCGCGGATACATTCGTGCATATCACGCGCCTCTTGCGGAGGGCACGCTTTGCCGGAGCCAATCGCCCAGATAGGCTCGTATGCGAAGACGGGTTGGAGCTTCTCATCGTCCCAATCCAAGCCCCCCAGGACAGCCTGGACCTGTTGGCGCAAGACCTTGGCGACTTCGGCCTTCCCTTTCTTCTTTTGCGCATCCGTCTCGCCGACGCAGATCACGGGGCGGATGCCCGCCTTCTGCAGGGCGATGGCCTTCTTGGCGACCATCTCGTCGGTCTCGTTCAGGAGAAGGCGACGTTCGCTGTGACCCACAAGACACAAGGACGCGCCGAGCTCGACGAGCATCGAGGGGGCGATCTCACCGGTAAAGGCACCTTCCTCCAACCACGAGACGTTCTGGGCCGCCAAAACGGGCACGGAGGCACGTCCAAGCGAGGCCTTCGCGGCCGGCAAGGAGACGTGCGGTACAGCAACCGCGATCTCAAGGTCTTTCGGCAAACGTTCGCGGCGGAACGCGCGGATCCAGGACCCGGCCTTGATGGGGCCGTACATCATCTTCCAGTTGGCAATGATAAGCTTGGACATAAAAAAGTCCTCCTTTTCCTACCTTATTTTTAGTTTTTTGGCAATAGGTAAGGCAAAAAGGAGAAAAAGTCCTTTTAATCTCTTAAAAGCCGGGTGAGCTCCCCCGTCGGGAAGGGTCGGGCCGGCGCCCCACGGCCCACCCTTTTCCCTCGGGCGGGAGGCGCTCGCCGAACGGGCAAAATGGGCGAACGAAAGCGAAGCCATAACGGCTTCGCTTCCCTACTGGGGCTTATCTTAAAACCACCCTTTTAATTGCTTCTCCCCCTCAAACGGCCCCACGACCGACACGGCGTACGCATCGCGCCTGAAGATCTCTTTCGCAACCTGTTGCAGCTGCTTGGGCGTGACGGCGGCCAATCCCTTCATCCGGTCTTCTGGCGTGCGCCATTTGTCGCGGTAGCAGAGCTGGTCGCCGTACCAGTCAGCGCGGGTGAGAGGGTCCTCGAAGTCGAGGAAGAACTTGCCGCGGACGAAATCCTTGGCGCGATTGAGCTCTTGGAGGGAGACGGGCTTTTGCTTGATCTTCTCGAGTTCGGCCCAGATGACGTCGACGGCTTCCTGGAGGCGGCCCTTTTCGAGCCCGGCGGTGATGCGGAAGGAACCGATGTCGTCGTAGGAGGCGCGGCTGGCACCGATGTTGTAGCAGAGGCCGCGGCGTTCGCGGACCTCGGTGAAGAGGCGCGACGACATGGTGCCGCCGAGAATGATGGCGAGGAGGCGGGCGGCGTCCTGGCGCGGGTCGAGGATCGGGAAGGTCAGGAACGAGAGGCCGAGCTGGGCTTGCTCGATGTTTTTCTTGCGGACGGTGAGGCGCAGGCCCTTGACGTCCGTGACGGCGAACGGGCGGACGGGGCCGGGCGCAACGGAAGCGTGTTTTGGCCAGGAGCCGAACGTTTCCTCGAGCTGCTTCCAGGTCCCCTTCGGGAGGCGGCCGGCCACGGCGATGACCATGCGGTCGGGACGGTAGTAGCGGTGAAAATAGGAGACGATTTCGTCGCGGGTCACTTTACGGATGATGTCGCGGGTGCCGGCGATGTTCCAACCGAGGGGGTGTTCGCCGAAGGTCATTTCATCCAAAAGGTCCCCCATCTGGCTCTGCGGGTTATCCTCGTACATGTTGATCTCCTCGATGATGACACCGCGCTCACGGTCGATCTCTTCCGCCTTGAAGGTGGAATGCGCCAGCATGTCGTGGAGGACGTCGATGGCCTGCGGGAGGCGCTCGGCTTCGATCTTCACGTAATACGAAGTGCGGTCCTTGCCGGTGGAGGCGTTGTAGTCGGCGCCAAAGCGGTCGAGGTCACGGCTGATGGCTTGGGCGGTGGGGCGGCGGCGCGTGCCCTTAAACATGAGGTGCTCCAAAAAGTGGGAGACGCCGTTGATGGCGGGGTCCTCATGGCGGGAGCCGACATTCACGAAGACCTCGATGGCACAGGCGGTGCTGGTTGGCTGTTCGATCCAGGCGACGCGCATCCCGTTCTTGAGGGTGCGGAGGGTGGGTGAAAGGGCTTTTTTTGGCATAATCTTAGCCTAAATGAGGCGTTCGGCGACCCACGCGGGGACGTCGGCGAGCGGGACGCGGACCTGTTCCATGGAGTCGCGGTCGCGGATGGTTACCTCGTTCTTTTCGGCCGTATCGAAGTCGACGGTGACGCACCAGGGGGTGCCAATCTCGTCTTGGCGGCGGTAGCGCTTGCCGATGGAGCCGGACTCGTCGTATTCGACCATCCAGCCGCGGCGGCGCAACTCCTTCAACAGGCCTTGGGCGATTTCCGGGAGGCCGTTCTTTTTTTGGAGCGGCAAGACGGCGACCTTCACGGGCGCGAGCTTCGCGGGCAGGCGGAGGACCATGCGGGGTTCGGTTTCGCCTTCGACGGAGGTGTCGGCCTCGTCGATATCGAGGTGTTCGCAGAGGACAGCCAAGACGGAACGGGTGAGGCCCCAGGTGGGCTCGATGACGTGCGGCAGGACGCGCTCGCCGGTGCCTTGGTCGAACCAGCGGAGGTCTTCGCCCGAGAATTCCTGATGACGCGACAAGTCGTGGTCGCCACGGTTGGCGAGGCCGCCGAGCTCTTTGAGACCAAAGGGAAATTGGTATTCGGGGTCGATGGAGCGCCTGGAGTAGAAGGCGCGGTCGGCGTCGGCAATCTCGTGGTAGACCACATGTTCCGGATTGATCTTGAGGACGTCGGTGACCCACGCCTTATATTCTTCGAGCCACATCTCGTAGGCGCGTGGGGCGTCTTCGGGGCGCACGAAATACTCGATTTCCATCTGTTCGAATTCGCGGGTGCGGAAGATGAAGTTGCCGGGAGTGATCTCGTTGCGGAAGGCCTTGCCGACCTGGGCGATGCCGAACGGGAGCTTCTTGCGCATCGAGTCGCGGATGTCCTTCCAGGTGGTGAACATGCCGCCGGCGGTTTCGGGACGCAAATACGCGACCGCGGACGCGTCTTCGGTGACGCCAATGAAGGTCTTCAGCATCTGGTTGAACTGCTTGATGTCCGTAAACGGGCCACCACAATCAGGGCAGGCGATCTCCTTGATATCAACCGGACTCCCCTTCTTTTCTTGCGCGTCTTCCATCAGGTGGTCGGCGCGGAAACGGTGGTGACACTTCTTACATTCGACGAGCGGGTCGGCGAAGGTCGTGAGGTGACCGGAGGCTTCCCAGACTTTGGGGTGCTGGATGACGGGGGTGTCGACGCCGACGACGTCGTCACGGTCGCGCACGAAGCGCTGCCACCAGGCGTCGCGGATGTTGTTCTTGAGCTCGATGCCGTACGGGCCGTAGTCCCAGGCGTTGGCGAAGCCGCCATAGATATCAGAATCGGCGAACACGAAACCGCGGCGCTTGCAGAGGGAGACCAGGAGGTCCATCTTTTTGGCGAGATCCATAGGCCGCAACTATTCCATAGGCGGGGGGAAATGGCAAAAATTAGCAATAAATAAAGCGCAACACAAGGAAAAATCCTTTATGCAAATGAAAAAGCTGATCCAATTTCGGGATCAGCGAGAGACGTCAGGGCGGGCCCGGGAGGCGGCGCGGGAAGGCCCAGCGAGAATCGCCAGCGGCGTTTCCCGAAAAGGCACCGAGATATGGGCCCTTCGGCTCGGAAGGAGACCCCTGGAGATGGTGGTACACGAGAGCAGGCACCAGTTCGTGCGCCATCTTCTCCTCAGTGACCCGATAGGCGCCCAGGTAGACGAAGGGGACACATTCGGCATCCATGGCGCGGAGCCAGTTGGGATGGATGATCGCGGCAGCCAGCAGGCTGGCGTCGCAGAGGGTTCCGGGAAGTTCGGGATTGGATTCTCTGAGGATGTCGCTCCCCCGCCCCGCTTCGAAGTCGATCCACTCCCAGGACAGGTATGGCTCGAAGGCATCCGGATCAGGATCGGTGGAGTATGCCCCAAGGGGATCAGACCACCCCTTGAGCCGCGAACTGACGGTGTGATGCGTGCGGATGGCCCCCCAGAGCGGCGTGAGCAGCTTGCCGGGAGGAGCGAAGCGCGGCACGAGGACCGGGGCGACGAGGCGCGCCATCGGGGTCCAGACAGGCATCTCTTGAGCGGCGCGCTCGAAGTGGCGCGCGGAGAAGCTCCAGTTCCCCCAGTATCCCATCGAATTCAGGCGACGAACCGCCTCCAGCTGCTCCCTCGGCCTGCAGAAGAGGGTTCGGATCCGGGCGATCGTGATCTTCCGCTCAGGTGCCTCCACCCCGCCATTGAGGCGAAGGGTCGCCGTTCCGGCCTCGAGCATGGCCCGAAGGACGGCATCATCGGCAAGCATCGCCCTGGCGAGATCCGTCGAGACGCGCTTGGTGAGCAGGTCGAAGAAGGCGCAGTACTCCTTGACCGTGAGGCCGTGGAGGCCGACTTCCGAGATGGGCGGTTCCGTTTCCATGATCGTCTCCCGTGCGTTTGTTGGTCGTAAGGATCTGGACGGCGACAGGACTATCAGAGAAAACCGCCCCCGTCAACGCCCCTGCGCGCAAGCGTGCGAGCCAAAAACGAGGCCAAGCCTCGTTTATACCTTCAAAATCTCTTCTTCTTTCTCGTTCGTGATGCGTTCGACGGCGGCATTCTGTTCCGCCACGACCTTGTCCAGCTGCTCCAAGAACCGGCGGCGGTCGTCTTCGGAGATGGTTTTAGCCTTCTCATCGTCCGTAATGAGGGACTTCACCTTTTCGCGTACGTTGCGGATGCCGATGCGCGCTTCTTCGGACTTTTGGCGGAGAACTTTCACGAGACTCTTGCGGCCTTCTTCGGTCATGGGAGGCATGACGAGGCGGATGACGGTGCCAGCGACGTTCGGCTGCATGCCGAGGGAGGCGTCGATGAGGGCTTTTTCGATGTCTTTCACGATGGACTTGTCCCAGGGCTCGATCTGGAGGGTTTTCGCGTCAGGAGTCGTCAGCGAGGCGACGCCTTTGATGTCCATAATCTGACCGTAGGCTTCGACGCGGATGTTTTCGACGAGTTGGACGTTGGCGCGGCCGGTGCGCAAAGACTGGAGCTCGCGCTGAAAATGATCGATGGCTTTTTGGAATTCGGCGCGGTGCTGGTCGAGATGGGAGGACATATTCGAGGGAAAGCGTGCCATAGGAACGAGCTGGACGTCAATGGAGAAAAGACCGGAGGCGCTCCCCCATCCCTTGACTTCATGCGCATTTTTTCTCTAGGATTCGGACCATTCCCAACGGGGAAGAAAGGGAGATTGAGATGGGAGAGAAAACAGGGAGCACGATCACCGAAGCGAAACAGGCCTTCACAAAGGCCTTCGTAGCCCTGATCGAGGTGGAAGCGGAACTGCAGCCCCCGGTAGGCATGATCGAGGGCGGGGACGGGGCACCGGTCATGATCCAGGAATTGAGCGCGTCCGACGAGGTGGACGCGACCTGGAAGGTCCGACACGGATGCCGGGCCGAGGAAGAGGCGCTGTTCGTCGAGCATGTTCCGGCGACGCTGTGGCCGCGAGCGAACGCCGCCGGCGAGAGGGTCGCTCCGGAAGCCCCAGCGGTCCCCCGCGGGGAGTGGCTCACGTTCCCCAAGACGTACGCGGGCTACCCGGTGTACTACCGGAAGGGTGCAACGGCTGAGCGCGCAACCTGAGCCGACATGGCTCATTTTTTCTTTTCAAAAAATCCCCCACCATGACGGCAAGGGATTTTTTGGATGGAAGCATCTACCGGCGCGGGATCGTCCCAAGATAGAGGTTGTTCTGCGGCCCCTGATCAAACACGATGAACGCGGCGGAACGGGTCGTCGGGAGCTGCTTCGGCGTCCAGGTCTGGCCGAGGTCGCTCGTGAAGACGATGGACGTGTCGGTCGCGTAGACGAGGACGTTGGGATTCTTCGGATGGATCGAGAAGGCGCGAATGTTGGTGGTAGCGGGGGGCGTCGGGAGGGAAAGGGCGCGCCAGCTGGTGCCGCCGTCTTCGGAACGGAGGATGCCATTGCGCGAGACATGGTAGACGATGTTGGAATTTGCGGCATCGAGGACGATCTTCAGCGGACGGCGGGCGCCGTCGTAGGTGTCGAGCTCGGAACGGATCTCGATCCAGGTCGCGCCCGCGTCGGTGCTCTTGAGGAGACCGGCGCCGTTCGTGGCGACGTAGAGGATATTGCGGTTCCGTGGGTCGATCACGAGGTCGTTGATGCGGGCATCCGCGCGATAGAGGACGCGCCAAGAGGCGCCGCCATCTTCGGAGCGAAGGAGGTCGCCGTCGGCGTTGCCGGCGTAGACGACGTTCGGGCTCATCGCATCAATCACGACCGTCGTGTAGAGCTGGGCGGTACGTGGATCGTAATAAGCCTGGTTCCAGGTACGGCCACAGGTCGTTGTCTTCATGAGCTGGTTCGCGCGCGCGACGAACACCGTACACGTGTCGCGTGGATCGACGGCGATCGCCTCGACCTGGCCGGTCGTAAGGCCACGGGCCTGCTGCCAAGATTGACCAGCATCAAGGGTGACGAGGAGACCGTTCTGGACGGTGCCGACATACATGACGTCGGGATCTTGCGGATCGAAGGCGGAAGAAACGGTGCCGACGCCCGCGATGCTGCCGATCTTCGCGCCCTGGTTGAGCACGCTCGGCTGGACCCAATCGGTGCCGTAGTTGGCGGTGCGGTAGACACCCCCATCAGCGACCGCGGGCGCTTGGGCACCGAAACAACCTGCCCCCATCAACGAAAGACTCCCCAAGGCCAAGAAAAGAACGCTGCGTTTCATATGGCCTTGATGATAGCACGAAGGCGGATGGGAGAAAAAGATCGTTAACGCGCCCATTCCTCAACGGCTTGGAGATGCTGGTGCGGCGGGACGAGGCCTTGGAGACGCTTCCATTCGAAGGCTAGGCGGACGGGTAACGGGCCACCAATGGTGCGCCACGCCAAACGAATCGCTTCACCCCAAGCAAACCGCTCGCTCCCCTTCTGTATCTGACGGCGCGCCAACAGGAACAAGAGCAGACGCCAGCCTTGATCACCTCCTTCGCGCGCATCGAGGGCTTTTTGCCAGTCGTCCAAAGCAGCGATCAGACGACCCGGTTCGGGCTCGGAAAAGGCCTGTTCGAGACGATCGGCGAAACGGGAGAGATCCGTCCACCAATCCGGGTCTTGGAGGCGACGGATGAGCAGGCCGGGACGACCATAGGCGTCCGCCACCCAAGCGGCGGGGACCTTCAGCTCGGTTTCAGCCCAACGCTGCAATTCAGCAAGCGGGACTTCTGGGACGGCGAGGGGGACGAGGCGGGAACGGAGCGTGGCCGGCAACCGTTCGGGCTGCGACGCAATAAAGAAAAAGGTCACGCCCGGACGCGGCTCTTCGACGTCCTTCAGGAGCGCGTTAAACCCCGCCGTATTCAGGCCTTCGGCATGGTCGATGAGGAAAACACGATGGCCGCCGCGCGCCGAGGTGCGGTGGGCGCGCTCGAGAAAGGCGCGAACGGCTTCGATGCCGGCTTCCTGCTGGGCGTCAAGGAGGGTGATGTCCGGATGGCCTTCGAGCGGCAATGGTTCGGGATGATCGACCAAACCACGAGCAAAGCGCTCGGCGAGGCGACGCTTACCGACGTGTTCGGGACCAAAAAAACCGTACGCTCCCGCCGGATGCGCCTGCATGCGGTCGAGGAGACGAAGGAGATCGGTGTGGCCGCAAAGCGGGAAATGCATGGCGACACCCTACCCCACCGGGGTCGACGCTGACAAAAACGGCGAAAGGGCACGAAAAATGAGCAGGCCTTTGCTTTTGCTTCTGCCCAGCACCTGCTACACTTTTTGTATCTATGCGTCGGCTCGATCTCACCTTTACGGCCCTACAAGTCCCCACAGACCTGCTTGCGCTTTGTGGCGCCGCCCTCACGGCCTACATTCTGCGCTTTTCTCAGCCTTTTTTGGAATACCGACCGATCATCCAACAGATCACGCCAAGTGACTACCTGGCCTCGGCGGCGACGTTCATCTTCGCGTGGCTGATCTGCTTTTGGCTCGCGGGGCTCTACACGACAAGCCATCGTGCGGCCTGGCAGGAATTGGGACGGATCATTCTTGGGAGCACGGCGGGGATGATGATCCTGATCACGTCTGTCTTCTTTCGGCGTGAGGTGACGGCGTCACGCTTCTTAGTGCTAGCGGTGTGGGGACTCGCAATCGTGTACGTGTGGTTGGGGCGGTTGATCCTGCGGGCGGTCCGCCATCACCTCCTCAAGAAGCGGATCGGACACCAGAAGATCGCGGTGATCGGCGCGAGCAATGCGGCAGCTTCGCTGAAAACGCTGTACCTGCAAAAACCCGCCCTTGGATACACGGTCGTACGGAGCTACAAAACCTGGAATGAAACGGCGCGCGCAGAGATGACCGAGCTGCACCGAAAAGGACACCTTGATGGCGTGCTGCTAGCAGAACCGAAGACCAGCAAAGAGCAGGCGCTCGACCTCATCGCCTTCGCGGAGGAGGAACATTTAACCTTCCGCTATCTTGCCGATTTGTTTGCGGCCCGCTTTACGCGGATCGACGTGATGACCGAGGGCGGGATCCCTCTGATCGAACCGAAACGGACACCGCTCGACGGGTGGGGACGGATCGCGAAGCGACTGTTTGACGTGATTGCCGCCTCCATCGCCCTGATTCTGGTCTCGCCGCTGCTCCTTGTCTGCGCCTGCGTTATCTTAATCCAAGACGGGTTTCCGATTCTCTTTCACAACGAACGCGTTGGCGAGCGTGGGAAGCTCTTTTCCGTGTATAAGCTCCGTTCGATGTGGAAAAAAGATTCTATCGGGCCGCAATTTTCCAAGGAAGCGAATGAGCGGAACATCGACCGTGAAAAGGAGCTGATTCGGACAAAAAGCATCAAAGAGGGGCCCATTTACAAGATCCAGGACGATCCCCGCATCACACCATTCGGACACTGGATCCGGCGCTGGTCCATCGATGAGCTGCCCCAATTATTAAATGTCCTGCGAGGAACCATGTCGATCGTGGGACCGCGGCCACACCAACCGCGCGAAGTCAGCAAATACGAGGCACACCATCGCAAGGTTCTCGCAATCAAGCCCGGGATCACAGGAATGGCCCAAGTCTCTGGCCGCAGCGACCTGAATACCGAAGACGAGGCCCGGCTTGACACGTGGTACATCGAGAACTGGTCGCTCTTCCTGGACCTGATCGTGATCCTCAAGACGCCGCTCGCCGTCATCCGCCCCAAAGGCGTCTACTAAACGGGGACCAACCCTGCTAGGCTAGCAGCAATGCGCGTTGCCCTTGTCCATGACTATTTTATTCAAGACGGTGGTGCCGAACGCGTCCTCATGGCGCTGCACCGCCTGTTTCCCGACGCCCCAATCTATACGCTCCTTGCGGACCCGCAGACCTTTCCGCCGGGATTCGCGCCGAAACGGCTGGTGACATCGCCCTTACAGCGGTGGCTGCCGACGCGCGCGTGGTACCCGCTCGTAACAAGCCTAATGCCGCGAATGGTCGAGCGGTTCGACCTCTCGGGGTACGATCTGGTCTTCATTTCATCGTCTAGCTTCGGAAAAGGGGTGATCGTGCCGCCGGGGACGCGGACCATCTGCTACCTTCACACGCCGACCCGGTTCTTATGGGAAGATCGACACGCCTACCTGCAAGGCCGCGGCTGGCCATCGTTTGTAAAATGGCCATTAGAGGCGGCTTTTCATCGTCTCCGAACCTGGGATTACCAGGCGGCCCAACGGCCGGATACGCTCCTGACGAATAGCCCCCTGTCGCAAGCCCGCATCCAACGGTACTACCAACGATCCGCAAACATCGTCCATCCACCCATCGAATTAGCCCAAATTCCCTTCACCCGAACGAATGCGGGGCGATTTTGGCTGACGGGCGGACGGCTGGTCGCCTACAAGCGTTTTGACCTGTGCATCGAAGCGGCGAACCACCTGCGCGCGCCCTTAAAAATTTTTGGCGAAGGGCCGCAGATGCCTGCCCTGAAGCGGTTAGCGGGTCCGACCGTCGAATTTCTGGGCACGGTCGATGAGGCGACAAAATGGGCCCTTTATCGTGACGCATACGCGTTCCTGCATCCGGGGATTGAGGATTTTGGCATGACGATGCTAGAGGCGCAAGCGAGCGGTACGCCCGTCATTGCGAGCGCCGCGGGTGGGGCGCTTGAAATCATTGAGCCGGGAAAGACCGGGGCATTCCTCCCCACGACGACACCCATCGCCCTCATCGAGGCGATGCGCGCCCTCCCAAAAATGGACTACCTTCCCTCCGAGATTCGGTCGCGCATGGCCAAGTTTGATCTCGCGCTCTTTCACGCGACGATACGCGCCTATGCGAACCCTGGTTGACGCAAGTTGCTTGCGCGGAGCACAACCGACGGGCGTATCGAACATCGTGCGCGAGCTGCTACGCGTGAACGCCTTCAATTTACAAGGAACAGTCGAGCTCGCAACGTACGGCTGGCAACCGCCGAGCGAGACGGAGCGGCGTTCTACGCCGTACCCTTGGCGACACGTCCGACTCCCCAGCAAGGCGATGCACGCCCTATGCGTAAGCGGACTGTTTTCGTTCGAGCGCCTGTTCGGCAAGGCGGATCGGCTTTTTTTTCCAAACCTCAATATCGTCGGCCGCCCCAGGCTCCCCTACACGCTTCTCGTACATGACCTGTCATTCTTCATACAGCCCCGCTGGTTCACGCCAAAAACACGGGCCTGGCACGCCTTCGCGCGACCGAGGGCCCTTATCTCCGAAGCGGAAACCCTTTTCGTCGTGTCAGAATGGAGCAAGCTAGACCTCGTACAGCTGCTCGGGGTTCCGATGCGACGGATCCAGCGCATCCCCGTCCCCCTTCCCGTCGAACGCGGCAAAAAGGAACCATCGTTACGGCCCATCCCCGAGCCCTACTTCTTTTTGCTCAGCGCGGCCGACGAGCGAAAAAACGCGTCGGTGGCCCGCCTCGCCTTCCAAGCGTTTCGCGACACGCATCCACGCCATCGACTCGTCCTCGCGGGCACGACGGAACGGATCAACGAGCCAGGCGTCCGATCACTCGGCTATCTTCCGGAGCACGAACGTAGACGCTGGCTCGAACATGCTCAGGCGCTCCTTTACCCGAGTTGGTATGAAGGATTTGGCCTTCCCCCGCACGAGGCGACCGCGGTCGGCATCCCGACGATCGCTTCCGGGAGCGGCGTGCTCGCCGAGACCTGCCCGCCGGGAACCGTCCTCCTTCCCCCGCACCTTCCCAGCGCTTGGCAGGGCGCCCTTGAGCGGTTCGCCTGAGTGCTTGGGCGTGAGAACAAAAAAGCCCCCGATTGGGGACTTTTTTTCTAACGCGAGCTCCCACCGGTGAGCCGACTTCCGCATCCCATGTAGCAACTCTCGTACGTCGGTTGGCATTCCGTAACTTTAACGCTTCGCTCAAGACACGCGGTGCGATCTGCATCGCAGCGGTAGACGCACTGGCTATACGTCTCAGGAGCTGGCACCGCGGGAGATACCGAAGGCGTTGAGGGCGTGATCGCCTGAATCGTAGGCGCTAATGGGGCGACCGTCGTATTCGAGAGCGTACCCGCATTCAACCGACCGTCTTCGGTGAGGAAACCCGCACTCTGCAGTCGTTCGAACCGCTCGGCGGCACGGGTGCGGCTCTGACACCGGAGCTGGCACATAATGAGCCCTGCATCGCTACGATAGTTTCGCTGGCAATCACTCTGACAGGCATACGCCGTCTGATCGAAGAGGCACGTCCCAAAATTACTGCGGAACGTGTCTGCGTAGTCCCTACACGCCGTCTGATTTGCCTGTCCGCGCAAGGACATGCACTGGCGTACGTACGCCGCCGGTGTCCGGCCACCCTCTACAGGATCGCCATTCTCTAGTAAGATCACCCCTCCGGTGAGGGAAGATTGGTGCACGTACGTGGTCGCGCATTCGATATTCCGGAGTGTATTGGACGGGCAACGGGCCACGCAGCTAATGAATTCCTGCCTTCCCACGGCCCCTTCGGACGTTAAGCCGACCGCCGCGCTCGTAAAACAAGCATCGATACAGCTGTTCACTTGCGCCAAAGTGACGCGGCGCGCGGCCGTCGTTCCGCGACCACACGCCTCGTAAACGCGATCCAGTTTGGTTTCAATGGCGTCAAAACGAGCGGTGTCTTCCGCGTGATACCCCATTAGGTAGGCGCCCACCGAACGAATGCTTGAGTCCACCCCTAAGAGCCGGTTCAAAATATCGCCTTCAGAGGCGCCGACCGTCCGCAACCCCGTCCCAAGGACGAAGAGCGCCACCATCGCCGCGGCAAAAAACAGTTTTTTCATACAACGCCAGTATAGCAAATAATTCAGGAAAAGGATTTGGGTCCCGTGGGGACAACTGCCTCCCACGCCTTTCGGTGCGCGATGGTCCGTTTTCTCGATGGGGACCGGATGAACGCCCATCAGCGCGATCCCACTTTAGGATCCTCCAGTCTCGCGATACACCGGGCCACCTCTTCCCATTCGGCACGCTTCCGACGATCGGCCTCATCCGGATCCCATGCGCCGATCGGTTGGGCGTAGGAGGTGGCGCGCCACAACTCAGCGACCCCAGCGGCGTCGAACAGATCCTTGATACGCGGATCCATCAGGAGCGCATCGTGACGCAAAAGATACCCGATAAGACCCTCCGCGCATTCCTCGATCATGGATGGATCCTTCGCGGCCCGCGCGAGGGCTTCCCGACACGCGAGCAACAACCCTGCGCGGGCCAGAGCTAATGCAGGCGGCACGTCAGAAGGCCTGTCTTCACAGGCCCCATCTTCCGGCCGAAGGCGCGTGGTCCCCGCCACGACGACCTCCGTCCCGGCGCCACGTTCGACGCATTCCAAGTACGCCCCGGAGATCCAAAAATTCGTCCGATCGTCTTCAAAAAAGACGTCGAAGGCCATGTCGCGCGTGAGCGGCCCGATGACGTCGACCCCGGTCACGGATGGGGCCGTCTCGCCATAGACCCGTCCGATCCGCCCCGCGAGACCAAGGGATTCGGTGAGAGCATTCCACCTCACCCGCACACGGTC
>CAZURG010000006.1:0-2792 GCA_964623645.1 uncultured Gammaproteobacteria bacterium | reverse complement strand
ATGGGCTAGACAATGGAGGCCGAGACCTCCTTTAACGAATCCTTGGCACAAACCCATTCAATGCGCTCCCCGCTCACTCCACGAGGACTCTTTCCCCAAGAGCTGGAAACGCCTTCCACGGAATAAATCGGGAACCCGGTGCAGCTCATCGCCGCATGGACAATCCCAAGCGCCCCGGCGGGACAAAAACGGCGATTCGATAATTAACCATGATCAGGCAGGATAACGCTGGAACGGTCGGACAACCATGGCGCGCCATAAACAGCACCCCCTCTCTCGTGCTAAGACCCGTGCCGAATAATAACGAACGAACCCGCAAAAATCAGCAGGCCCCCGAAGAGGACGGGTATGCTGACGGTCGTTCTGAACAGGAGAAAGCTAAACAGAACCACGAAGATTGGATAGGAGATCTCGATCATTGACGCCGTGGATGCGCTCAAATGTTTCACCCCCTGCAAGATCAGCACATCCGCCAGGATCGTCAGCAGGACCGTGATAAGGATCAACGCGACGTCCGTCCTGCCGAGACGGGTGACTTCCTGAAACGCATTCTTCCGCAAAAGAAAGATGGGGAGAAAGACGATTACCGTCACAACGGCATCGATGAAGAGCAGCGTGAGCGGGGAGACCGTTTTCAGAATCTTCTGATCCAAGGCATAGATCAGGCCCCAGGTGAGGGCCGCACCAACCGGAAAGAGATACGCGGAATTCATGGACGGAGTATAGGCTCAAGCGGGGAATCTTTCCATTTCGATTCAAAACGCTCCGCCGAGCCATACAAAAACTCGCTGGATAAGCGAGTTTCTGCATGGCTCCGGGGCAAGGATTTGAACCTCAATTACTTGGGCCAGAACCAAGCGTCCTACCGTTAGACGACCCCGGAACGACGAACGAGAGGGTACCCTCTCGTTCGTAGCTGGTCAAGATCCGACCGAAAATTCTCGCTTAATTACCCGATTCTGCAGCTGGCGGAACGACTGGCAGACGCCCCTGTTCAAGCTTCTTCTTCAGGAGCAACTGGTCAGCATCCGTCGCTGGCTGGGCCCGTTCTTCGGTCTCAACCTCTTCACCGACACACGCCTGACGGGTGTCCTGCATGAGGCGTTCCAGGCGATTAAGGCGCTCCATGACCTGCCGGAGCTCACTCTGAGAGGTCTGTCGGACGGCCACATTCTCTTGCGTCGTCTTCGCTTGCGCGGATTGGAAGGCGACGACCCCCGTCAGCACCACGGCAAATCCCGTGATGATCGAGGCGGCCCAAATATGGCCGACACCCCGGGCGGCATGCATCGCATGGTGATCACGGATATGGGACACGGCCCCCACGTAACGGACGTTACAGGTGCGGCCTCCACACCCCATATGACCACAGGCAGAACCCATCTGCGTGGGAACGGGAGCTCCCCCTTGGGCCTCGGCAGGGGCGGCCGACGACGCCACGGCGCGGCGACGCGAGAGAGCAGGACGTTTGCGCATTTCCTCCGGCATAACAAAGAGCTTAAAGACAAGAGTGAGTTACGGGGTCAGTATACCACACCTTTCAACAGCGCACACCTGGACAACCGACCGCGCGCGCTCTATCACGGAAGCATCACTCCCTCCCCTCTTTTTCTATGCTTCAACGGTTCATTTCTTCCGTAAAAGCGGGCGCCAAGGCCCAACGCGCGACGGCCCTGGCCAGCGTCGGACTGCTCGTCCTCGGCCTCGCCGCCACCATCACCCCGTCCCTTCGTGCATCCGAACCCTGGGAATGGCGTGACCTTTCGCAGTCGATCCCCTCTTCGGTCCAAACAAGCCTCACCTTGGCCGCCGGACGTGGCGAAGACTGGCTCGTGAGCAACGGTGAGCGCCTCTGGAGCGTAAACGCGAAAGAG
Source organism: uncultured Gammaproteobacteria bacterium (assembly GCA_964623645.1). GTDB lineage: Bacteria > Patescibacteriota > Patescibacteriia > 2-12-FULL-60-25 > 2-12-FULL-60-25 > JAGOUA01. The sequence continues at coordinate 918 of CAZURG010000006.1, read as the reverse complement.
GAAACCGCCGATTATAGCGACCGGATCCGCGGACAAGGGTCTCTCCGCAAGATCGCAAGCGACGGCAGCGCCTATCTCCTCGGCTTCCAAGGCCTGAACGGCCCGACCTTCACCCAGACCAACCTCCAACAGTGGACAGAGCTTGCCGACGTCCGCTTCCCGCAGCAGCGTGTGCGCGACCTGCAAGGCGCCGCCGGACGCTGGGCCATCCTCACCGAAGACGCGTTTGAAAACGCAACCTTCCCGCGTCGTTGGCAGGCCGCGCTCCTCGACACGCGCGTGAATCCGTTTCCGCAGATGCTCCGTTTACCGGAAGGCGCCTCAGACCTGGTCTCCGGCTGTATCAAAGAGACGAGCGGCTCCACGATCTGCAACAGTGAAAGCAAGCTCGTCCCACTCAACGGTGAGTGGTACCTGGTCGGCGGTTCGACCGAGACGCGTGATGCAGCCGGCCACCTCAGCCAAACCGGCAAGGCGGGCGTCTGGCGCTGGAGCACGGACCATTTCGAGCGCTTGGCCAACGCCCCACAGGCGCGCTTCGTAAGCGGCATCTGGACGGGCAGCACCGAACTCCTCCTCGCCACGACCGACGCGGTCACAAACCCGTACGCTGCCGACACCTATTGGACTTTCGACGGACGCCGCTTCAAGGCCATCAAGGAAGAAGCGCTCGAAGCCGGCCTCCTCTCGGTCGACACACGCGCCGTCCGTGCCGCCCAGACGGGCGATGCCTGGGTCATCACGGCCGGAAAAACGCTCGTCCAAGTCCAGAATGGGGCCTTTGCGATTGAGGGGATGTTACGCGACCAACCAGCCATGATCGCAGGGAGCGGCTCAGGACAAGCCCTCATTGTCGGCCAACGCGGGGAATTCGGCGCGACGGCCGATCTTCCCAAAGCCCCTTCCCTCACCCTGCTT
>CAZURG010000005.1:22762-58757 GCA_964623645.1 uncultured Gammaproteobacteria bacterium | reverse complement strand
TTTTTCGGTTCGAGAACTCGCCTCTTGTTCCCGGGATGGAAGCTCACGCACTCTCACCGAAAAAGAGGGCGTCCTGGCCCGGGACCTACAAGGGGGAGGGAAAGGATGATGAAGAATATGAAAAGAATGACTCGGACGATTTCCGCCATCAGTGTGGGGGTGCTGGGCGAAGCGGTTTAGGTTCTTCGTTTTTCTTGCTTCAAAAAATCTAGCCTGTTAGGCTTTCTTTCATATGCTCCGCCTTTGGAATACGCGTTCCCGTTCGCTCGAAGAGTTTCATCCGCTCCAAGCGGGGAAGGTGGGGATGTATCTGTGTGGGCCGACGGTCTATAACCCGTTGCAGTTGGGGAATTGGCGGACGTATTTGACGGGGGATCTTGTCCGGCGCGTGTTTGGGTTTTTGGGATACGACGTTACGCATGTGATGAACATCACCGACGTCGGTCACTTGGTTGGGGATGGGGATGTGGGGGAGGATAAGCTGGCGCGTGAGGCGATGAAGACGGGGAAGACGGCTTGGGAGATTGCTCGGTACTATGAACAGACCTGCGTTGACGGGATGGCGGCCCTGAACATGCTCCCTCCGTCCGTCATGCCGCGCGCAACCGAACATATCGCCGAACAGATCGCTCTTGTGCAGGGGCTTGAACAAAAGGGGTATACATACCGCATTTCCGACGGAATCTATTTCGATACGCGCAAGTTTGCGGCGTATGGAAGCCTGTCTGGTCAAAGCCTTGAAGAGAAGATGGCGGGGGCACGGGTCGAGGAAAATCCGGAGAAACGTCAGGCGACGGATTTCGCGCTGTGGAAGTTTGCGGCGGATGGGGTGAAGCGGCAGATGGAATGGGAGAGCCCGTGGGGGGTGGGTTTTCCGGGATGGCATATTGAGTGTTCGGCGATGTCGGCGAAATATTTAGGTGAGACGTTTGATGTGCATATGGGCGGGGTCGACTTGTTGCCGGTGCATCATGAGAACGAGATCGCGCAAAGCGAGGCGGCTTCTGGGCGGACGTTTGTTCGGTATTGGCTTCATAGCGAGTTCTTGCTCGTGAATGGCGGGCGGATGGGGAAGTCGTTGGGCAATGCGTATACGTTGGACGATCTTGCCACGCGCGGGTTTTCGGCCATGGATTACCGGTTTTTCTGCCTCGGCGCACACTATCGCTCCAAGCTCAATTTTACTTGGGAAGCACTCGAAGGCGCGAAGCAGGCACACACGAATTTGAAGTCCGCGTTCCTGTCGTGGGCGCATGGCGAAAACGTGTTGCCCGTCTTGGAATTCCTGACGGCCTTCCGGGAAGCGTTGGAGGAGGATCTCAACCTCCCGAAAGCCATTGCCGTCGTGTGGGAGACCGTCAAATCAACGGCGATGCCGGAAGAAAAGCGGGCGACTTTGCTCGCAATGGATGGCGTGTTGGGATTAGGGATGACTTCCTGGAAGCAGGACGTGGTTGACGTGCCGCCAGCGATCCACGCGCTTGCGGAACAGCGTTGGGCGGCCCGGGTCGCGAAGGATTGGGCAGCGTCCGACCGGTTGCGCGATGAGTTGGTGCAGGCGGGTTGGGCGATGCAGGATGGGAAGGAGGGGTATGTGCTCGTTCCGGTCATAAAGGCCTAAAAAAGCAGGAAAACTTGACAAAAACCTGAAAAACTGGTATTTTTAGCGAATTCGGCTGTATTTGCTGAGCGTGAAAGGAATGGGTCATGAAGGGATTCTACTGGGTTTTCTGTCTCTTTCTCGTTCTCTGCGGCTGCATCGAACGGCCAGTGGGCGGGCGGCGCGTTGCACTGCGTGATGCGGCGCGTGACCGACGTCCCGTGCGGGTTCCGCGTCTCCAGGATGCGGGCGTCGTGCCCATCCGTGGCTTCGGCGAGAGCTGGCGTGACGAGGTGAAGCGCGAGTACGCCAAGCTGTTCGCGCCCGCTTCTGCGCAGGCCTGGGCTCGGGCGGTCAACCGCTGCATCGAGGCGGACGGTGCTGGCGGCAAGCGTTTCATCGCCCCCATTCGGGAGGCGGCGCGTCTGTTGCAGGGGCGGTATCCTGAGGCATTCGTGGCGGGGCTCGTGATCCACGAGTCGTGGTGCCGTCCCGATCTGGTGACCTCGGATGGCGGGACGGGCTACGCGCAGATCACGCCTGACCGCGAGTCGGGGCAGGTGTATGTGCGTTGGCTCGATCGGGCGCGGGAGATCCTCGGGCACGAGCCGCAGTGGCGGACGGATCCCGTGGACAACATCGTCCTCGGGCTCGCCGAGCTGCAGGAGGCCGAGACGGAGCTCGGTTCGCGCGAACTTGGGCTCGCGGCCTACAACGCGGGTCTCGGCGGCGTGCGGATGGCGATGCGTCGCCATGGGTGGCAGACGGGCGACGCGCCGCTCCCGCTCAACATCATCGCGCCGGACCTGCCGCACCGGCCGCATCGCTGGGATGCGCGCTGGTACGCGGCCAAGGTCCTCGCGACCACGGTCTACGCCAACCGCGTGGTCCAGGGGCGGACGGACCTGCGGACCATCAACAACGCAAGGTTCCGGCTCGAGCACGTGCCGGGTGCGCAGCCCTGACGGGGAGGTAGCTGGACGACGAAGGTCGTCTTTTTTCATACGAAAACAGCGCTTCATGGGGCGCTGCCTTTTCTTTGCTTAGAGGAATTTTTGGAGAGCGGACGCCTTGCCGGCACTGCCGAAGATCTCCATTTTTTGTTTCGCGATCTCCTTCATGAGAATCCGTCCGGGCTCGAACAGCTTCCGTGGATCAAACCAGTTCGGGTGTTCGGCGACCGCTTCGCGGAGCCCGGCGCTGAAGCCGAGGCGGAGGTCCGTATCGATATTGATCTTGCAGATCCCAAGCTTCACGGCTTCCTTGATATCCGCGTCGAGGATCCCGCGCATCTCGCCGATGTCGGCGCCGAACCGCTTCGCGAGTTGGACGACATCTTCGCGGACGCCGGAGGCCCCATGGAGGACGAGTGGGATGTCGACGAGCTTGCGGGTCGCCTTTAGGCGTTCCAGGTCGAGATGTCTGTCTTTTGCGAACTTGAAGGCCCCGTGCTTCGTACCGATCGAGATGGCGAGGCTGTCGCATTCGCTTTCTTTCGCGAAGCGGGCGGCTTCGGTGGGGTCGGTGAGGAAGGCTTCCTTGTCGAGGGTGCTGACCTTGTCTTCCGTGCCACCGATGCGACCCAGTTCCGCCTCGACGGCGACTCCTTTGGCGCGGGCCCATTGGACCACCTGGCGCGTGCGTCTCACGTTTTCGGCGAACGGATGCTCGGATGCGTCGATCATGACGCTCGTATAGCCGGACTCGATGGCTTTTTTCAAAAGGGCAAGGTCTTTGCCGTGATCAAAATTCAAAACAACCGGAAGATCCCCCTCGGCCGCCGCATTCGCCATAGCGATGAGCATCCCTAGGCCCGCATACTGCACGGCGCCCTCGGAAGTTTGCAGGATGACGGGAGAATCGCATTCGCGGGCCGCATCCATCACCGCCAGGATGGTCTCGAGGTGGTTCACGTTGAAGGCGGGGATCGCATAGTTGTGGGCCTGGGCGTGCTTGAGGAGGGGGAGGGGGGAATGGATCATAAGGGGAAGGGGCGTGGACGGATTGCCTGATGCTGGCGGATGGCTTTATTTAGGCCCTCGCGGTTCAGCAGGCCTTGATGGGGTCCGAGGAACTGGATGACGCTTGAGGCGTTGGCGGTGCCGTACCGCATGGCTTCGGGGACCGAGAATCCCTTATCGATGGCCCAGGTGAACGCGCTCGCATAGGCATCGCCGGCCCCCGTACGTTCAATGCAGGGGACGGGGAAGCTTTTGCAGAACCAGGCCTTTTTGCCCTCGATGGCGTAGGAGCCTTTTTCGCCGTCGGTAATGACGCTAATGCGGGGTCCGAATTCTTGGAGTCGTTTCAGCTGCTTCTTGAGCGGTTCCTTTGCTGGACGTTCAAGAAAGAGCTCGGCTTCTTCTTTGTTTAATACCAGGATGTCGCTCCGTTGCAGGATGTCGGTCATTCCTTTGGCAAGACGGCGTAGTTGGTAAGTGCCCGGCTGAAAGGTCACGCGCGTCTTCGGAGAATGGGAGAGGTACGCAAGAAGTCCTTGCTCGATGGGCGCATGGCCTTCCCCGAGGGATGTGTAATAGATGCGGCGGATGTTCGGCAGCCGTTTTGGAAACTGGTATGCGTAATGATGGTGATAGACCAGGATCGTCCGTTCGCCGCGGAACGAGAGGACGGTCGAATAGTTCGTCGCGGCGTCGCGTGGTTGCGAGACGAAGCGGACGGAGACGCCCTCTTCCTTCCAGCGTTTGCGGATGAGCCCGCCTTCCGGATCATTGCCGATCGTCGAACAGATCGCGGCGGTCTGCCCAAGCCGTGCGGCGGCGATGGCGGCATTCGAGGCGTTTCCGGCCGCCGGGACCCGCGTCATGCCCTGGACGGGAATTTTTTCCCCAAACACAAAGGAAATCCGGCAATTTGTCTGATCCGTTTCGCAGTGGACCGCCGCTTCCTGAATCTCGACAAAAACGTCGAGCATGGTGTCGCCGATGGCAAGGACATCAAGGGAAGGAGCGGGGCGGGGCATACGTTGGTCGGGGACGCGACGTGTGATATGCTGAGTGTATCATTCTTGTCGCCTGTTTCCTATGTTCCATCGACCATCCAAGATCGGGAAAGTGAAATCAGCAGGCGCAGGCCTCGCCGCCGGGTTGGCGTTAGGGCTTGCGGCCGGGCTGTTCCTCCGTTCGAAAAAGGGGCAGGCTCTTCAGAAAGACGTCGAGAAGCAAGCCGCCCTCTTGCAGAAGCAGATCCTGAAGAAATTTTCCTCCGTTGAGGGGATGACCCAAGCTGCCTACAACGAGGCGATCGACGACGTCCTCGCCGCCTACGCGAAAGGCAAGGGTTCGGCAGATAAAGAGGTCTCTGAGCTGCGCCAAGAGCTTCGCAAACGTTGGAAAACCGTGAAGGCCTACGTCGACAAGCGTATCTAAGCTGCTATGAAGCGCCACGTCTTTACGCTCTCCCCGTTACCGGAAGCCAAGGCGTGGACCATCCGCGTCCCCGAGCTCGTGCACCAGATGGTGCGCGTCTTGCATTTGCGGACAGGGGAGGAAGTTTCGCTGGTGGATGGGATGGGGAAGAGCGTGATTGTTGAGATCGTCGCGTATTCTGATCGGACCGTGGATGTGCGCAGGCGTGGGGAAGAAGCGGTCCCCGTTACCGTTTGCGCCTCGACAGAACGGCTTTTTGTGTGCGCCTCCATCCTCAAGAAGGATCATTTCGAATGGCTGACGGAAAAGCTCGCCGAGATCGGGATCACGGATCTCGTTCCGCTGGTGAGCGCACGAACCGTGAAGAAAGACTTGCGCCTTGAGCGCCTGCAGACGATCGCGCAAGAGGCGATGGAGCAGTCGGAGCAGGCGAGGACCATGACGATCCATGCGCCCCTCGACCTTTCGGGTGCCTGCCAGTTGCTGAACCGTTCGCGGGTCGATGCGGTCGTATGCGATACGGGGAAATCTTTACCTGTGCTGGAGGACGTCCTGAAAGAGCGCAAAGCTCGCGCCGTCTTTGTCGGTCCGGAAGGCGGATGGTCTGAGGAGGAGCGTGTCTTTTTCGAGCAGGAATGCCGCTATCCGCGCGCGAGCTTGGGGCCGAGCGTACTGCGAGGGGAGACGGCGGGGATCTTGGCGGGGTTTTGTTTGGCGAAGAGGGGGTGATGGGGCGTTCGTGCCGCACATTCCCACATAAAAACTCGCCAGAAAGGCGAGTTTTTATGTGGTCGGGGTGACAGGGCTCGAACCTGCGGCCTCCTGCTCCCAAAGCAGGCGCTCTAGCCAACTGAGCTACACCCCGACAGAGCGAGGAAAGGAAAGGCTGTCTTGCGGCTTTTCGTTCCGTGCGGAGGAGGGGTGTGTCCGCTGCTAAGCTGACGCGCCCACGATCCCTATTCTGCGCGAGTCGCAGCCGCCCGCTTTCCCGCAATGCCCGCACTCTATGCTACTCGTCCCGCTTTGCCAAGCCCGACGTCCCAGGCATACTTCCCGCATGCGGATCTTCGTCGACGCGCGGATGATGGGGGCGGCTACCTCCGGCGGCATCGGCCGGGTCATTTATGGGCTCTTACGAGAGCTTTTACGTGATTCTTCGATCGAATGGATCGTTCTCATTCGACGTCCCGAGCAGATGGAGGGGGTACCGATGCCTGCCCAAGTCTTGGTCGCCGATATCCCTTGGTATGGGGTGGGGGAGCAGGTCGCACTTCCTTGGTTGATTTGGCGCGCTCGAGCGGACTTGGTCTTTTTTCCGCATTGGAATGTGCCTTTTCTCACGCCTACGCCGTTCGTTTGCTTTATCCATGACCTGATCTTGCTCCGTCACCCCCAAAGCGCCCATGTATTCTTGCGACATCCGTTGTTGGCCCGAATAAAGACTTTCGTGCAACGCGTCGTGCTAGGATTCGTTATACGTCGCGCGCGATCGTTGCTCGTCCCGACACAGGACGTGGCAGCGGAGATCGGTCATTTCTTCCCCGTATCAAGGAAAAAAATAGCTGTCGTTGGAGAGGGGATCGATGTGCTAGCCCCCATTGATTCGGTATCTCTATTTTCTGGCCGATATTTCCTCACGGTCGGTTCAGCATATCCGCACAAGCGCCTGGATCTCGTCCTTCACGCCTGGAAGAGCCTCGCAGCCGCCTTTCCCGATCATTCGCTAGCGCTGGTGGGGGAGATGGAAGGGTTCCGTGAAGGGTTGGCGCGGATGGCGAAAGAATTGGGGCTGTCGCGCGTGCATTTTCCGGGAGTCGTTCCGGATGCGGCCTTGGCCGGATGGTACGCGCATGCCGACCTGCTCCTGTTCCCATCGGAGGCGGAGGGGTTTGGCTTGCCGCCGCTCGAAGCGCTGTCGTACGGTTGCCCCGTTCTTGCCAGCGATCTGCCGGTCTTGCGCGAAGTCCTTCCTGCGGCAGGCGTCCGCTTCTTTCGGAACGGCGACCTGGGTGATATGATGGGGACGTGGAAAGAAGTCGTCCGTGACCTGCCGCGCCTGCGTGCGGAGGTCACGAGCGTGATTCCTGAGTTGTTCGCGCGTCATTCGTGGATCGAGGCGGCGCGACGGGTGCGTTCTTTCTTGCGTTGCGCATGAGCGAGGTTCCTTTTCGGCCGTTACCCGCGGACAGGCGTCCGGTCTCCGCGTCTTCCCCCCTCGAATCACAACTCGAGATCGTTTTAGAGCGCGACGGCGTGCCGATTTCGGTGGCCCCACCGGCTCGTCCGCGCCGTCAGGCGGTCGCCGCTTCCCATGCGGCTGAAGCCGATCAGATGCAGGTGCGAATTTTACAGGAAAAACGCCAGAATAAGCGTCCAAAACGGGTCGCTGTCGCGCAAGCGGTCCATGAGCCAAGCCGCTTTCTCGTGCGGATGCAGGGCGTCGTTGCGCGTCCGCAGCAGGATGTGCGTGACCCGTTCCATCGCACGATGCATCAGTGGCAGACGCCCTTCGTCGAAGGGGTCGGCTTGGAACGGATTTACGTCCATGTTTCCGATCTCTGGATCGAGGCGCTCGACCCGCAGTTCTTTCATGACCAGTTTACGCCTGGAGATTTTGACGAGGCCGTACGCGAAAGCCGACGTGGTCTCTGGTCGCGATTCCGCCAACCCTTCATCCATTGGCAGGATCGGTTCACGCGCGTCCCTCCCGCCACCGTCGTCATGAACGAGGTCGGTGATGAGGCGTTCGAAGAAGGGGAGCCTGTGACGGATCAGGTGGAGGCGCCTACAGTGTTTTTCGCCCCCACGATTCAACACGAATCCGAAGACGTGCTTGCGGTCCTTCCCGAAATTGAGGCGATGCCAGCCATGGAAAGCGAGCCGGTTCCTGCGTCCGCTTCCTGGCGCGATGCCTGGTCGCGCTGGCGTGAGCAGACCCGCGATGCCGTCGAAGACGCCCATGAGCGAGAGCAGGAGATCCTGCATGAGGCGGAAGCCGCTTGGCAGGCTCCGCATTTAGAGCCGCGCATTCGTGTTTCACGTGTCTTGATTGGGTTTTTAGGGATGTTATGCGTCGTCGCCTTGCCGGCGGGGGCCGTTTCGTGGTCGCGTTCGGTGGTCCGTTCCATTCGTTCCGTTCAGGATGGAGCCTCTACATTCGCGACGCCTGCCGCGTTTGATTTTGCCAACGCGCAACAGCTGACGAATTCTTTCGGTCGCATCCAGACGGTCGCTCAAGATTTTGAACGTTCCCATGGCCTCGCGCTGGCCTTGGCTCAGGCCTTGCCGACGACGCGAGCCACCGCCGAAACGGTCGAAGCTCTTCTCGGGGCGGGTCAGGATGCGGCACGCGCAGGCGCGCTGCTCTCGCAAGGAATCGAGCGCGCGTTTGCCGAGGACGGTGGATTCCCGAGCGAGCGCCTCGTACGTTTCCAGCGCTACCTCGATGAGGCGCGTCCCTATTTTGATCGTATCTTCGCGGCCGCCGAACGGATCCATCCGGAAGCCCTTCCCACCGATTCTCGTCCGCGCGCGCAGCAGGTCAAGGAGCTCCTGTTGGCGTATCGCCCGTTATTCGGGCAAGCGGATGGGTTAGTGTCCCTCGCGTTAGCCCTCGTCGGCCACACGGAACCCCGTACCTACCTAGTCCTTTTTCAAAACCCTAGCGAATTGCGGCCTTCCGGAGGGTTCATGGGTTCGTATGCCGAGGTCGTCCTGGATCGCGGCACGATCCGCAAGCTGAACGTGCCTGGAGGTGGTCCGTATGATCTCCGCAGCCAATTGCAGGCGCGTTGGCAGCCGCCCGTCCCGTTACAGCTCGTCGGGGCCCGTTGGGAGTTCCAGGATGCCAACTGGGATCCGGATTTCGGCAAGACCGCCGCGACCGTCCGCCAATTCTGGAGCCGCTCCGGCCAGCCGACCCTCGATGGGATCATTGCCGTGAACGCCAGCATTTTACCGAAATTATTAACCGTGACGGGACCGATCGAGATGTCGGCCTATGGAAAGACGGTGACCGCCGAAAACGTCCTCTTCGAAACGCAAAAAGCCGTCGAATTAGAGTATGATCGTGAAAAGAACCAGCCAAAAGCCTTCATCGGCGACCTGAACCGAGAGGTTTTGAGTCGTTTGCAGAATCTGCCGCGCGACCAATGGTCGCAGCTTGCTCGCATCGCCGCCGAAGCCCTCGAAACGAAAGAGATCCAAGTGAACCTCTTCCGCGCCGACGAGCAGGAGAAGATCCGTGCCTTTGGGTGGACGGGAGAGTGGCCGGCGGCCGATGCCTTTGATCAGCTGGCGTTGGTCGGGGCAAATATTGCGGGGCAAAAGAGCAACCAAGCAATCAAGGAGACCGTGCGCCAAACGATCCGCATCAATGAACGCGGGACGATTGAGACCGAGGTCGCTTTGGATCGTCAGCATACCGCGGCGGCAGGAACGCTCTTTCAGGGGGCGAACAACGTTGAATATCTTCGTTTATACGCTCCGGCCGGAGCGGCGTTGAAGCAGGCGAGTGGGTTTGAAGCCCCGGCAAGTGGTCTCTTTGAGCGCCCGACGGAAACGGAGGAGCCGTTCCCCGGTTTTGCGACGACGACGGAGGTTCTCTCGTTTGGAACCGAGCGCGTTGACCGGAGCGGGGAGGCGGGGCGTGAGGTCTTCGGCGGCTGGTTGCAGCTTCGTCCTGGTCAAGAACGGACGACGGCATTCCGTTACGTTTTGCCCCGGACGACCGCGGACATGGCTCGCGCCTTAGCCGACGGCGTCTCCCTCCCGACCTCCGGAGAGGTCTCGGATGCCTATGTCTTGCGCGTCATCTCCCAATCGGGTGCCCCACGTGCCCAACAGATCACCCTCATCTACCCCCCTTCGTGGAAGCCGTTGCAACAGTCCGCCGCTTGGGAGATCGTTGCTCCGGGCGAAATGCGCGTCAATATCCCCGCCCTGCGACAAGATCAGTGGCTCTCCGTCCTCTTTACGCGCCCGTAGAGGTGGCTTGAGATTCTCTTCCGTCTTCGCTGGAGGGCATGTCGTATCAACCGCCTTCGCGCCTGTGCACAACCTGTGGTATACTGAGAGGAGTTCATTCTATGACTGTACGCAGCCCCCGACGATCGCCCGTCGTTCCCATCTCGGCGCCCACCTTTTCTGCGCCGTCTCATGCCGCGTTCTATCGCAAGATCGCCTACACGTTCTTCGCGCTTACGGCCTGTATTTTGATCGGGATCTTGTGGCTTTCTTCCGTTGAGGCCACGGTCAGCGTAAAAGTCCGTCGGACGCCCGTGCGTACCGATGACGCGGTCGAGATCACCAGCCGTCCCAGCGGGGGCGTGCAGATCCCGGGCCGCGTTTTACATCTCCCGATGCGCAAGACCCAGCAATTTGAGGTCCGCGGTGTCGCTGAAACCGTGCCGACGACCCCCATTGCTTCCAGTTCCGCTCCTGTCGTGACGACGCCCTCCGGAACGACCACCTCTCCCGTTGTCTCGACCAGCACCGAACGCGTGTTTGCACAGGGTCAGGTCACGATCATCAATAATTACTCGAAAGCGCAAACGCTCATTGAACGCACCCGTTTCCTTACCGAAGATGGCAAGCTCTATCGTCTCGATCGTCGCCTGACCATTCCGGCGGGCGGACGGGCCACGGCTTCCGTGACGGCAGACCAGCCTGGCGCCGCTTCCGCCATCGGGCCGACGAAATTCACCATCCCTGGTCTCTGGATCGATTTGCAGAAACTCATTTACGCCGAATCAAGTGCCGCTTTCACGCTTCGAGCCGGGGCAGCGACGCCCACCCCTGCGCCGACCCCAACGCCTACACCGACGCCAACTCCCGTCACCTCAACGCTTCCAGGCGAACGTCGCCTCGTGACGCAGCAGAACATCGATGATGCCTATCAGGCCCTCACGGAGCAGGTCGTCGAACAGGCGAAACGCACCCTCGCCGCCAGCATTACCGATGTACGCTTGAACGGCGCCGCCTACTTCGTCAATACGACGGCTAAGTCGTCCACGGCCCGCCCAGGCCAGGTCGCGAGCAGCTTCACCGCCCAGGTCGATATCGAGGTTATCGGTGTGTTCTACTCGGCTGAAGACATGCAGGGCCTGATTCGTTCGCGTCTGCGTCAGAATCTGCCGGACGGTCAAGAGTTCCTGCCGTTCAACGATCAGGACTTCATCTACACCCTCGAATCGGTCGACAAGGAGGGGGAGAGCGCGCGCTTGCGCGTCATCGCGAACGCGGAATACCGCCTGACCCTCAACACGCCCGCCTTGAGCCCGGCCGCCATCGCCGGCAAGTCGCGCGATGAGGCGAAACGGTTGTTGGAAGCGGTGGATGGGGTCGAATCCGTCGACGTCGTGCTGCGACCGGGCTGGATCGGAAAGATCCCACGCCTGCAGGACCACATCAAAATGGAGGTAAAATAAGCCAAAACTTGACCGGGTAGAGACGCCTTGGCATGATGCCTGGGCGTTTTCTTTTATGTCTATTTCTCTTGAGATGCGTCGCCACAGCGCGGCCCACGTCCTCGCCGCCGCCGTCCAACGCCTGTTCCCGCAGGCCAAATTCGGCGTCGGCCCCGTCGTCGAACACGGTTTTTATTACGACCTCGACCTTCCGCGTCCGCTCACGACGGACGATTTTGCGGAACTCGAGACGACGATCCAAGCAATTCTTAAGGAAAATCCCGCCTTCGTGCGCGAGGAGCTGCCAATCGACGAGGCGATCGCCTTGTTCACGCGCCTTGAGCAGGGGTACAAGGTCGAATTGCTAGAGGACTTGAAAACAAAAGGGACGACCGCTGTCCAGGATATGGAAGGGGAATTTGACGCGGCGAATGTCAGTTCCGTCTCGTTATATCGAACCGGCGATTTCGTGGACCTTTGCCGTGGTCCCCACGTCGAAACGGCTAATCAGGTCGGGGTCATCAAACTCACGAAGCTCGCTGGTGCTTATTGGCGTGGCAAGGATACGAATCCGCAGTTGCAGCGTGTCTACGGCCTTTGTTTTGCCACGAAAGAGGAGCTCGATGCGCACCTCAAGCTCGTCGAAGAGGCGGAAAAGCGCGATCACCGTAAGTTGGGGGCGGAATTGGACTTGTTCACGTTCTCTCCGCTCGTCGGCTCAGGGTTGCCCTTGTTTACTTCAAAAGGCGTCACCTTGCGCCAAGCCGTGACCGATTTCGTCTGGGACCTCATGAAGCCCTACGGCTACGAACGCGTCTGGATTCCGCATATCACCAAAGTTGACCTGTATAAAACCTCCGGACACTGGGATAAGTTCGAGGATGACCTCTTCCATGTCTCCAGCAAAAAGACCGATGAGGCCTTCGTCCTGAAGCCGATGAACTGCCCGCACCACACGCAGATCTTCGCTTCCAAGCCGCGCAGCTACCGCGACCTGCCGATCCGCATGAGTGAGGTGACGACCGTCTATCGCGATGAGAACACGGGCCAACTCCAAGGCCTGACCCGCGTCCGTTCCATCACCCAAGACGATGCCCACGTCTTCTGTCGCCCTGACCAGGTACGCGAGGAGGCCCTAGCCATCTATCGCATCGCCGAAGCCTTCTATGCGGGATTTGGCATGTCCTTCCATCGCGTCCGTTTGAGCGTGCGCGATCCGAAACATCCAGAAAAGTATCTTGGGAGCGACGAAGCCTGGACGTCTGCCGAAAAAACGCTTGCAGAAATCATGAAAGAGGTCGGTCGTGACGCCGAAGTGGGAGAAGGGGAGGCCGCCTTCTATGGTCCTAAACTGGATTTCATGGCCAAAGACGCGATCGGCCGCGAATGGCAACTCGCCACCATCCAGCTCGACTTCAACCAGCCCGAACGGTTCGGCCTCGAATACACCGATGCCGACGGCCAAAAGAAGCGTCCGGTGATGGTCCATCGCGCAATTCTTGGCTCGGTTGAGCGGTTCCTGGCGGTCTTGATCGAGCACTACGCCGGCGCGTTCCCGCTCTGGCTCGCACCGGTCCAGGTGAGCGTGCTCTCCGTCTCCGACAAGTTCGCCGATGCCGCCCATGAGATCGCCCGCTGGCTCAAAGGCGCCGGTCTCCGCGTCGAGATCGACGACTCCCCTGAATCGGTTGGCAAGAAGATTCGCAGCGCCGAGAAGGCGAAGATCCCCGTGGCGCTCGTCATTGGCGAAAAGGAGGCGTCCGGCCAGCCCTTCACGGTGCGTGTGAGAGGGGAGCAGGAACAGCATACGTTGGATCGAGAACAGCTGCTTACGTTCCTCAATGAACGGATCCAAGCGAAGAAATAAAGAAGACCGCCCACGGGCGGCCTTCTTTATTTCTTTAAGCTTTCTTTAGTGTGATCGCTCCTTCTTCCGCGTCAATCGTGATCTTATCCCCCTCTCCCAACGTCCCATCCACGATCTTCATCGCCAGATCGTCCAAGACGAGTTCCTGGATGGTTCGCTTCAGCGGTCGGGCCCCGAATTGAGGATCATAGCCCTTTTCCGCCAGTAAGGAAGCGGCCGCATCCGTAAAGGTGATCGCAAGTTTTTTCTCTGCAAGTCGCTTGCTCACCGTACTGATCTGCAAACGAACGATCTTCTCGAGATGCTCCGGCCGCAGCGCGTGGAAGATGATGGTCTCATCGACGCGGTTCAGGAATTCCGGGCGGAAGTGCTCGCGAAGGCGCTCCATGAGCTGCTTCTCGAGGGTCGCTTGCCTGTCTGACGTCGACGATTCCTCATCGCGGTGGAAGCCGATCTCGCTGCGGCGCTTGCCGAGGTCAAGGATCAGGTCCGAGCCAATGTTCGAGGTCATGATGATCACCGTGTGCTTGAAGTTCACGGTCCGGCCCTTGCCGTCCGTGAGACGGCCGTCATCGAGAACCTGCAGGAGCGTATTGAAGATGTCCGGATGGGCCTTTTCGACTTCATCAAGCAGGATGACAGAATACGGGCGGCGGCGGATCTTTTCGGTGAGCTGACCGCCCTCATCGTATCCGACGTACCCCGGCGGTGAGCCGATCATGCGCGAAACGGTGTGCTTGTCGCCGTATTCGGACATGTCGAGGCGGACGAGCGCGTTCTCATCATCAAACAGGCTTTCTGCGAGCGCTTTGGCGAGTTCCGTCTTACCGACCCCCGTCGGACCCAAGAAGAGGAACGAGCCGATCGGACGCTTTTCCTCACCGATGCCCGCCCGTGAGCGTCGTAGGGCATTTGCGACGGCCTTGACAGACTCTTCCTGTCCGATGACCCGTTTGTGCAGCTCTTCTTCAAGGTGGGCTAATTTTGAGGCTTCTGAGGCCAGCATGCGTTGAACAGGGATGCCGGTCCAGCGCGAGACGGCGTGGGCAATATCCTCTTCGGTCACCGCATCTTTCAGGAGTCCACGCTTGCCTTGGAAGGCGCGCAGCTTCTCTTCCGCCTCTTTCCGCTGCCGTTCGATCGCCGGGATCTTGCCGTAGCGGATTTCGGAGGCTTTTTCGAGGTCGGCGCTGCGCTCGGCGATTTCCGCTTCGCTTTTGGCGGCCTCGAGCGTCTGTTTGCTGTCGCGGAGGATCTGGATCAGCTCTTTTTCGGAGGTCCACGTCAACTCGAGCTCATTCGCCCGTTCTTTTGTTTCGGCGATCTGCCGCTCGATCACCTGCAGTCGCTCCGCCGATTCCGTGTCCTCCTCTTTCGCGAGGGCGCGTTTCTCGATGTCCAGGCGGATCAGGTCACGCTTCAACTTGTCGAGTTCTTCCGGCATCGAATCGATCTGCATACGTAGACCGGCGGCCGCTTCGTCTACCAGGTCGACCGCCTTGTCTGGGAGGAAGCGATCGGAGATATACCGTGTCGATAGGCGAACCGCTGCGACGAGAGCTCCATCCGTGATCCGGACCCCGTTATGGACCTCGTACTTATCCTTAATACCGCGCAAAATCGCGAGCGTGTCTTCTTCTGAGGGTTCGTCGACGTAGACTGGCTGAAATCGCCGTGCCAATGCCGGATCTTTTTCGATGTGCTTTTGGTATTCCTGGAGCGTCGTCGCCCCCACCGCTCGCAATTCCCCACGTGCGAGTGCCGGTTTCAGCATGTTTGAGGCATCCAGCGCCCCGTCCTGTCCTGAAGCTCCCGCTCCAACGAGCGTATGGAGCTCATCGATGAAAAGAATCACCTTTCCGGCCGATTTCTCGATCTCCTTGATGACGGATTTTAGGCGCTCCTCAAACTCGCCACGAAATTTCGTGCCAGCGACAAGCGAACCGACATCGAGAGCGACGACTTCCTTCCCTTTGAGCGATTCCGGCACGTCGCCCGACATGATCCGCTGCGCGAGCCCTTCGATGATCGCCGTCTTGCCTGTGCCCGCTTCACCGATGAGGACTGGATTGTTCTTCGTCCGTCGCAACAGGATCTGCATCACGCGACGAATCTCCTCATCCCGTCCGACGACGGGATCGAGCTTTTCTTCTCGCGCCAATGCCGTCAGGTTACGGCCGTATTTCTCTAATGACTGATACGATTGTTCTGGTTCCGGCGATTCGATGCGTGTATTTCCGCGAATGTCTTTCAGGGCCTTGAGGATCGCTTCTTCCGTCATCCCGATGCGTTGCAGTTCCGGACCCAAGGAAGCCGTTTCGATCAGCGCCAGGAGGAGGTGTTCTGCGGAAATATATTCATCCTTAAACGATCGCGCGATCTTTTCCGATCGCTGCAACACTTTCACGAGCTCATTCGAAAGCCCTAGCTGCGCCGTCCCACCCTGCAGCTGCCGCGGCATCCGCTCAAAGTTATGGCGGATATCCTCCAAAAGGCCTGCTGTATTGATTCCTAACTTCTTTACCAGGGTCGACACCACGCCTTCTTCCTGTCCCAACAATCCGAATAGAAGGTGCAGCGCTTCTAGGTTGCCATGCCGATACTCTACCGCCGCCTCCTGCGCCGCCTGCAGCGCTTCCCGACTCTTATTGGTGAGGTTATTCGGAATCATATGATTAGCAGTCTAACACGGAGACTGCTAATGGGCAAGATCAAGGAAAAATGGCATTTACCGTTACGCTTGGCTTTAAAGGCCGGGGTTTCCGGATGATCGTTAAGGGTCGCTTCGTTCAGACGTTCCTCCCGGAGACGGGGACCAAGAGGCGGGGAAAGGCTCCTTAGATATTCGTGCAGTTTTTCTTTTTTCTCTTCCTTGCCCTTGTAGGTCCCCTGGGCGCAGCCCACCCCTCTGCTGGGAGGCTAGGTTTTAAGGGCCTCCTTATTTTCTCGGCGAAACCGCCAAAATCCCCTCATCATCAAACCGATCATAGGTAATCTCAATCACTCCTTGCGGTGTCGTGCTCTTTATCCGACTTGGATACGTATTCTTTACGCACAGTTCAATTGTTTGAACGAACACCTCCGGTTGGAAAAATGATTGTTCAACCGTATAGAGCTTACACCCCTCCGGGTCATCTTTGATCGATGTCACTTTTGCGCTATCCCGCAACAACACCCGGGATGTCCCGTTTTCATTGACGAGCAGACTTTCGTAGAGTTGCGTCCGTGCCGTCTGCGCCTCTTCGCTCCCGCTCACGTCTTGCCAGGTGCTTGTCCCGTAGCGCACGAAGACGGACCGTCCTTCAATCAGTAGCTCCGAATTCATGCCGCCCGTTTGGAGCGTGCCGTGTAACCCGCGCGTGCGCGAAAAGAGGAGCTCCGCGAGCAGGTTCCCGCTGCTTAAGGGCGTCCGGATTCGGCTACGGTAGCTTTTCGCCCGTTCGAGGTTGGCGAGGACCTGTCGCAGCTCGATGACCTGTTTTTCTGGAGCCTGGTCGCCTTTTCCTTTTGGAATATACGGTGGCGGTGGGGTCCGTGGCGTCTCCGGGATTACGAAAGCCGCCCCTCCCGGGCCCGTTCCGCTGACTTGATCACGTGGCTTGCAGCCGAACCCGAGCACTGACCAGCCGCAGAGCATCAGCAGCAGAAAAAAGGACACGCGTCGCATATGGAAATAGTATGCCAGAAAAGCGTCTAGCCGAATATCTCCGCCGATGATTTGCGAATAGAAAAAACCGTCCCGAGGGACGGTTTTCGTTCTTAATCCTCGAGCGCCTCGATAATGAGGTCGAGTTTTGCGTTGATCGCCTTCAGCTGTTCGGCGACGTTTGAGTCCGTTCCGGAAGCGCGGCTGAACGACGGCTTGTCTCCAAACGACCGGCTCGGCGCACGCGGCGCGAACGAGGGTTCGGATCCACCGCCGTCCTTCTTGAAACAGTCGCGGCAGAGCACTGGCTTCTTGCCATTCGGCTTGAAGGGGACTTCACACGACGTTCCGCACTCGGCACAGGTGGCCGGGAAGAGCTGCTTGTCGAAGCCGCCGGCTTGCCCGAATCCGCCTCGGCTACCACCTTGGCCACGGTCCGAGAAGGGCTTTTTCCAAGGCTGTTTTGCACCCCCAAAGGAGGGCTTTTTCCACGCGCCCCCAGGGCGAGCCGAACCGAACGTCTTTTTCATGAAGAGAAGGCAAGGGGATAATTGCTGGAGGATACAGGATTTCGGAAGAAAAGGCAAGGGTGAGGGGATCGTGGAATAACGCGAGGGTAGAGCATGTGGTAACGATTATTCGCTAATTTGAGCCATTTTCCAAGAAAAACACTTGACAAAACGCATATTTTGTGCTAGAATAAGAGACCGATTCCTTCTAAAAAACAGGATTTTCTGAGCCTTCCCAAGCCTCATTTGGGCGGACTCAGGCAATCGTGCCTTGGTCGATGGAGGATCCCATGCCCAACAAGAAGAAGCGCGTCCCTGCTCCTGCTCCCGTCCCCGTCCTGCCCATCCCCGCGGGCTTCTGCTTCAAGCGGAACGTTCGGGTCGATGCGTTCAACGTCGTCATGAACCACCACGTCGTGGTCACCGACGGCGTGGTGCGCTACCGCGTCTGGTCGGACTCGACGGACGGGTACGTCACGGCTCCCCTGAGCAAGGAGGAGTACTGGGAGCATCAGCTCCTGAACGCGCTCTTGCGCGATGGGCTCGGGAAGCTGTTCCAGGGCATGGGGACGGACACCTTCCTGCTGCTCCGTAGCTGGGTCGGCGAGTCCGGCACGGCGTTCGGTAGCGGGGCGGTTCTGGTCGTGCCCGAGAAAGAAGAGCGTCGCGATCTTTCCGTGCACGAGCGCCACCAACTCGCGCACAACCTCGCCACCTTCACGCGCGACCACATCAAGGAGTCGCCCATGTGGCAGGGGGTCGTCGAGATCTACGGGTGATCTCTCGCGCATCCGCGAGACGGAATGGCCATCCGCCACCGTCTCTCGGGTGCGCTGTTTTGTTTTGTGAGATCGTGGCGCGTGAGGTCGCTGAACCCGTGAGGAGTGCCATTTCCCTTGACGAATGGGGTGTTTCTGCTAGTCTCTGGCGTGGGTCCGCTTGTGACGAGGGATGAAAAAGAAAGGACGTTCAGGATGTCTAACCAAGGATCGGTCGATACGAAAGAGGCTCCCTGGCTTCCGATTCCGTCCACGTTCCTGTTTGGGCGGAACGTGGAAGTCGCTCACGTCCCGTCTCCTGACGGCTGCTACCGCGTTTCGCGCCAGATCGCCTATCCCGACCTCCACCATCATGTCATCGCGCAGGGGACGGAGCTGCTCTACCGGCAGTGGAAGGCTGACGCTCCTGGTGCGGTTCGGGGTCGGTACCAGACGGCTCCCCTGACTAAGGCGAGGTATGTCGAGTACCTGCTCTATCGGGCCATGGGCGGTGCCGGACTGCTATCGATGGTTTTGGACCTCGGCAATGTCCCGTTGCTGCTTCTGGAGGGGTGGATCGAGGACGGACCCGATCCAGGCCGCCCCCATCGAGGGTGTCTCGTGATCGCTCAGGCAAGGGCCGGCCGCCTTCACTCCGTCGCACGTGACGGATCGCTCTGCGATGATCTTCTTCGTACCGCCGTCCAGGCGATCAAGTCTTCCGGGTGCCTGGGTGAGGTCGAGGACCGTCTCTAGGATCACACGGGATAAGCGGCCTGCCGGCACATGAGCCGGTTTTTTCTTTCCGTGGCTCTGGATGCGGCGGATGCCCTTTCTCGCCATTCATGATACAACCGTTCCATGTCTGCTACGCTTTACCTCGTCGCCACCCCGATTGGGAATCTTGAAGACTTGACTCTCCGGGCTGCCCGCCTCTTGCGCGAGACGCCGCTTTTGCTGTGCGAGGATACGCGGGTCACCGCCAAGCTTCTGGTCGCGATCGAAGCCCGTCCGCCGATGCAATCGGTCCACGCTCATACGACGGATGAGGCGCTCGATCGCCTTTTGGAACGTGTCATCGGAGCCGGTTCGGCGTGTTACGTCTGCGATGCCGGGACCCCTGGCATGAATGATCCGGGTGGTCGTCTCGTCTCGCGCGCCTGGAGGAAGGGAATCAAGGTCGTGCCGATCCCGGGGCCGTCCGCCCTCACGTCGGCGATCTCTGCCTGTGGCTTCCCGATGGAAGATTTTCGCTATATCGGCTTCATCCCGCACAAGAAAGGTCGGCAAACCCTGTTCCGAGAGCTCGCCGAAGAGGAGTGCTCCGTCATCTTCCTCGAATCGACGCACCGGATGGAAAAGACGCTCGTTTCGCTAAAAGAAGCCCTCACGCCCGGTCGCCTGATCTGGATCGGTCGCGAACTCACCAAGCAGTTCGAGACGGGCTATCGTGGTTCCATTGACGAAGTGATCCAGGGCCTGCAAGCTACGTCCTGGAAAGGCGAATTTATCGTTGTCTTAGCGCCCCTCGCGTATGCCGAATAACCGTTTCTATCTCACGACTCCCATTTATTACGTCAACGACCGTCCGCATATCGGCCATGCCTACACGACCGTGATTGCGGATGCCTTGGCGCGCTACCATCGCTTGCGTGCCGAGGAGGTGCGTCTCGTGACCGGGACCGACGAGAATAGCCAGAAAAATCTCGAGGCGATGGAAAAGGCGGGGGAGACGGATCTTCGGACGTATCTCGACCGCATGTCTGGCGCTTGGGAGGCCACGTGGCATGGTTTGGGCATTTCTTTTGATGATTTCATCCGCACAACCGAAGGGCGGCATCATCGTGGCGTCGAACGTTTTTGGGATGCGGTCCTCAAGACGGGTGACTTGGAAAAACGCACCTACGAGGCGCTTTATTGCGTCGGCTGCGAAGGGTTCAAGACGGAAACCGACGTCAACGAGGAGAAGCGCTGCCCGTTGCACCCGAACAAGGACCTGCAGACGATTCAGGAAGAGAATTGGTTTTTCAAGTTGACGAAGTATGCCGATCCGTTGATTTCCCATATCGAGGCCCATCCCGAGTTCATCCAACCGGTGAGCCGACGCAATGAGATTTTAGGATACATCAAGGCCGTGAAAGAGCAGGGTTTGGACGTCTCGGTCAGTCGTGAGGCGAAAAAGCTTTCCGTTGGGATTCCTGTCCCGAACGATCCCGATCAGCGTATCTACGTATGGTTCGATGCGCTCTTGAACTATATGACGGCTGTTGGATATGGATCAGACGACGCCCTCTTTCAGAAATTCTGGCCCGCTGATCTGCATTTGGTCGGCAAGGATATCATTAAGTTCCACTGTGCCCTCTGGCCGGCGATGATCATGAGTGCGGCGAAACAGGATCCTTCGCTACGGAATGAGGATGGTTCGCCGAAGCTGCCAAAACAAGTGTTCGCGAACGGATTTTTCACGTTGGATGGATTGAAGATTTCTAAGTCACTTGGCAACGCGATCCCGCCCGCAGATGTCGCGAAGGATGTTGGATTTGATGCCGTCCGATATTATTTGTTGCGCGAGATCACGTTGGGGGAAGATGGGGATTTCTCTTTTGGGCGTCTCCATGACCGCTATCAGAACGATTTGGGGAATGCCTTGGGAAATTTGCTGCAGCGCACCGTTGCGATGAGCCGGAAATACTTTGATGGGAAGGTTCCGATGCTTTCAGATGCCGAAAAAACGCAGGCGGGCAACGAACGGACGCTCACGAAATCCGGCCATGAATGGCAAGGTGATCAGGGCCTGCAGAACTTGAAGCGGGCCTACGACGAATCTATGGAGGCGTTTGACCTGAATGCGGTCTTACAGCTCGTTTGGGGTGATTTGGCCAAATACGGAGCCGTTGAGACGGTCTCGCGAGGGGAGGGGATTCGGACCGGGAATTCGGGTATCCGCATGGCGAACGGGTACATCGAGGCGACCGAACCGTTCAAGCTCGCGAAAACCGATCTTGCCGCGACCGGGCGCGTGCTTTACGCACTTTTGGAGGCGCTCCGTTGGTATGCCTGGCTCCTGACGCCGGTCATGCCAGAGACGGCGCGGAAGATATTCGTAGCGCTCGGGTTGGATCCGGAGCAGGAATACGCCAAGGGATGGGAGGCGGCCCTTGTGTGGGGTCAACTTGAGTCGGGAACCGCCTTACCAGAGCCGACGCCGTTATTCCCGCGCTTGGAGAAGCCCGCAGAGGAGGCGAAGGCATAGCCTTTGTGCGAGCTTTTTCTGATGCCCAACCAACATGCCCTTCCGCTACGTCGATACCCATTGCCACGTCCATTTCCCCGCCTACGACGCCGATCGGGCGGAGGTTTTGGCGCGCCTGCGCGACAGTGGCGGAGCGGCGATCCTGATCGGGACGTCGCTCGTGAACAGCCGAGCGGCGATTGCGCTCGCCGAAGCCGAGCCGAACCTGTGGGCGACGGTTGGCTTGCATCCGTCCCATGTTACCGATCCGCATCATGATGAGAATGAGGGGGCGGTGGATGAGCGGGACGTTTCGTTTGAGGCGTTGAAGGCGTTGGCGGAAAGCTCGTCCCGCGTCGTCGCGATCGGGGAAGCGGGCTTAGACGTGTATCGTGCCGCTCCAGGCGAGAAAGAAGCTGTTCTGTCAAAACAACAGGCTATTTTTCAAACGCATCTTGAGGTTGCAGAGGCATTGGATCTCCCCGTCGTCATCCACTGTCGGGAAGCGTTAGGCGAACTCGCGATTTTATTACGTGAACGCAAAGCTCAAGGTCATCAGGATCGCTGCGTGCTCCATTCGTTTACGGGGACGTGGGCCGAGGCGGAGCCGTTACTCGAATTGGGTTGCTTCATCGCCCTAAACGGGATCGTGACGTTTCCGCCGAGAAAGGGGACGCCACCGGAGACCTGGCTGGAGCTCGTCGCGAAGAACGTGCCCGATGATCGTCTTTTATTGGAGACCGATGCCCCGTATCTCGCTCCAATCCCGCATCGTGGGCAGCGGAACGAGCCGGCGTTCGCCTTGGCAACGGCGGAGTATTTGGCGCGGGTGAGGGGAGTGCCTGTTGAGGGGTTGCTTCAGCTTACCAAGAGAAATGCGTTAAACGTGTTCTCTTCCTTTTGCGTCGATGAAAAAGGCCTAGAATGAGAGGGGTGAGCGGATCGGTCCTCTTGACGAAATCGCCTTTTTTCGCTAGGGTCGGTCTGGCTTTTTCCTCGATAAATGGAGAAGTGTATGGAGCTTCCATCCGCGCCTGATCCTGCTGCCTCCGAGGCGACCAAGTCGCCCCTTCGTGACCCGCGACGCATCTTGATTCTCATCGTGCATGGAGCTATCGCGATGGCGCTCGCAGCCTTCGCGGTCGAGCGGGCCATTCGTGGCCAGCCGCGCCTCGGGGCGGTGAGTTTCGTCGCGTTTCTCTTCGCGACCTATGAGCTGTACGATCGTCTCGAGCGGTTTGCGTTCTCCGGCAAGTGATCCCTTCGAAAAAGGAGCCTCCGATGAATGATGCGAAGCAAGCCGATCCGTCCACGATTGCCACGCAGCCTGATCCGCAAGCAGCCGACGTCTGACCGTCGGTTTTTTAATGTAATCGCAAAACCTTGTTTTCTTCTCGTAAAAATCCTTCTTTTGTGAGGCGTTGGATCATGGCTTCGAGCCAGGCGTGATCAGACGCGTGTCTGTACCCTGGATCGATCTGTTTTCCGAACGCCGCATTCAACGCTACCTCTTTCTGTTCGCGAACGTATTTCAAAATCCGTCCTCGATAGATCCGATCGGGATAAGGCTTGTCGCGGTGTCGGGATTCCGTCGCTTTTTTTACCATCTGTTTTGGGATCTTATATTTGTCCGCCAGAAAACCAGCGGCGCATGGGCAGACGCTTCTTAAGGGGCATTGTGCGCACGTTGGCGCTTTCGTGCAGACCATTGTGGCCAAATCAAAGAGGGCTTGCGGAACATCCTGAAAATCTTTCGCGGGAAGGATTTTTTTTGTTTCTTGTTGAAGCGCCTCGTCGTCCTCTGGTTGGGGAAACGGTTTTCCGAGGAGGACGCGCCCCAAGACGCGACGGATGTTTGTGTCGATGGGGAGGGCGCGTTCATTCAATGAAAAACAACCAATCGCGGCCGCCGTATATGGGCCGATCCCTTTCAATGCGCGCCAGCTTTCAACGGTCGTCGGGACGCCTCCATCAACGACCGCTTTCGCGATGTCACGAAGCATTAGCGCGCGACGGTTATAGCCCAGCCCAGCCCAAGCCTCGATGACATCCGCATTCGTTGCTTTCGCGAGAGCCTTCCAATTTGGAAAGCGGGCCAGCCAGCGTGGATAAAAAATCAGCCCACGGCTCACTTGGGTCTGTTGCAGCATGATTTCGCTGACGAGGATCAGGTATGGGTCGCGCGTTTTTCGCCACGGGAGGTCGCGGCCATGCTGTTGGTACCAGTTCAACAAGCGTTGCGCGATGGTCATGAGCGGAGGGCAAGGCTTGCGATCGTGTCACGGATGCGGATGTCGGTGATCTCGGATTCGGTCTGGGCCCAGATGAGATGCGTGACGTCGCCGCTTTGCGGGGAGACGACCTGCAGGACGTAGGTGTGGCCGCCGGTCTGTCCGTCACGTTGGCCGCGTAGGCCGGTGACGAGATTGCCGGCAACGAGATAGGAGACGGCTTCGGGCGCGCGCAGGCTCGCTTCGAGACGGGCGGCTTGATCGGCGTAATAGGGAGAGATCGACAACCAGGGGAGGGATGAGGTTGCTTGCGAAGCGCGCATGGCGATCAGTCCGCGCTCGTCGGCGTAGGTGCGCGTACCGGGAGGAAGGCGTAACGAGATGCCTAGCGGCAACGAAAACGCATCGACCCACGTCGCGTAATTGCGTCCCGTCGGACGGGTGAGCGGGAGGGCTTCGGCGAGGGCGGCCTGGTCTTTCTTCATGCGGGCGACGGCTTCGCGCGCTTGGGTGAGTTCGCGGGTGGCGGCTTCGACCTGGCGGTTGGCCTGGTCGGCGAGACGGGCTTTCTCGTCCTCGTGTTGCGCGATCGTCAACTCGAGGCGACTGAGGCGGTTCTCTAATCCGACGCGTTCGTCGCGGGCACTC
The DNA here is from genome assembly GCA_964623645.1 of uncultured Gammaproteobacteria bacterium. Lineage (GTDB taxonomy): Bacteria > Patescibacteriota > Patescibacteriia > 2-12-FULL-60-25 > 2-12-FULL-60-25 > JAGOUA01. The sequence continues at coordinate 34,470 of CAZURG010000005.1, read as the reverse complement.
TGCAGGACCAAGCCAAACCCAAGTCCAGCCGCGACCGCGCCCAAAGACATCCAACCCAAGAATGACAGCCGCTTCCAGGACATAACGTGATGAAGCTGATAGTACGTTTTTTTACCTTTTTTGTAAATGCAGAAGAATAACAAAAAACCCTCGGGTCAGGAGGGCAGGAACCGGCGGAAGGTGAAGACTGTGGGATTGTCTGGCAGCTCCTTGATCGCGAAGGTCACGTGGGTGAAGGTGCCGCGGAACGACTCTTCGAAGACGCGGGCGAAGCAGCGGGCGACGATGGCTGGATCGTTGCCGAAGACGCCGCAGCCCCACGCGCCCAGCACCAGCCGTTGGTAGCCGAGGTTGCGGGCCAACGCGAGGAGGCGAGTGATGCGGCGCAGGAGGGCATCCTTGATCTCTTGCTGCGCCTGGACGACGTGCCTCGCGTGCTGGATGTGTACCTTCGCGTTCGGGGCGGGCGAGGTGGCGATCCCGCACGACCAGGGATCCTCGAGGAGGTTCCCTGCGTCATCACGGAAGATCGGTACGTCGGGAGTGTGGATGAGCCAGTCCTCGTAGAGGTGGTTCGGTCCGCGACGGGCGCGATGGGCGGCGTACATCTGTCGTCCCTCGAGACAGGGGTAGAGGGCCGACGCGTAGGCGAGGGATTCCTCTTGGGCCATGCTCCCGTTCTTGAATCCGCCGCCCGGATTGCTCGCGGAGGCGAAGTTGAGGGCGAGAACTTGATGACTCCCGTCGTCCGTCAGGCGCTTGGCCGCTTCGAGCGTTGTCTCTGTCGTCACCTCGAAATGGGTCGTCATGGGTTGCCAGCGCACGCTCTGCCCTGCGTCGATGCGGTCGCCGGGCGCGAACTCACGCGTGTCCTTGACCGCCTTGGCGATCGCGTCGCCGATGATGACCACGTCGCCGCTAGGGGAGCGGTACCTTCCGCTTGCACAGATGTCGAGGGTGTTCGTGGCGATGCCACGCCAATAGGCGCGATTCATTTCGGATCTCCTGGTGAGGGGGACGAAAGTGATGCAGTGTAGCAGGAACCGAACAGTTCGTCAACAGCTGCGAGGTTTTTCTTGATGATTTGGGTTCGAATGGGGATGTCGTGGCGATGTTCCTCTTATCCTAGAGGTTTTTTATATGCCGGCTCTTGACAGGACGCGCGAACAATGAGAAGATGGGCCACTTCCCCATGGGGAATGAGGAGGAGCCTGTCATGAGAAAGAAGGAAGAAGCGCTGTTCGTGCATCGCGAGGGCGGTTGGCAGATCGTCCGGGTCAACACGATCGACCTGTTTCAGCGGCCTGAGTTCAGACGGAATGCCTGGGTCCAGGCGCTCTGTGCCCGCGTCCCGTGGCTCTACGTTCTCGAGGCGAGCGGCGGCGGTCCGGTGCTCGATGCTCCGCCGGGTCACTTCACGTCGTACTTTCGTTGCACGTTCCGGCGCCCCTACGCCAATCCCTTCATCGAGGACCTCTACTGGATCCACGAAATCTCGCACCGCGACACCTGGCGCGTCGGCGGCTCGCACGAGTCGCCCGCCCGTCGCCAGAAGCACGAGACCTGGCATGACTGGGCCAAGCGGATGATCGGCAGCGAGCTCGTCGCCTCCGTCAGCAGCGAGTGCCTCCCGCACTTCATCGAAGGAGTCCGTGAGGGGAGCTTCAAGCATCCCATCTGGGTCGACCGGTTCATCGCCGAGCCCCCTTCCGAACTCGTCGGAGATAATCTCGCCGAATGGAGCGAGTTCATGCGTTGGTATGGGATCGAGGAATCCCCGAGAGCCTGGCGCGCCAACGCGCGAAAGGACCCTGAGCACGCACGTCGGTTGATCGCGGGCGAGCGTCAACGCATCCTCGAGGGACACGCTTCGCACAACGACTACGTGGTCCTCCAGGTCGCCGGCTACAGCCGGATGAATCATGACTGGACCGTCCTCTTCGCCATGGAGGATGTCGGTTACGGCCCGTACTACGACCGTCCCGCGTTTCGCTGTATCGAGGAGCACATCGGGAAAAACGACCCCGACGATCCCAAGAACGTCGAAGCCCATCTCCGCTGGCTGAACGACGTCACCCCGACGCTGAGGGACCTGGAGAGGATGGGCTTCCCCCTCACGTACCAGCTCCCCTTCGCCTGTCAGGCCCGTTCCTTCGCCAAGGTCTTCACCCGCTACACCAAGGATTACGGCAACGCCGTGTTCTTCCGGTAAGCGGTCTCCCTCGATCGAGATAAGATCGGGGGATTTTTTGTTTTCATCGGGAACAAGATGCGAGCTCTCGAGCCGAAAAAGGGGAGGTCCCGCCCGGGGACCGTCTCGCCATCATGGGAAAGGGTGGGTCGTGGGGCGCAGCCCCACCCCTCCGGTCTTGGCAAGACCCCTCATCAATGGTAATAATGTAAGGATCTATGCTTTTCGACGAACGCGTTTTCAAACGGCTTTCCAGTCCAGACGCCTTCCGCGGCGGCCGTGACCTTGCGCTCGCGCGTTCCGTGCGTCACCCCCACGTGGAGCGGAATCGCTTCAACGATTTTGTCGTGCGTGGCGAGATCGTCAGCTCTGCGAACGAACAGCGGGCCGAGCTGATCGTCGCCGCCAACAAGCAGACCGTAAAGTCGCACAGCTGTTCGTGCGCGTTCGATCGGCATGGGATGTGTAAGCATGTGGTTGCTCTCGGCCTGTCCGCGGTCGACCCGGCTCTGCCACAGGTAAAGGATGATCGCCAGGCCGCGCTTAAGGCCGCGCTCATGAGCGGACGTCGTTTGGGTGTCGCGCCAATTAGCACGCGCCAGACGATCGTCTCACCGACGCGTGGCGGGGCGGGTGTCTTGCTGAATCGCGGGACGATGGCTGCTCCCGCGCCCGAGATGGGGGTCGTCTGGCACGATCTCGAGGAGATCCGTTTTTCCTTGCGGTATGAGCTTGAGGATGACGCCCTCCTCATCCTCGCGGAAGCCAAATATGGTCCGTTTCAGGTTTCGTTGTTCGCTCCCGAGGGGGTGTATGAAATCGAGGACGATCGCGGTCGGCATAAGCCTCTCCGTGACGTGCAGGCTGAACGGGAGGCTTGCCAATGGTTCCGCGAACGGCTGGATGATGGCCGCGTCGATCCGGACGGGGCCGTTCGTCTTGAAGGGGAAGAGATCTACCTGTTCATCAAGGATACCTATCCCGAAATCGAGTTTCGGTATCCCGTAAACCTCGACCCGTCTGCCGAAGAGATCATGCGTGTCGTCCAGGAGCCGGTTGAGGGCGTGTGGAGTTCGCGCCTGTCCTCGGGGATCGATTTGTTCCAGTTCTCCGTGCGTTTGCATTGTCGCGAGATGGACGTCCCGCTCGAAGACGTGAAACAGATGGTCCTGCGCGGCCGGCCGTTCTTGCGCTTGCCGGATGGCCGTTTCATGGAGATTCAAAACCGCCAGGAGCTGACCCAGATGGTTGAAGTGATCGGCCGTGCGAAAAAAACGAAGGACGGGTTCACGATCCCGCTCTATGAGGCGCCAGGCTTCTTGTCGCTTTTCGAGCAGTCGCGCCGCCAACGGTTGGGGGAGATGGATGAGCGGTTCCGTCACTTCGTCGCCGAAACGCAGCACGGGCGCTTGTTTTCCGTGCCTGAGCTTCCCGAGGCGCTTGATCCGATCCTGCGTTCCTATCAGAGGGAGGGCGTCGCTTGGATGATGTTTTTACAGAAATATGGGTTCGGTGGGGTGTTGGCCGACGATATGGGGTTGGGAAAAACGCTTCAAGTGCTGACCTTGCTCGAGATGCAGCGTGAGACATTGACCGAGCCGGTCCTGATCGTCTGCCCCAAGTCGCTCATGCAAATGTGGGCCTTGGAAGCGCGTAAGTTCACGCCGAACTTGCGGGTCCAGGTCGTCGATGGGGCGATCGGAGAACGGACGCAGTTCATCCGTGATCGCGACAAGGTTGATGTGCTCATCACCTCGTATTCGCTACTGCAACGTGACCTGCCTGTTTATCACGCGGCGGGCGCGACCTTCTCGATCATGGTCCTCGATGAGGCGCATTCGATCAAGAACGCGGGGACGAATACGGCGAAGGCGGTCAAGCTTCTCCCGGCCAAGCACCGCATTGCGCTTACGGGCACGCCGCTTGAGAACGGGGTCCATGAGCTGTGGTCCATCTTCGATTTCCTGATGCCGGGATTTTTGGGCGATGCCGAAACCTTCCGTCGCCGCTATGGCCGGCCGATCCAAGAGCTGCAAGACCAGGATGCGCTCAAGAAGCTGCGGATGCGCGTGGGTCCGTTTATGTTGCGGCGCACGAAGGAATCGCAGCTCAAAGAACTGCCGCCGAAGATCGAGCAGGTCAGCCCGTGTTCGCTCACCGGTGAGCAGCTCGTTATTTATGCTCGCGTCCTCGAGGCGACGCGTCGCCAGGTCTTCCAGGCGGTCGAACAGAAGGGAATCGAGCGGGCGCATATCGATATCTTGGCTGCGCTGACGAAGCTGCGCCGCGTTTGTGATCACCCGACCTTGGTCGAACCGGAATTGCCGCGCACGGAAGAGCTTTCCGGCAAGATGGGGTACGCCCTCGAGCTCATCCGCGAAGCCGTCGACGGTCGCCACAAGATCCTCCTCTTCAGCCAGTTCACCTCGATGTTGGACCTGTTGCGTGAGGCATTAGACCGTCAGAATATCGGTCATTGCACGATCGAAGGGAAAACCCGCGACCGTCAGGCCGAAGTCGACCGGTTCCACAACGACCCGAATGCATCGGTGTTCTTGCTGAGCTTGCGTGCGGGTGGGACGGGTCTCACGCTCACCCCGGCGGATGTGGTGATCCTGTTCGACCCGTGGTGGAACCCGATGGCCGAACAGCAGGCCATGGACCGTGCCCACCGCATCGGCCAGACCAAGACCGTTAACGTGTACAAGCTCGTGACCCAAGGGACGATCGAAGAGAAGGTCATGGAACTGCAGGCCCGCAAACGGCAGCTGTTCGATGCGTTGGTGTCGGAGAATGCCGAGGCGATGCGCGGGTTGTCGTGGGAGGAGGTGAAGGGGTTGTTTGGATAAAATTACGTAAAGAATGGGTAATGAGAGCGTATGGCGTCGCCTGATCCGGTGATCGGGCGACGCTGTTTAATTTCGGGCTATTTATTGGGGGGGGATTTGCGTGGTTTGATCCTGAATGGGTTGACGGATTGTCCGATCTCTGCTATAAAGGGCGATGCCTTTTTCGTGGTGAACAAGGTAGGCATTTCACCGAAACTCGTAAGCATGTCCACTGGGGGAACGTTTGCGGGGATTAGGGGGAAAGAGAAGAGAAATGGACATCATCTGGTCGAATGCGTCTTCTGGGCGGGAGCGTCCTCCGTGGCTTCTGCTGATCAAGAACGGGGAGGTGATCCCGTTCGAGGGTGCGACCGTGCCCGGGGTCGTGACCGTACGCGAGGGGCCTCGGAAAGGTGGTCACGCCGTCTATCGCCTGGCTCTAGATCATGGGGTCCGTCCCGTTCCTGGGTATGATGGCGTGAATGCACATGCCTCCGTCGAGGAGCTCCGCTTCGCTCTGTGCGGCGCCTATGGACCGTTCCTTTCCTGGGAGGACGCCTCTCGTGCCTTCGGTCTCCCGGTGCCGGTCGTCCAGGCCTTCTTGCGGGGTTCACGGCCGAAGATCGCCGAGGTGATCGAGCGGGCCGATGCGGCAGCCCCCTTCATGAGCCTTGAGAGCTTGCGGGACGAAACCCTCTCGTCGGACGTCGCTGCCGAGCTCATCGAACGTGCTGTCGCGCGCGGGCTGGCCGGGTGGATTGGTCATCCCGATAGGGAGGACATCGCCCTGCGCGCCCTCGTCGTGATCGATTGCGTGATCGATGGAAGGAAGATCACGGAACGTCTCGCCAACGCCGCTCTCGCATTCACCGAGCTGTTCACCACCGCCAAGCTGTTCCCGTTCGGGCCCTCCGTGAGCCGGCGCGCGGGAAGCATCCGCCAGAGCGTCATCCTGAGGCTGCGGGCGCTCCGAGAGAGTATCCGCAACGAGCAGGTCGATGCGGTGAACCACTTCGATGACGACCGCATGACGCCGCGCGATCCCTGACGGTGTATCCACTGGCCGCCCTCCGATCCCTGTATCGGATGGGCGGTTTTTTGTTTAGTCCTACGGAAGCCCGTTCCACGGTCTTTTTTCCGTGGCGTCCGATCTGACGTGTATTTGCGGTTCAAGGAGTTTTCTTGCCTCCAAAAACCCGATTTGCTACGCTCCTTTCACTATGAACGGCATCAACCTGTATAAGGAAGTCCCCTGCGGGACACCGGAAGAATTCAACGTCGTGATTGAGGTCGTGAAGGGGACGATGAACAAGATCGAATACGACGAGCAGGGTGGGTATTTCAAGCTCGATCGCGTGTTGCATCAGCCAACGTTTTATCCGTTTGACTATGGGTTCGTGCCGCAAACGCATGGGGGTGATGGTGACGCGATCGATGTCTGTTTGCTGCTCACCGAGCCAACCTTTCCCGGCTGTGTCGTGAAGGCGCGTGCCATTGGCATCATCCAGATGGAAGACCAGGACGGGGTCGACGACAAGATCATCGCCGTGCCCGTCGGCAAGGTGGACCCGCGCTTCAACGAGATCACCTCGTTCGAACAGCTCCCAGCCCACGTGCGCGAGGAATACACGATCTACTTCAAAGAATACAAGAAGCTCGAGAAAAAGAAGTACGACCTCATCAACATCAAGGGGGTTGCGGGCGCTGAGGCGGCTCGCGAGGCGATCAAGGTCGCGATGGCGGCGTATAGCGAACATGCCGCTGCCTAGCGTCTTACGCATCCGAACGGCTCAGGTGACGCGTGTCCAGCGCGTGACGCCTGAGCTGTTTACGTTGACATGCGCATTGCCGCCGGAAGAAGGTTTCTCGTTTCTGGCTGGGCAGTGGGTGTACCTCCATCTGCTTGATGAGCGTGGAGAAAGCATCGCACGTGGGGCGTTTTCGATCGCATCGGCGCCGGCGGAGCGGGAAGGGAGGCTCTCCTTCGGGATCAAGGTGTATGGTCGGCTGACGCAGACGATCTCTTTGATGAAAGCAGGGAGTGTGATCGGCGTTCAAGGTCCGTTTGGGGTCTTTCTCCTCCCGAAAGAACCGGCCCCGCTCGTCTTTTTGGCGGCAGGGATTGGCGTCACGCCGTTTCGAAGCCTCATTCGCGAAGCGCTTGCGCAAGAAAGCGACCAGCCGATCGCCTTGATCTGGGTCTCGAAGGCGTGGGATGATCTGCTCTACCATCAGGAATTTTTGGCTTGGCAGGAAGCCTCTGGCGGGCGCTTTCGATATCATCCGTCCCTCACGCGCGACCCGCATCCGGATTGGACGGGCTGGCGGGGGAGGTTAGAGCCGTGGATGCTGGAGGCGCTTTCGTTCGATTGGGCGAGCGCACATGGGTATGTATGTGGGCCGCCGTTATTCATGGAGCGGGCGAAGGCGCTGCTTGCGGAACGTGGGGTGAGCGGGCGGCCGAGGTTCCATGAGGAGCGGTTTGCATGAGATGGCAAAAATCCGACGCATTGTGCCGGATTTTTGTTATAAGCAAGATTTCGACAAAAGAAAAAAAAGCCGACGTCCATCAGGTTGAAGACGTCAGCGGGTGGGCGGGCTTCCAGAGAGGCCGAGCCGCCCATGGTGCCGGTTCCCATGGCGTGCGCCACTCTCGGGAGAAGGGGCGGGGAGCTCCTTTTGGCGCGCTTGGAAGCGCGTCCCGGAACCACTGGGAGGGAGCGTGGATGATGGTGGGGTGCGTGTCAAGACGTTTGTCGGAGCCTCGTCTCGCGCGCGGTTCGCACGGGATAGGACCACCATTCCTCCGGTGGGATGCCGGCTTCCTGGGCGTGATCATCGAACGTCCTCTGTAGATCCGCTTCGCCCTTCTCGGCGACGTATGCCAGAATCGCGGCGTGGATCTTGCGATCGGTCGCGTCGAGCCAGATGGCGAAGAGGCGAGTGAGGCCGGGATGTTGGCGAGCGATCTTGGCGAGGAGCGCGCGGAAGAAGATCGAGCCGACCCCGATATATCTGTGTTCCGGCGCGAGCGAGGAGAGGAGGCGGGCCATTATGACGGCCTCCTGCGGATCCTTTTGGGCACGGGGACTACGTCCCAGGATCACGCGTACACGAGCCTCTTGTTCGGGCTGGAGCAGGTGCTTGATCGTTGCGAAGGCTTCGGCGGCGCGTGCCTTGGAGAGGGTTTCCGCGGACCGGTGGTCGGTCGTGCGGTGTCGGTGCGTGAGGCCGAAGGCCATGTGCCATTCGATGTCTGCGCGGTGCGCGTCGGCGGCTTGGCGGAGGTGGAGATCGGCGATGATGTGCGACGGGAGAGGGGGAAGGGCGGCTGGTTCCATGGGGCTCCTTGCGGGGCATATCCTTCCTAAAATTGTCCCGAATGTCAAGCGTTTCGGCTATTTTTTTGCCATCAAAGAAAAAGCCCACCTTTTTTAGGTGGGCAGGGGTTCGGCCTCCGCGATCAGCTTCCCCGCCGCGCGTTCCAGGCGGCGGCGGATGTCGGGGTCGGTGTTCTTCGCGCGGGCGGTGTAGGCGATGGCCTGGGCGGCGCTGAGGCACGTGTGCGGGTGCCGGACGGCTGCCGACAGGCATTGTCCGGCAAGCGGCTCGGGGACAGAGGCCTGGTAGATGGCCGAGTGGAGCGTCGCCTCGTTGATGCGGGCGGATTGGGCGGTCTGGAGCTGCGCCCGTTCCTCGTTGGCGTGCGCGTCCCACGCCGAGAAAATCTCGGTGAGGAGCTTCGCCAGGGCGTGGTCTGACATCCGGTTGTCCGTCGCGACTGCCACCCGCTCCTCCCGTTCCGACAGCGTCACGGTGTTGTGGTGGTGTGCGCGGTACCAGATCCGGCCGAGGGAGACCGTTCCCGGGCGCGCGCCATCGCTGTAGAGGCTCAGGCCGGGATGGAAAAGGTCGGGCAGCTTGTCCGTCCCCAGGTTCGTGCTGCGCGGATCAACCAGGATGAGGTGCGTGCTCGTCGGCGTCGTCTCGAGGCGGGTCACGCGCAGGCTGCCGGCCCGCACGTGGGGGTGCCGGTGCAGTTCCTGGAGCAAGTCCCCTTCGAAGATGGGCTGGTTGTCCGGGTCCGTGAGGCTGCGGATGGAATCCTGTCCCGAGGGCAGCCGTTCGGAGATGACGTTGCGCATCCCTGCGGTGGCGGTCAGCCGCTGGTTGGCGATAGGGATGTACTCCTCCTCCAGTCTCTTCAGATCGCCCATCTTGTTCGGCGGATCGATCCAGCACCCGAGTGACACTTCGATCCCGACGTCGCGCATGACCTCCCGGAAGGCCCAGGCCGTCATGATCGAACGGCGGCCACCGGCGAAGATCTGCCGGCTGTCGTGGAAATGCAGGTGAGACAGCGGGAGGGTCAGGCGGTGCAGGCCGCGCGGGCGCAGGTCGGCTGCCGTAGGCAGGGACTCGACGAACGTCGGCGGCTTGGCCAAAGGCATCATCATCTCGATCATCTTCCGCTCCGTCCCCGGGGATGCAGACCGGCCAGCTCGGCCGGGTTCCTCCCAGGGGGTGAACGGGGGATGATGGGGCGGGGGTATGATATGGGGGAGATAAAAGAATTGTCAAGGAAGGCTTGTCATCAATTATGCGTGATATATTGGGGTTTTTAACGCCGATAAAAATACGCGCGCCCGGGGTTCGGCGCGCTCCCGATCCAGCTTCGGCTGCATCGATCTTTCATTTTCCGGAACCGCCACGCCCACCACGTAAAAACTCGCCTGGAAAGCGAGTTCTTACGTGGTGGGCGTGGATGGAGTCGAACCATCGACCTTTACATTATCAGTGTAACGCTCTAACCAACTGAGCTACACGCCCGTCTGTTTGGAGTGCGGATGCGAGCGTTATCCTAGCGAATCGGCGGAAAGATGGCAAGATCTGGAGATGTGTGGCGAATAAGGGCGTTTTTTTCTTTAGGATAAGGGAAAAATGGACACGGACCCGGTTTGGTTGGGGATCCGTAAGGGGCTCCCTCCGGGGATTGACTTTTTCTCTGAAATGGGGTACAAACGGGCTTCAAGCGTCCATTCCGGTTGAAGGGGCTTGCCGTGAAAAAGGAGAGAGCGATGAGCGCATCTGACAACAGGGAGAGAGAGCGTCGGTTCTTCGTCATCGAATGTGTCTGGAATGCCATCTGGAAGGGCGTCGGTAAGCCGACGCCCATGCGGATCGTCCAGGGTTACACGAATCGGGATCCTGATCGTACCACCCGTGTACGGCTCGTAGATGATGATGAAGCCTTCCAGACGATGAAGGGGCGTGACGAGGCGGGAGACCATCCGGAGATCGAGGTGCCCCTTCCGCGTGACAAGGCAGAGGCGATACTGGAGACCTTCGCCATCGGACCCCTCATCAGGAAGGGGCGCATCAAGGTGATGGTCGCGGATCGCCTGTGGGAAGTCGATGAATTCACGCACGAACTCGACGGGATTATCATCGCCGAGATCGAGTTGGCGGACATGAGCGAGCACATCCAGCTGCCGCCTTGGGTGGGACGGGAGATCACGGGGATCCCCGAGTACCAGAACGCCAACCTGCTGACGGATGTTTCCTACGTGCGGCGGGCATACGACAAGGTCCAGCGTCTCTACGCGAAGACGCATCCCTGAACGACCGACCGGTCCGGAACCTTCCGGGCTTTTTTGATCTTGAAGCCGTTCGTTTCGGGTCGATGTTTTTCTGCTATACTGCCTGCTATATGGCTTTCCTTGCCGGTTCTTCTTCCCCTGAGCGACCGCAGCCGCTCCGTGAACGATCTCTTGAGCCTGATCTCGCTCCAGAGACGGAGGGTGAGGTTTCGTCTGTCGAAGCGGATGCTTTGGCGCTGCGTGCTCTGGAGGAAGCCCGTGCGGCGGAAGCGGCGAAACAGCACATTCTGATCCCTGTCCCGGAGGAAGCCCAGCTGCAGGATCCGCTTTTAGTGAAGACCGAAGGCGTCCTGGAAGCGGGATTGGATGACCTGTTTACGGGGCTGAGCGAACCGCAACGTGCGGAATTTACGGCAGCAGGCAAAGGATTGGCGCAGAAGCTCTATCTTGGTCACCGGAAGATGAAGGGCGACGATATGGTAAAATTGGTTCAGGAATGGCTCTATACGCTTCCCGCGGTCAGCCGTTCGTACCTTGGGCAGGAGGCCCTGCTCAAGACCTTGGCGCTCGTGCAGATGTTCAAGCAAGAATCCTCCCCTTCATGATCCTCTCGCTCCTTCAAGTCGATCTCTATTTCCCGTCGAACACGGCCTCGTTGCCGAATCCGGCGGATCTCTTGGCGTCGGTTTGGGTGGGGCGGATCCTGTTCGTGCTGTTGGCGTTCGTGGTGGGGACCACCCTGCTGTTTGCCGCTCGTTGGTTAGTGCGGCGGCGCAAGCAGTATCTGGGCACGTTCGGGTCGAAGATCTTGCTTATCAAGGTGCCCAAGGAGCTGCGTAAGGAAGATGCGGCCCAGGATAAGTCGCAACAGCAGATCCAGGAACTGATCGGGCGGATGGAGACCGTGTTCGCGACCTTCGGTTCGCTGAAGCCGCAATCCGGATTCAAGGCTTGGTTCATCGGCCGCTCTGATCAGGTCGGATTTGAGATCGCGTTCTGTAAGGACAAGATTCTCTTTTATGTGGTGACGCCCGCAAAATGGCAGGCGTTTTTGGAGGAGCAGATCCATGCGCAATTCCCGTTCGCCAG
>CAZURG010000005.1:0-22662 GCA_964623645.1 uncultured Gammaproteobacteria bacterium | reverse complement strand
TGAATACCGAGGAGCTCGCGAGCTTTTTCCATTTTCCGTTGCCGAGCACGGAAACACCGAAGATTTCGTGGCTCTTGAGTCGTAAGGCGCAACCGCCGCAGAACCTGCCATCGGAAGGGATCGAGCTCGGCATCGCTCAGTACCGTGGGCAGAAGCATGTCGTGCGCATGAAGCAGCAGGACCGGCGCCGGCATTCCTATATCATCGGGAAATCCGGTTCCGGTAAGACGGAGTTCATGAAGGCCATGATTAAGCAGGATATTGAGGCGGGCCGCGGCGTGTGCTTGATTGATCCGCACGGGGACTTCGCCCTCGAATGTCTTGATTTGGTGCCTAAGAGCCGCGCGGAGGACGTGATTCTTTTTGACCCGTCTGATTACCAGCGACCGATGGGGTTGAACATGTTGGAATTCGATCCGCGCTATCCGCACCTCCGCACCTTCGTCATCAACGAGATGTTGAAGATCTTCGACAAGCTCTACGACCTAAAAGCGACGGGCGGGCCGATGTTCGAGGTGTACATGCGTAACGCGATCCTCCTACTGATGGACCACCCGGAGTCCGGGATGACGCTCATGGATATCCCACGCGTCTTGGCGGATGAGACCTATCGCAACATGAAGCTGAGTTTCTGTACCTCCTCTGAGGTGCGGGATTTCTGGACCAAGGAGGCCTTGAAGGCGGGTGGTGAGGCGAGCTTGCAGAACATGGTGCCGTACATCACGTCCAAGCTGTCGTCATTCATCTATAACGACTACATGCGTCCGATCGTGGGGCAGCAGAAGAGCGCGTTCAGCATGTTCGACGCGATGAACGAGCAGAAGATCGTCCTGATGAAGCTGTCGAAGGGTAAGATCGGGGACCTGAACGCCTATCTGTTGGGCATGATCATGGTGGGAAAGATCCTCGATGGCGCCTTGAAGCGTGGCGACATGGACCCGAAGGACCGTAAGGATTTTTACCTGTACATCGACGAGTTCCAGAACTTTCTGACAGATTCGATCAGCGTGATCTTGTCGGAAGCCCGTAAATACGGCTTGAATCTCCAGATTGCCCATCAGTTCATTGGGCAGCTGTCGGCCGGGGCCAACAAGGACACGTCGATTCGCGATGCGATCTTCGGGAACGTCGGTTCCATGTTCGCCTTCCGCATCGGTCCGGATGATGCCGAGTTCCTGGAGAAGGAGTTCGCGCCCGTGTTTGCGGCGTATGACCTGGTGAATGTGGATGCGTTCACATGTAATGCGAAGATCCTCATCGACAATACCGCGTCCCGTCCCTTTAATTTCGCCCCGCAGATGGTCCCAAAGGGGAAGAAGAATGGGTTGGCGGAACTGATTCGCGAGCTCTCGAGCAAGAAATATGGCCGTCCGCGGGCAATGGTGGAAGCGGAAATCGCGGAACGCCGCGGCTTAGGTGGGGGAGATGCGCCGCCGGAGCCGGAGAAGGGGCCGCCGGGGTTGTTCTAGCGTATTTTCGTCTAATATTAGGACTTTTTTGAGTGGAGGGAACGGTTCTCGTGGGAATCTGCGCGGATAGACGTCCCCCTTCTCCCTTGCTACAACCAAGAGCGTATGCCGTCCCTCAGCCAGATCCATCGTCCGCGCCGGTTTGCCGACGTGACCGGCCAGCAACATGTCACCGAGACGTTGCGGGCCGAGGTGGCCAGCGGTTCGCTGGGCCATGCCTTTTTGTTCTCCGGCCCGCGCGGGGTCGGCAAGACGACGTGCGCGCGCATTTTGGCGAAGGCGTTAGGGTGCGCGCAGCCGCAAGAGGGGGAGCCGTGTGGGACGTGTCCGTCGTGTGTCGCATTTCAGGAGGGAAAAGTTTTCGATGTCATCGAAATTGATGCCGCGACTCATACGGGCGTTGACCTGATCCGCGAAGCGATTATCGAACATGTTCGGTTCGCTCCGGCAGGAAAGCGGAAGGTGTATATCTTGGATGAGGCCCACATGCTGTCGACGGCTTCTTGGAATGCGCTGCTCAAGACCCTCGAAGAGCCGCCAGCCTACGCCTTTTTCATCTTCGCGACTACCGAATGGCATAAGGTTCCGCCGACCATCATCTCGCGCTGCCAACGGTTCGAATTCCGGCGGATTCGTGAGACGGACATGATCGTACGCTTGCAGGGATTGGCGAAGGCGGAGGACTGGCAGATCGAGGAGGCCGTTTTTCCCTTGATCGCGTCTCGTGCCGAGGGGTGTTTGCGTGATGCGGAGACCTTGCTGGGCCAGATCGGTTCGCTTGCGGATGAGGGAAAGATCTCGCTTGCGACGGCGGGCCTTGTAATCCCGTTTTCGGCGTTCGACCAGGCCTTGTCGTGGCTCGAGTACGTGCGCGATCGGCGAACGGGGGAGGCGGCGACGGCATTCCAGGCCTGGTATGACGCGGGGATTTCCTTTCCGACGCTGGTGGATGACGTCTTACGTCTGCTGAAGCGCTTGCTGCTCGGCCTCGCCAACCCGGCCGACGTCGCACATTGGTCCAAAGGGAGCGAGGAGGAGCGGCGTTTGGCCGCCTTGTTGCCGGCCTGGAACGCGCAGCGACTTCAGGGGATGGCCTTGACGCTCATCGATCGTCGGCGCGACTTGCGTGCGGGGATGGACCCTGTGTTCATTTTATTGCTCGCGTTCACGGCGGCCTTGTCGGTGGGGGATGGGGGTGTCTCGTCACCTAGTTCGGTCGCGCCAAGCGCTCCGGCCGTTAAGCCGGTTGTCGTTGAGCCGGTTCCTGTAAAAGCCGCTGAGCCTGTTCCGGCGGTTCCCGCGACGCCGATACCGGCTGCGCCGGTTCCGGTTATTTCCGTCGAGCGAGGTCCCACGCCTGTTGCTGAGCCCGCCCCGATCCCTAAGCCCGCAGAAGGGCGAGCCGTTTCTGCGCCGACTTCCCCTGCTGTTGAGCCTGTTGCGCCAGCTGTTTCGGTACCTCCGTCCGTCGTTCCTGCCCCCGCGAGCGCATCGGGATTGGACATCATCCGTGTCCGCCAGCTTTGGAACGCCTTCATTCGGGCTGTCGAGGAACAAAACCACTCCTTGCCGTTTATTCTCAAGATCAGTAAGCCGGAGCGGGTCGAGGGGTCCGTGCTCGTGATTCGCTTCCCGTATCCGTTCCATCGCGACAAGGTGATCGGCGATTCGAAGCACCTGCGCCTCGTTGAGGCGTGTGCGCAACGGGTATTTGAGGTGCCGGACCTGCATCTCGACGGGATTGTCTTGGGTCCGGAGGAAACCGCGGCGACCCCGGAGCATTCGTCCCAAGATGTTGTCGGGAACCTGCTGAAGGCGTTTGGTGGTTCGGTGGTTGAGACCAGCTGATATGCGCCAGACCCTCCGGTCGGCCTTGCGTCAGACGCGGGTGAGGACGCTCGCCGGCTTGTCTGTCGGTTGGTTGGAGGATGTTGAAATAGAGCTAGCCTCGGGGCAGATTTTAGCGATTGCCGTCGTCGCGACACGGTGGTGGCGGTTCGAGCCGCTCTGGATCCCGCAGGCGCAGATCGTTCGTTGGGAATCCGGCTGCGTGATCATCGAAGACGCTTGGGCGCATCCTGAACGGGCGCAACAGCGAATGGTCCCGTTGCCTGCCCAGGTCCCTTCTTGCTATGTCGACCGTTCCTGAAGCGGCCGTTTTGCGGACGCTGGCTTGGTTCGTGACAATCGGGTATCCGCCGCTTGAGGAGGAGTTGCTTGCTGACCTGGACCTTGGTCCCAAAAATAGCTTGGTTTCGCGCGCGGAAGCGGTTGCGGCGATCGATGGGTTGGTCGTGTCTGGCCGAGTGCAGCGCGTTTCTGGGCGTCTCATTTTCCCATCCTCCATCGCTCTTATTGCCGAACGTGAACGCCGAGAACGGTTTTTTCCCAGAAAATGGGCCCGCATTCAGCGCTTGGGGCGATGGCTTCGGTGGGTGCCGACGGTCCGGTTTTTGGCTGTGTGCAATACGACGGCTTTGGGCGCCGCTCGTGATGAGGCGGACATCGATCTCTTCGTTGTCGTTCGGCACGGTTCGCTATGGCTGACCCGGGCGTTTCTCTTGTTTTGGACGGCCCTGTTGGCCCGTCGTCCCGGCCAGTGGCGGGGGGAGCGTGACGCGTGGTGCTTTTCTTTCCTGATGGATGATGCCGACCTTCGTTTGGAGCCGTTTGCCCAGCTTCCGGACGATCCCTATCTCCGTTTTTGGGTCCGTCGTCTGCTGCCGATCTTGGATGATGGGTGCGGTCGAGACGTATGGGCGGCCCAGGCTTGGACGCGGTCGCGCCAGCCGTTTGCGCGGCAATGGGTGGCTTGGCGGGCCATTCCTCACCGAGCCCGCCCGCTTTCGCGGGCCTTGGTCCCGTTCGAACGTTGGGCGTTTTGGCTGCAGCGTCGGTTTGCGCCCTCCGGCCTGCGCCAAAAGGCGGATGAGCCGACCACCGACGTCGTCTTGACCCCACGCGTCTGCAAGACCCATGTCGATGACCGCCGCGCCGCCTTTCGTCATTCCTATGAAGCCCTTTGCCGCGATCTTGGTGTCGCTCCGTGAGATTCCGTGGTCGGGACGGTTCCTGCGTCTCGCCGTTTTACTATTGCCTTGGCAGACGCGGGCCTTCCTGCCGTCGCCTGAGATGGGGGGCTTGCCGTGGGAGCAGGGTCGTTGGTCGTTATATGCGTCGATGCTGGTCATTGGGGTTGCGTCGGCCTGTCGTTTTTTTGAGAAGACCGAAAAAGGGTTGATGGGAGGGAAAAAATGGCAATACGGAGCCGGGGTTGCCCTCTTTTTTCTCCTTCTTTTTCCGACCCTATCGTTGGCCGCAACGGGGCAATGGTTGATCCAGGCGCTGTTCCTGATGCTATTCGTTGCGCTTGTCTATACGGATCCGGACCTGCATGTGTCCGTTGGGATGTGGGTATTGGCGGCGCTGGTGCCGGTCGCGCTCCTCGCCCTGTTCCAGACGGCGACCCAGTTCGTGTTCGCCAGCAAATGGGCGGGGCTTGCGGCGCAGGATCCGCTGGTTCGAGGGGTGAGCGTCATCGAGACGGCGGGCGTACGTTTTTTGCGCGCGTACGGCTCGTTTCCACATCCGAATATCCTGGGCGGATGGCTGGCGATGGGGACGCTCTTCGCCGGTCGTGCGTGGATCCGTGCGGCGCGTCCAGGGGCCTGGGCGTTGTTCGCGACGCTCTTGGCGACCGCGCTGTACGCGACGTATGCGCGTTCAGCCTGGATCGGCCTCGCCGTTGGGCTCTTCGGGATGTTCCTGCTCGCGACCCGTCGGCCCTGGGCACGTGTGCGGATGATTCTTTTTGCGGGAACCTGCGTGGCGGTCTTTTGCGGAGGGTTTTTCCTGAGGCCGGAGTTGGTTCGGACGCGTATCGCTGGGCAGGAGCGCCTCGAAACGCGTTCCCTGAACGAGCGGCGCGAAGGGATCCGGCAAGCGATCCTCGTTGTCTTGCCGGCGTACCCCTGGGGGACGGGGCTCGGGGCGTATCGAGTCGGGCTCGAACGCGCCTGCGCGACGGCATCGTGCCAGGTTCCGGCCGAGCCGCCACATTTGGTTCCGCTGCTAGCGCTCGTAGAGCTTGGGATCCCGCGCCTTTTGTTTGTGGGCGCCTTATTCGGATGGATCGTCTGGCGTGTTCGTCGAGCATTCGACGGGACGGCTGTGGTCCTCTTCGGGGGCGCGCTCATCGTGCTACTGGCATTAGACCACTATCTCTGGTCGCTATGGGCTGGTCAGGCGCTGATGGCTATTATCGTCCTCCTGCTTCTAAAAACGCCAACGACATTGGTTCATGGCGTGAACCCCATCGAACCTAAAAATCCCTCTTGAATGGGATTTTTTGGATGCCTTGACAGCCCCGTTCTTCGGGCGCATTCTTGCCCTCGTAGGGTCTAGCACTCGACTCGTTCGTCTGCTAAATCCACAGCTATATTTCCCTAAAAACGCCTATGAATCTACGCCCATTGCACGACCGCCTGATCGTCAAACCGGTTTCGAAAGAAGAGGTGACCGCCCTCGGGATCATCATCCCGGATACGGCCGGTGCCCAGCAGCGTCCGCACCAGGGCGAGATCATCGCCGCAGGCCCTGGCAAGCTCCTGGAGAATGGCGCGCGGCAGCCCATGACCGTGAAGGTCGGTGATAAGGTCGTGTTCAAGAAATACGCCTCCGACGAGGTCAAGATCGGTGACGAGACCTATCTCGTGATCGCCGAGACCGATGTCGTGGCCGTGATTGAAGCCTAACCTGATTTCCTATGGCAAAAACCATCCTGTTTTCGGAAGACGCGCGCCAAGCGATGAAGCGTGGCGTGGACAAGCTCGCGAACGCCGTGAAGGCGACGCTCGGCCCCAAGGGCCGCACGGTCGTCATTGACCATGGCTACGGCTCGCCGACCATCACCAAGGACGGCGTGACGGTTGCGAAAGAAATTGATTTGGAAGACAAGATCGAGAACGTGGGCGCTCAACTCGTGCAGCAAGTGGCCTCCCAAACCAACGACGCCGCCGGTGATGGCACTACGACCGCCACGGTGCTCGCCCAAGCCATGATCGCCGAGGGTCTCAAGAACATCACGGCCGGCGCCAATCCGCTCGCCGTCAAGCGCGGCATGGAGAAGGCGCTCGCCCTCGTCGTCGAGGAATTGCGCAACAAGGTGGCCCAGAAGATCACGGGCGATAAGATCGAACACGTCGCCTCGATCAGCGCCAACGACCGCGAGATCGGTAAGACGATCGCCGAGATGGTCGCGGAAATGGGCCAGGACGGCGTGATCACGGTCGAGGAATCGCAGACCTTTGGGGTCGAGAAGGACGTCGTGAAGGGGATGCGCATCGACAAGGGCTACGCTTCGCCGTACATGGTGACGAACCAGGAGCGTATGGAAGCGGAATACGCCGAGCCGTACATCCTCGTTACCGACAAGAAAATTACGTCGATTCAGGATATTCTCCCCCTCCTCGAAAAAGTCCTGAAGTCAGGCAAAAAAGATCTTATTTTGATCGCGGACGACATTGAGGGTGAGGCGCTCACCACGCTCATCGTCAACCGCCTCCGCGGGGTCTTCAATGCCCTCGCCATCAAGGCGCCGGGGTTCGGCGACCGCCGCAAGGAGATGCTCCAGGATATCGCGGTCCTCACGGGCGCGTCGTA
Source organism: uncultured Gammaproteobacteria bacterium (assembly GCA_964623645.1). Lineage (GTDB taxonomy): Bacteria > Patescibacteriota > Patescibacteriia > 2-12-FULL-60-25 > 2-12-FULL-60-25 > JAGOUA01. The sequence continues at coordinate 15,532 of CAZURG010000005.1, read as the reverse complement.
TATCAGCGAGGACCTGGGTCGCAAGCTCGACACGGTCGAGCTCACGGACCTCGGTTCGGCCCGTAAGATCGTGGCCAGCAAGGACCACACCACGTTCGTCGACGGCAAGGGCGACAAGGCCCTGATCGAGGCCCGGGCCCAGGCGATCAAGGCCCAGATCGAGAAGACGGACTCGTCGTTCGATAAGGAGAAGCTCCAGGAGCGCCACGCCAAGCTCATGGGCGGTATCGGCGTCATCCGCGTGGGTGCCGCGACGGAAGTCGAGATGAAGGAAAAGAAGCACCGCATTGAAGACGCCATCGCGGCCACCAAGGCCGCCGTGGAAGAGGGGATCGTGCCGGGCGGTGGGGTGGCGCTCATTCGCGCGTCGAAGTCCGCCCTGACCCCGGAAGCGATGGGTGGGCAGGCGGGCGCTTCGACCAGTGGAGACCCGCTCTACCACATGAGCGATGAAATGGTGGGCATGATGATCATCAAGAAGGCGGCCGAGGCCCCTTTGCGGACCATTGCCGAGAACGCGGGGAAAGACGGCTCCGTTATCGTGGAGGAGGTCCGCAAGCAGACCGGCAGCATGGGCTACAACGCCGAAGCCGACCGCTATGAGGACATGCTCGCCGCGGGGATCGTTGATCCGGCGAAGGTGACGCGTTCCGCCTTGCAGAACGCCACCAGTGTGGCCGCGCTCTTCCTCACGACCGAGTGCGTGATCACGGAACTTCCGAAGAAGGAGGAACCGGCTCCGGCTGCGGGGCACGGGCATGGTGGGGGGATGGGGTTTTAAGCGGGAGATAAAAAACACGCCCTCGAGGCGTGTTTTTTATTCTACTGGAATCGGTGGAATGAGAATTGTGGCGCCGCGTCGATCCCACGAGACGGGGAGATAGCCCTGCTCGATAAGCGCGAGATCGGGCGCAAACGGATTGGCAAAAGAAGGATCCGTGATTCGCTCAATGAGGTTCCGCAGGGCTGTACGACCAAAGTACTCGCTTGCGCGAACAAGGGCTTGCTCTCGATCCGTTTTTCCGCCAAGAAGGAGTGTTTGACGATAGTATTGCAGTCCTAGATAGCGAGATGCGGCCGCGTATCCGCGAAGCAGCCATTCGCGTTCCGTCTCGTTCGTGGTGCGTTTTTTTTCCTCCACATATTCCGTCCAGATCGGATGCGTGTAGACGTTTGGAATTGTTGCAAGCCCGGGATCGTCAATGAGATTAGCCAGTGGTCCATCCCATGGGCGGACATCACGATGCCATTCCGCCAAGATGCGTTGGAGGGAGTTTGCTCTTTTTGGAGTGGGATGGACGGTTAAAATACGAATGTTTTCTGAGGTTGGCTTGGGCCGCGTGCCGGGTGATAGGCTGAGCGTGTGGAGGTCGTAGGAGTATTTTTGTCTCAAGCCATCAAGCGCCAGCTCACACGTTCGTGGAAGAGAATGGATATCTACGGCAAGCGCGATCGCGGTTTCAGGATCGATAGGATACGGTGAGCCATCCTGAGCACAGCTTTGGTGATAGAAGAAGGGCTCGTACGGAGGAGATGCTTGCTGCGTGATCCCATCGAACACGAAATGCTCGAGCGTTTGGGGGATCTCTGGGAGTCGTGGGAGGATGCGCTCCCATATCTCGCTCGTTAGGCTGCTCCGGTCTGACCAGGTACGTGGCGGGTAAGGAAGCGAACTGCCCATGATTACATCCTCTGTCACGTCTCGAAACTCCTGAATACGCTCTTTTGATCGGCGCGGAAGGCCAATGCGTTGATAGAAGCGTCGAATATCTGAAGCGGTCCAGGCAGAATCGAAGATTGATGAGGGGATCCCGCGTAGATCGGCGTGTTCCATGGGGTGGTTTCGCATAGGTTCGGGATCGTGCGTTGTTGATGGGAGTATAGCACGCAATTCTATCGGCGATGTTTCTTTCCATGTGTGCAGAAGCGAATCTTAATCTGTTCCGACGTCAACCCGTCTGACTGTGCATTGACGTCTCTGTGAGCTTTGCGTCGACGATCTCAGGGGATTTAGAGCGAGTCCGTGATCGTGGTTATTTTGCGTGGCGTATTGTGTTGATCAGGCCACGGCTGTAGGGTTTAGGTGTAAATTTTTTTGATGAGCATGCTCTATGTCTGAACGCATCATGGCGGGTGGGTCGCACGAAAGAGGTCGCGCCTTTGAGACGTTGTCGGTCGACGACCGGTCTTGGTGTGTTGCGTTGCTGCCGTGGGCGGACTTTGTTGGTTCGGAAGATGACGTGCAGCCCATTGATCCTGAAGCGTATCTTGGTCCTGGCTTGCATGCGGCTGTTAAGCTGCCTCACAGTGCGGAGATGATTGCTCACCTGTCCGGCGCTGCCTCCGTTGACGATCTGTCCCCTGAGCTGTTGGCCTTTCTCCGATCGGCAAACGAGTTTGCGGAAGACGTAAGCCGCCTGCGGGCGCGCATGAAAGCGGCTTCATTATTGGGTGACGGCGCTCCTGGGAATACGGCGATATTCGCGGAATTGCGTGAGCGGGTGTCCGCCTTCGTTAACGGGGCGCGGTTGCGGCTTAGGAAGCTGATCCAATCGACCGGAGTTGATTTTGCGACGGTATACCGCCATGTCGCGTTTGACCTCGCCTCCGTCCTTCCGGATGATGCTGTGTAGCGCTGAAAACGGCTGGGGTGCTCGTCTAGAGAGAATCGGTAGGATGGGCGTGTGATCATGATGGATTGCTTGATTTCGTGGCGGCGTTCGCTCTGAGACGCGATGGTCGCGGCCCCTTGATTCTCGGCCGTACGTGATCAGGATTGTTAGGGGGGGGGCACGAGCCCCGATGGCCTGTGGCTTTTGTGTCAGGCCTTGCCTGCGCGGGAATAGGCGGTATGGGCGCGGATTTTGCCGTAGATTGGCCCAGATCTTGACAACAAAGCCCCATTTCCCTAAGCTCTGGCCAACACCTCGGCGTTTAAGCCGATTTGATTTCCAAACTAGAAAGGAGCGTGATTGTATGGCAGAAGTAAAACGGAAGAAGAGCGAATCGTTTGACTCGTTGCTCGGGCGCTTCAAGCGCCGGTGTCAGGACCGTTGCCTCAACCAAGAGGTACGTCGTCGCCAACGTCATGCTCACAAGCCCAACCGCAACAAGCGTCGCGATGGGGCCTTGCGCCGTGTCACCTTGACCCAGCATTACGCCTATCTGATGAAGACGGGCCAGCTCAAGGACGAGAAACCGAACCGCAACATCCGCCGCTCCGCTTAACGCGGTCGGCGGTTTTGCTTCTAGGAGGACTGGGGAAATCTCCCTGTCTTTTGGTCGGGGATTGATCTATCATAGAGATGTCTGACGTATGACCCTTATTGAACGTATTGAACAGGAATTCAAGGAGGCGATGAAGGCCAAGGACGAGGTGCGTCTGTCAACCCTCCGTTTATTGCGCACGTCGCTCAAGAATCGGCAGATCGAGACGCAAGCCGTCCTCACGGATGCCGAAGCGCAGGCGGTCATCAAGACGATGATCAAGCAGTACCAGGACGCGTTGAGCGACTTCCTGAATGCGGGCCGGACCGACTTGGCCGACCGCCAGCAGCAGGAGATCTCGATCCTCAACGAATACCTACCGCCCGCGTTGCCGGTCGAGGAACTTGAAGGCTTGGTGAAGAACGCGCTACAATCGTCGGGGGTCACGGATATCGGCAAAGCGATGGGGGTCGCCATGAAGGCGGTCGCCGGTCGTGCCGATGGCAACGAAGTCCGGAAGATCGTCGAGCGTTTGCTCGGCTGATCACGCGCCCTTTCAATCTTTAGTTCTAGAATCTTTCTCCCATGCTTTGGAAAGGTTCGGTAGCCACAACCGTCTCAGGCCACGTCCGGAAGCTCTTCCTGGCGAGCGCTTTTGCGGTTGTGTTTGCGTTTGCCGCCTCGCCGGCTTTCGCCCAGACGACTCAGCCCTTCGATCCGTCGGGTGTGCAAGCGGTTGCGACGCAGGCGGGCGTGGGTGGGGCCACCGATTTGTTTACGATCATCGGAAACATCATCAACATCGTCTTCGGGTTCCTAGGGGTTTTATTGCTCTGTTATTTTATTTACGCGGGCTTCCTGTGGATGACGGCTCCGGGACCGGAACAAGTGGATAAGGCGAAGGGGTATATCAAAAATGCGGTTATCGGACTCGTCATTATGGTGTCCTCGTTTGCGGTGAGCCGGTTCATCTTGGATTGGCTGGGTGGAAGTGGCGGCCCTGGTGGGGCCGGTGGTGGGGCGGGCGTTGCGGGCGGGGTACGGCCAGGGTCCGGGTTTCCGGGTTCCGCAGGCGCATTAGGCGGGGGCGTCATCGAATACCATATTCCTGAGCGTGATGCCACGGAGATCCCTCGTAACGCCTCTATCATCATCACCTTCAAGCAGCCGGTTGATCCGGCCTCGGCGATCGTCGGCTATTCTGAAGTCGCGAGCACGACCGCACGTGACCTGAATGCGGATGCGATCCATATTTTCCGAACGGGCCAGGAGGCCTCCACTTCGTTACGGAGTGGAGATGTGGAGGTCTATTTCACGTCAGACCATAAGACGATGGTCCTGCGTCCGCGTGCGTTGTTGGGAAGTCCGACGTCGAATACGGACTATTCGGTGCGTCTGTTAGGAGGGGAACGTGGGTTGCGCCTCGAGACGCCGGGCGGGGCCGGTCCCTCGATCTTTTCGGTCGGGAGCGGCTTGGTTTCGGCTGAACGCGATTATAGCTGGCGTTTTGAGGTGTCGACGATCGTCGATAATACGCCGCCGAAGATCTTGTCCGTCGTCCCGTATGCGGGTGGCCGATATGCGCCCAATATCGTCGTTCAGATGAATTTTGATAAGCCGCTGAACCCGATCTCGGCTTCTGGGCTGGTGCGGTCGGGGACGGGATTCCAAAATGTCGAGGTCAATGCCAGCCCGCTTAGCGGGGTTGGTTCTGCGCGGCCGGACGGGGTCTTCACGCTGTCCAATCAATTTCGGACGATTGAGTTCGTGACAACCGTCTCGTGCGGGATCAATTCCTGCGGCCGTCAAGTGTTCTGCCTGCCATTCAGCTCAAATGTCGGTGTACGGATTCGTGCGGCGAGCCTGTCCGATGTGCCGCCGCAGGCGCGGATGGTCCGTTCCGGCGGGGCGTCCTTGTATGATGGGATCGTCGACTATACAGGGAACTCGTTTGACGGAAACGGGAACGGGACCGCCCAGGGGCCGGGCGAGATTCCCGCCTTTGACGATTACGAGTGGCGGTTTCAGACCGAAGCGCGGCCGAACTTAACCCCGCCGCAGATCCGGGCCGTCAGTCCGGCGGTGCGGGCGAGTGATGTGCCGGTCGATGCGGCGATCTCGAGCGATTTTGACGCGATCCTCCAGGCATCTACGGTCACGTCGGAGGGTGTCTTACTGAAGACGAATGAGCCGGAAGAGTTGCGAGATACCTTCTGGTGGACTGTCGATACGATCGGCTTGCGCGCGGATGGTGGGGTGGTGCGTTCTGGGGAGCGGGCCTCAAGTTCGCGCCTGCAGATCCAGCACCGGCCATTCCTCGATGCGCAACGCACGGACGATGGGATGATCTCGCCGGAATATAGTCCGTTTATTACGTCGGATGTGCAGAACGTATACCAGAATTGCTTCAACCCCGCGTCGTCCGGGCGGTGCGCGGGAAGTCCGTATTGTTGTGACGATCGCCCGTCGCGGACGGCCTGCGCCTTCCCGACCCCATTGGTTCCTTTGCCTCTACGACCATGAAACGCTTCTCCTTTCGCGCCCTAGCGGCGCTTTTCGGCCTGGTGACCCTCTGCCTCGCGGCGGGATCGCCTATTGGTATTCAGCCGGTCCATGCCCAGCAGACGGTTGATCTTGGGTTGCAGGAGGTGGGGAATACCACGGTCCTTTCGGCAGAGGATCCGCGCACGATCGTGGTACGGATCATTAACATTTCATTATCCTTCATTGGGATCATCCTGGTCTCAATCATCGTTTACGCGGGTTTTTTGTGGATGACCTCGGGTGGGGACAATGAGAAGATCGAGAAGGCGAAGCGGCTGATCCAGAATGCGATCATTGGCGTATTGATTATCGTGAGCGCCTGGGCGATCACGCGGTTCGTGTTGACGTCGTTACTGGGGGCGACGGGAGGGAGTGGGGGGCGGTCGACCCAGCAGGCTCCGGGAGGGTCGACGGCCGGCGGTTCGTTTGGGGCGGCGGGGATTTCGGGTGGGTTTTACCTCTTGGGGATTGAGCCGGCTGGATCTGTGCCGATTCGGAACGTGGAGGTCCGGTTCCTGTTCTCTCAGGATGTCGCGGCCGCGCAGGTCAATGAGCGCGTGCGTGTGACCAAGGCAAATGGTGAGGTGGTCGCGGGTCGATTCGTCGTGGAAGGCTCCTTGGCGACGTTCACGCCTGCGCAAGCCTGTCCGGCGCCGCAGGCGAGCCGGTTCTGTTTTGACGCGAATACCGATTATATCGCCAAAGTAGATGGAACGATGCGTTCTGCGACGGGGCAGGCGATCGCGTGTGGGGCCTTGGGGGCGGTCTGTGAGGGGCGCTTCCGGACAGGGGAGCTGGTCGACGTAGCGGGTCCGACGGTGACCTTGCTTCAGCCATACGACGGGCAATCCGTTCCACAAAACCGTTCGGTTGAGCTGATCGGTTCGGCGAGCGACGAGAATGGCGTTTCGTTGTTACAATTTAGCGTAGACGGTCGCGTCGTCGGTCGGGCTACCCCGGGGGAACGCGAGACGCCGCTCTCTTTTGAAGGGCGGGCGCTGTGGAATACGACGGGTGTTTCGCTAGGGGCGCATCGCGTTCAGGCGCTTTCTTCCGACATCGATTCGAATACGGCGAGCTCGACGCTTGTTTCGGTGATGGTCCGTTCCGAAAGCTGTTTTAATGATGTCCAGGACGCGGATGAGACGGGGATCGATTGTGGGGGTGGGTGTGGAGCGTGCACGGGGGGCGCCTGTCGTGAGGCGGGTGAGTGTGCGAGCGGTGTATGTTCCGCTGGGCGCTGTGTCGAACGGCCCGTGATCACGGCGATTACCCCGAATAATGGGCGTATCGGGACGATCGTGACGATCTCCGGGTCGAACTTCGGGAATGTCGGGGAGGTTACGTTCGCGGGTGGGGTGCGGGCGACATTGCCGGCGCGCTGCAGCGAGGTCGGAGATGGGTGGACGGATCAGGCAATTGTTGTCGAGGTGCCCGTCGGGGCGCGTACCGGGGCGGTTACGGTCAAGAATGGGACGTCTGGCCTCATGGACGGGTCTGAGGACGAGGTCGGCCCTCGGGTCGGCCCTTACACGGTGAATGATTTGGCGACTCCAGGATTGTGCGCCGTTACGCCAGAAGGAGGTCCTATTGGAACGCCCGTCCGTCTTTTGGGGGTCGGTTTCGGTTCGACCTCGGATCGCGTACAGGTCGCCGATTCGGTCGTGAATACTGTCCGTGGGTGGACGGATGGGGAGATCTCATTGAATGTCCCGACGATCGCGCCTGGCTCCGCTTCGGTGCGGGTCCGTGTCGGTCAAACGGTCTCCAATCCCTTGCCATTCATGGTGGAAGCATCGCGCATGTCGGAGCCACCGATCATTGAGAGCGCGAATCCGACAACGGGTCCGATCGGTCAATACATCACCTTGCGTGGCCGGAATTTTGGGGATTTGGCGGGGCTGATTCAATTCGTCGCCGGGGATGGGAATCAGGGGCCCGGAGATACCGATTTTCCAGCAGCATGTGATTTAGGAACTCGCTATTGGTCGGATACGGCGGTGACGGTGAAGGTTCCGGCGTCGATCCGTACGAGCGGATTAGGTGGCGTGGCGCCGGTTGCCGCCGGGAGCTATCAGATTTATTTGCAGCGACGCGACGGTTCGGCACCGAGTAACCGCTTGGGATTTGTGGTGTCGGCTGGACAGCCGGGTCCGGGGTTGTGCGCGCTCGATCCGGACACGGGTCCGATCGGGACGGAAGTTCAATTTACCGGTGAACGGTTCGGTTCTGAACAAGGGTCTATTCGTTTCCAGGGCGGTTCGGGAGCGGTTGACGCCGTTTCGATTTTGGAATGGACGGATCAGACGGTCCGTGCGGTCGTGCCCCCAGGGGCGCGGACGGGTTCGGCGAATGTGCGTGTGCGTGGGGAGGATTCGAATGGGCTGCCTTATAACGTGCGAAATTGTGCGGAAGATGCGGGAATTTGTTCGACGACGGAGCGTTGTTGTGAGGGGTCCGGCGTGTGTGTCGCTCGGACGGGTGGCGTGTGTCCGGCGGTCGCGACGAATGCCCATTACGCCTGGCGCCTGTCGACAGGTGAATTGCCGATTTATCCGGAAGTTGTGAATGAGTGCAACCCGGCAACGCGGCGGTTGGCTTCGCCGAGCCCGTGGAATGGCCGTCCTGGAGGAGCGAATGCCTGCGTTAATGCGGATATCATCATCCGCTTCTCGACGCGGATTGATCCGGCGCAGGTGAACGGTGCGAACATTATCGTGCGTCAATGCTCGTCCGCGGATGCAGATTGTGCGGCTGGAACCTTGGTCACGCCAGCGGTCGGATTCCCTCGACTTGAGACCGCAGATGCAGATTCGAGTCTCATCCGCTTCCGTCCGAGCGGAAGTCCAGAGCGTTGGTCGTCCGCAAGTCATTACCAGGTTACGCTCACGACGGCGATTCGATCTGACCGTGGTATCGCGATGCCTGAGCAGGCAGAAACGTGCGGGGAAGGAAATGCCTATTGTTTCCGCTTTTCCACGCGTGCCTCATCCGAACCGTGTACGGTCGGATCCGTCCTCGTGAACCCGGCGACCTATCGTTTTGAAGATATCGATGCGGAAACGGACGTCCATGCCAACCCGTTGGCGGCTGATGACGTGTGTCTGCAGCTGAATCCAGATGCGTATGCCTGGAACTGGTCGGTGCGTGATCGGGCTGGCCGTTCGGATGCGCGTGTTGCCGTCACGACGGTTCCGGGGGCGGCTGGCCAGAGTCCGGACCAGACGGCGACCGCACGTGCGGAGGTTCCCGAAAGCGAACCATCCTTAGCGACCGCCTCCGTGATAGTGGGTCGTTCGACGGTTTCGGGGAATGGTGAGATGTCCGTCGCCTTGCGGCCGTTCATCGTGGAATCGTATGGGCCGAGCTGTAACGCCGCGTGTATAAATGCCGCCGTTTGGGCTCAATTTAGTGCGCCTGTGAACCCAGCGACCATCATCCCGTCGAACATCGAGTTCCGACGCTGTGCCGATGCGGAATGTCGGACAATGGATGAGCCGTTTACCTTGCCGCCGACCGCGGTTCGCGTCACCGCGATCCCTGGATCAGAGGCGGTAGACCGTTTGGCTTTGAACCGTTTTCTCTTGGTCCGTCCGACGCCATTACTACGTACTGGTCAGACGTACCGTGTCTTGTTGCGGAGTGGGGCCGCGGGAGGAATCACGTCCGCTCGTGGGCAGGCTCTCGCTTCCCTTAGCGAGGAGCGGGGATTCGCTTGGAAATTTCAAGTAAAAACCGAAAATGAAGGTCGGTGTGCGGTGGATCGTGTCTCGTTAGCGCCGGAAGAAAAGATTGAAAGCGTTATTGGTGCCCGTCAGCGCTTTACTGCAGTTCCTGTGAGTCCCCCGGACAGCTGTGCTGAAACCGGTCAGCTCTTGGTGAGTGAAAACCCGTTCACCTGGTCGTTGCTGACTGACGCCGGGGCCGCGGACGCTTCCGTGGCTCGCCTGATCGAGCGGACGGACGCGGAAGGGGCGGATGCTTCGGATGCAGAAGCTCCCGTGCGTGCCGCTGTTTCGCGCACCGACCAGCAATTGGCCGAAATCACGGCCGTGCGCGATCCGGGAGTCGGTGAGACTCGCCTAACTACGAACATCCAAGCGACCTATGAGGGGCGCTCTGGTCGCGGTGTGTATGGTTTGCGGTGTGGCCAGCGTTCCGAAGCCCTTTGTCCAGCGGGCTCTGGCCTGACGGATGGGGGATGCTGCGCGCCGCGACCGCGGATCACATCACGGTATCCGGCCGTTCGTGGGACGGGAGTCTGCCGCAATACTGGGATTTTCGCTGATTTTCAAGTGCCGATCGAGCTCGGTTCGGCGACGGCGACCGTGATCGTCGCTAAAAACACCCCAGGCGTGTCCTGTCCGGCTGGTGCGCGTCCATTGACGAGCGTGATCGCGAATCTCCCGGACCCATCTTGGTATCAACGCGTGTGGAATCGGGTCGTGGCCTTCTTTCGTCCGACCGACGTATCGGCGGATGTTTGGTGCGTCGGCTCTGTTCCAGGATCGCTTGAGGTGGTCTCGCAAGGGACGGGTTCCCGTGTGATCTATACGATCCAGGGAGCCTTGGAAGCGAACACCCAATACCGCGTCTATGTGCGTGGCGCGCGCGACCTTGCAGCCGTGACGCCAACGACAACAGCGATCCGCAGTGACCGTGGGGTCGTGATGGAGCAGGAGGCTATTGATTGGACCTTCCAAACGGGGACCGGCATTTGTGAGGCTCGCGAGGTTCAGATTGACGATACCTCTTCGGAAAGCCCGTACCTCTTTACGCGCCACCCGGAGACTCATGCCTGGCGTGCCACGGCCCAAGCCCTCTCACCCGAAGGAGTCGAGGTGCCGATCGTTCCGGTCGCTGAGTATGGATGGTCCTGGGGCCCCTGGATTTCCTCACAGACGAACATCCTCTCCACAACCCGGATGGCGAGCGCGCCCCTAGGCGACCGGGCGGATGTCGCGACAAACAACCGCAATGGCCACAGCTTTATTTCGGCGCGTTTAGAGGTGACCCGCGATACCTTGAATACTCCCTCGACAAGCGGGACGGTCATAGAGGCGTCAAAAAATGCGACGGTCCAGCTGTGCGAGCGCCCTTGGCCAGGTCGAGCCCTCGGTCCGTTCACGGATGACGAGGACTCTGCTTCGTTGCGTGCCTTGGCGCCGATGTTTGCGAGCGGTCCGTTCTACCATTTCTCGACGGGCTACTGTCTTGATGCGGGCGCGACGACGACGGAGGATGATCTGCCCTCGCTCCGCCTGAACCCCGTCCCGCTTCGTCCGGCCGACACGGATCAGGGAATCCTCCGCCAATACCTCTTTACCTTCCAAGATCCCTCGTTGCGTTCCGATGGAGTCGGTATCCGTATCGCTGCTAACCCGCTCCACTTGAGTGCGGCCCGTTGGTATGCGGCTAAGGGCTTTACGGGCGCGCCGCAGGCCGTAACCGTCGACGGGTATGACGCGGTACGCGACGGGTCCACCTTCTATATTGCTGCGACGGACCTTGCGACGGATGGGCGCACGGCGACTTCGCTCATCTACATTCTCTCCCGTAATCCGGATGCGAAGGAACAAACGGTCCGAATCTTTGACCAGCTGGTGCAGAACTTCGCCCTGAATGTGAACCTGCAGACCAACACGGGGAACGTGTGTGTCCTGCGCAATGAACGTGGGGATGCGCGCGTCCATGTGGCTAACGGCCGTCCCGTCAGTTGTTCCGCAGATTGGGAGTGCGCAGCCGTGCAGACGAACCTTGTCTGTGCCAGCGACAAGGCCAAGCTTCAGCGTGACCGGGCCCGTATCGGCGACGTCCAGAGCGTGAACGCTTCTCTTGAGGCGGTCCGTGTGGCGGACGGCCGGTATCCGACCCTCACGGCGGGGTCCTTCATCCAGGGTCTCAGCACGAGCCGTTGGCCGAGCTGGGAGCAATCGCTAGGGACAAACGACCAGGCCCTTCCGCGTGACCCGATCAACCGGTTCACGAGCTGTGGCCGCTGCCGTGCGGGTGATGGGGCGCTGGGGAAAATCTGTTCCGAGAATGGCGAATGTGGGACGGGCCAGACCTGTGTCGCGATGACCGGTACGGATGCGGCGCGGAACGGGTTCGATCCTGCGACCTGTTGGAATCCGACGGCGCAACGCTATCTCTGTCCCGCGATCCAGGAGGGTGCGCGGACCCTGCAGACGTCCCATGTCTATCAGTACCGCTCTATTGATGGGGGAAACCGGTTCGAGTTCTCCGTCAACCTGGAAGCATTAGCGTCTACCGCGTATCGCCCGGCCCTCGTGACCGAGATCCGCCGGTGCTCTAACAATAGCCAACTGTGTGCGGCTGATCAGGATTGCGTCGTCCGTGATCTGGCTGGCGTCGTCCGTTCGACGGGTTCCTGCCGTCCGACGGGTGGGACATGGAGGTACGGGGGGATCTGTAATAACACTGAATATACGGCGGCTTCAAGCTGCTCTGCGGTCGCAACCGGTCCTGACCAGGTCTGCCGTCTCGGCCAGACGCAGGCCGTTGCGTGTCGCGTAAACGGCCAAGAAGGAACAAAGATTCAGGTCTGCAGCGATTGCCGCGAATTTATCGACGGTCCGCAAACCGTCTGCACCCCGAATGTTCAATGCGGAAACGGGCGCGTCGATGTTGGCGAACAATGTGACGACGGTGCTCGCAACGGCCAATACGGCTTCTGTTCACTTACGTGCCAAGCGACCCAAGGAAGCTGTGGTGATGGTGTCGTTGCTTCTGGAGAGGTCTGTGATAACGGGGCTTCGGTCGGCGCCCCGATTCCGGGCGCGCCGGGAGTGAATGGCGCCTATTGTGGGGCGGGTTGTACTGTCGCGCGTTCGTGCAGTCTTGATTGTCGCACGACCGCTCCACATTGCGGGGATGGAGTTATCGACGCTTCGGAGCAATGTGACGGCAACACCGAGCAGACCCAAAAAGCTCTGTGTACGCGTGAGGGCATGTTGCCAACGCAGTTCTGCGATACGAACGCCGATTGTGCTCAGGGTTGGACCTGCGGCGGCACGCCTGCGACGAACGCCTGCGCCCCCGTTACCTCCCGCATGTGTTCTGGTGGGACGGGAAACGGGACCCCTTGTGAGACGGATGCCTCGTGTGGCGGCGGTCGCTGTTTGGCTCTTACCTACCCGACCTTCCATGTCCGTACCTGCCGCATGCCTGGCCAGGTTGCGCAATGTCGTTTCACGACCTGGTCTGGATGCCGTATTCTTGCCAGCTGTGGTGACGGGGTTGTTGATGCGGCTTCCGGCGAAGAGTGTGACGATGGTCTTTCCGGCAATGCCGGGACGGGCCGCTGTACTCCGCAATGCCGCCTGAACCGCTGTGGCGACGGGTTCGCCCAGGCAGGCCGTGAGGAATGTGACTTTGGTGGTCGTAACGGTGTCCGTCCGTCCGCGATCGAGTATGGTTCGGTCGGTTCGATGTGTACCAATGAATGCCGTGTTTCCGCCGTTTCTGGTGGGTTCTGCGGAAATAACATCTTGGATGCAGGTGAAGTCTGTGACGGCGAAAATCTCCCGGTTGATGCCAGTTGTCGCGCCTTAGGGTTTGATTATGCGACCACCCAGGTCGATGGACGCGACATCCTAAGATGTAGCGCCACGTGCTCGTTGGCGGGCTGTCAAACCTGTTCGGCGCGTCTGCCTGAGACCGCGGAAAACACCATTTCTGGGATCGTCCGCGATGGAATTCTGCAAAATAACGGACTTCGCCAGGCTCGTGTTGTCCTGCGTTACAACGGCGCGATGATTGCCGAGACGTTCACGGAGGCGGATGGCCGATTCCGCTTCGCTGGGATTCATCCGAACGCCGCATGTGGAAGCTATACGCTCACGATCACGCTTCAGGGGTGGAAGTACAACTATCAGACGCGTGTCTTCGGACGCACGGCCGATCCGGCGGATGGATATTCCCCGTACACTTCAGCCGCGTTCTCGCTGACGAACTACCGTACGCGCGTCGGGGTGGCCAGCGGCGCCGACCAGATCATTCTCTTGTCCCCCCGTCCGGGGGATGGGGAAACGATCATCCTGCGCGATTGGAACGCGCTTCGTTCCGGCCGGTATTATGGGCAAATGATCAACTCACAGCTCCTCCTGCCGCGTGCGATGGGGTATGTCGGCGTCGCAGGCGGCGGGTTTACCCGCTGCGCCTATGGGACCGATGGCTGCATGCGCACGATCGAAGGGGATGGCCGCCTCGGCTCCACCGACCTCTCGCGCGCTCCGAATGCGAGCTTGACCTGTTACAATGGGGATGGTGGGGGTAGTTGTACCAGCCTCCAGAATATTGCTGAAACCATCCAATATCGACGCACTTCACCAGTCCCAGGTGGCACCTATCGCTTCTTCTTGGTTGATTACCATTCTCTAGCGGATGGCGGCGACGGCGCGATTGACACGCCCGCCCTCAATAACAAGATTCGCATCCTCTGGCGCGATGCAAGCGGCATCGAACAGTATCGGGAGGTTGTCGCGAATGCTCAGACCTCTCGCGCCTCTGAAAACTGCAAAAAATATTGGCACGTATTCGACCAGGACGCCGTCACCGGTAATCTCACGATCGTCAATCGCCTCATGTGCACCGCATCGATCGATTTCTCGCCCGATCCGTCGTTCTCAATGATCGCGGATGACGGCGAGACGGCTCTCCGCACCCTCGTGTACCGCGTCCTGACTAACGTCAATCCGTTTGACCTCGTCCCGTAGCGCCCGTAACCCATCGACCCTATGTTCATCACCCCAACCACCCCGTCTCCGCTCCCATCAGCTGTCCCTCAACGGCGGGCGTGGTTGGGGATTGGCATCATTGTCTTGCTTTTGATCGTGGGCTTGATCGTTTGGCTGCGTCAACGTGGCTCCGATGGGGGCTTGCCGATCGTTCGTCCAGTAACCTCTCCAGAAAGCCGTACCGAAACGCCCAAACCGATCGACCCCTCCCTTCAGCCGGGCACTGTCCCTGATTTTCCGGTTGATACCGACGATGACGGCGTCTCCGATGCGACGGAAGTCGCGAAAGGGACGGATCCCCAGAACCCGGACAGCGATAACGACGGGTTTAGTGACTCTGAAGAACTCTTTTTCCGAAAAACCAATCCATTGCAGGCTGACCCGGTCAGGCCCTATCCCGGAACGGGGGTGGATGCAACCGCGCCCGCCGAGTTGTGATATACTCCTCTCATCCGTATGTCCGACGCCCCTTCCAATCTCCCGTTTGAGCCAGCGGTGATGCCGCCGACCCCGCCAGCGGCACCGATGCCTCCCTCCGCGCCGCTTCCGCCTCCACCACCGGTTCCAGTGATGCCGCCTATGCCGATTCCGGCTCCGTCGCCGGTCGCGCCGCCACTGCCCCCTCCATTGCGTCCGGCACCGCCCACTCCCGCGCCGATCATGTCCGCTCCGCAGGACTTGTTTGCTGACGTCGAGCCGATGACGGCGATCAAGACTCCGCCCGCGCTCGAAACCGCTCCACCTGAGCCGCCGCCCGTCTCCGCTGGACATGGGAAAGCATTAGCCCTCGTTGCCTTGGTTGTTTTCTTGCTGACGGCCGGTGCCGTCGCGGCCTGGTGGGGGTATGGGACATGGAAAGCCCGTCAAGCTCCAGACCCCTTTACCGATCTACAGTCGCCATCCGCCTCTTCCGTGCGGCCGATTTTGCCGCCGCCCGCCCAAGTCCCATCTTCCGGATTTGATGATTCCGTCCCGCTGCCGATGAATAATCCGCCGGTCGAGATTGTCCCGTTGCCGACCCC